>NZ_PSUE01000005.1:0-206893 GCF_002931645.1 Rathayibacter sp. AY2B5 | reverse complement strand
ATGCAGGGGCAGCGGGGGCGGGCGAATCGGGGCTCACGAAATCGATGTCTTCCGTCGGGGGCAGGGGACGAGCGGGCCTCCAGGGAGAGGCACCGCTCGGCTCCGTGAGCGCAGCCTGTGCGAACATCACGAATTCATAAAGGATAACCACGGCCGGCGGGATCCGGCCAGAGGCCGCCGCACACAGGCGCGATCGGGGCACGACGCGCGGCGAGCCCCGGCGGGATCCTGCGCCGATCCGCCTCTCGACGCACGGAATCCTTGTCGGCTCGGCCTGGGAGAGCGGTTACACCTCGTCCGCGCGCAAGCGGCGCAGCAGATCCTCCAGCTCGGCGAAGAGAGGATCCGGTGCCGCGATGAGCAGCCCGGAGCCGAAGGGTGCGCCGTCGAGTCCCGCGACCCGCGCACCCGCCTCCTCGGCGATGAGGGCGCCCGCAGCGAGGTCCCACGGGTTCAGGCCCCGCTCGTAGTACGCGTTCAGCTGCCCGGTGGCCACCGAGCACAGGTCGAGCGCCGCCGAGCCGATGCGGCGGATGTCGCGGACCGAGCCCAGGAGCTCCTGCACCACGGCGCCCTGACGCATCCGGCGGCCCGCGTCGTAGCCGAAGCCGGTGCCGACCAGCGCGAGCGAGAGGGAGGAGGGAGCCGAGACCTGCAGCGCGACTCCGTCCCGCTCGGCTCCCCCGCCTCGGCTGGCCGTGGTCACCTCGCCCGTCGCTCCGTTCACGACCGCGCCGGCGAGCGCGGTCCAGGTCGCGGGATCCGGCTCCCCCTCCACCACAGCGACGCTGACCGCGTAGGAGGGGATGCCGTAGAGGTAGTTGACGGTCCCGTCGATCGGATCGACGACCCAGGTCAGCCCGCTCGTGCCGCCCCCCGACCCCGACTCCTCGCCGAGGAAGCCGTCGTCCGGACGCGCCTCGGCCAGGCGCCTGCGGATCAGCTCCTCGACCTCCCGGTCCGCGGCCGTCACCACGTCCTCCGGGGACGACTTCGACGCGGCGATCTCGACACCGTCCTGCCGCCGCAGGCGGGCGAGGTGCGCCGCCTCGACGGCGATCGAGCGGGCGATGGCGAGGAGGGGGGCGTTGTCGCTCATGGCCCCAGCCTAGGGATCGGGCCCATCATGGGGGGATGAGCACCCCTATCGCCCTCACGGGAGCCACCGGAGCCGTGGGCGGTCGCGTCGCGCGCGAGCTCGCCGACGCCGGTCACGCCCTCCGCCTGCTGGTCCGCGACCCGTCCCGCGCGCCCGAGCTCCCCGGGGCCGAGGTGGTGCGCTCCTCCTTCGCCGACGCGGGCGACTCGCTCGAGGGCGTGCGCCTCCTCCTGATGGTCTCCGCCTCCGAGAACGAGGAGCGCCGCGCCGAGCACCTCGCGTTCGTCGGTGCAGCCGCCGCCGCGGGTGTCGAGCACGTCGTCTACACCTCCTTCGCCGGAGCCGCACCCGATGCGGTCTTCACCCTCGCCCGAGACCACGCGGCCACCGAGGACGCGATCCGCCGCTCCGGCATGGGCTGGACGTTCCTCCGCGACAACCTCTACCTCGACTTCCTGCCCGCGATGCTCGGCGACGACGGCGCGATCCGCGGACCCGCGGGATCGGGCCGTGCCGCCGTCGTCGCGCGCGAGGACGTGGCCCGCGCCGCCGCCGCGGTCCTCCGCTCCCCCTCCGAGCACCGCGGAGCCGCCTACGAGCTGACCGGGCCCGAGGCCCTCACCCTCGACGAGGTCGCGGCGACCCTGACGGCGGCGGGCCGCCCCGCCGTGTACGTCGACGAGACCCTCGAGGAGGCGTACGCGTCACGCCGCCGCTGGAACGCACCGGACTGGCAGCTGGACGCCTGGGTCAGCACCTACTCCGCGATCGCCGCCGGACAGCTGGAGCACGTCTCGTCCGACGTCGAGCGGCTGACCGGACGGCCGCCGCTCTCCCTCGCAGGGTTCCTGGAGCAGGAGGCGCGGGGCTGAGGCGACGGCGCGGGCCGGGCCGACAGCGCGGGCCGGGCGACCGCGGAGGCCGGGCCGACGGCGTGCGGGGTGCGACGGGACGAAGACGCCGGGCCCGGCGATCCGCCGGACCGGTGCTCCCCCGGAAAGGCACTCCGCCGAAAGGGCGATCCCCCGACATGCGGAACGCCCCGCGCATCTCGTGATGCCGGGGCGTCTGCTGGATGTTCCTGCTCGGTGGCGAGTGAGGGATTCGAACCCCCGAAGGCTACGCCGTCTGATTTACAGTCAGATCCCTTTGGCCGCTAGGGTAACTCGCCGTGGCGCACCCGACCGCGTGTTCACAACCGGAGGCGCTCAGCAAGGATACCCACGCGACCGGCGGATCGGAAATCGGTGCCGCGCGGCCTCAGTCCGCCTCCGCCGCGTAGCGGGACGCCGCCTCCGCGACCTTCCCCGCGTAGCTCCCGGCCGGGTTGTAGGCCGCGATCGCCGCCCGCCATCCCGACTCCGTCGAGAGGTCGCCGCCGGCGTCGCAGAGGTACCGGGCGGCGGTCACCGCCTGCTGGTCCACGTTCTGCGGATCCCATCCGCTCGACGCCCACGCCATCCACGTCGCCGGGATGATCTGCAGCGGACCCATCGCCCGGTCGACCTCGGCGTCGCCGTCCAGAGCCCCGCCGTCGTTGTCGGGGACCCGGTCGAAGCGCGTTCCGTCCAGGCGCGGACCGTAGATCGGCTCCGTCGGCCGCCCGTCCTCGCCCAGCTCGCCGCCGTCGATCGTGCCGTGCCTGCTCTCGACGTAGCCGATGCCGGCCAGGGTCGCCCAGTCCAACCGGCAGTCGGGGTCGACCGACGCCGTGAGGAGGGCCGTGCCCGCGTAGGCGGTGAGCGCACGCAGCGGGATGCCGCTCCCCTCGGACGCCGTGCCCAGCCACGCCTCGTCGGCGAGCAGTCGCACCGGCGTCGCCGCGGCCTGCTCGGGATCCTCCAGCACGACGGGGTCGGCCGCGACGGGAGCGGTCGCCGCGGGAGGGACGGTGGACAGGCCCTCCTCGACCGTCAGCGCGGGCGGCCGCTGGCCGCAGCCGGCCAGGAGGAGGCCGGCGAGCGGGACGAGGACGAGAACGGGGAGGCGGCGCACCCCTCAGAGGTACCAGCCGCGCCTGGGGCCGGGCTCCGCCACGCCTGAAAGCTAAACTCGGAGCCATGGCAGATTCAACGTTCGACGTCGTCAGCAAGATCGACAAGATGGAGGCGGACAACGCCCTGAACCAGGCCCACAAGGAGGTCGAGCAGCGCTACGACTTCAAGAACGTCGGCGCCTCGATCGCCTGGAGCGGCGAGAAGATCCTGATCAAGGCCAACACCGAGGAGCGGGCGAACGCCATCCTCGACGTCTTCCAGTCGAAGCTGATCAAGCGCGGCATCAGCCTCAAGAGCCTCGACGCGGGCGAGCCCTTCGCGTCCGGCAAGGAGTACCGGATCGAGGCCACCCTCAAGGAGGGCATCGACCAGGAGCACGCGAAGAAGATCAACAAGCTCATCCGTGACGAGGCGCCGAAGTCGGTCAAGTCGCAGATCCAGGGCGACGAGCTCCGCGTCTCCTCGAAGAGCCGCGACGACCTCCAGGCGACCATGGCGCTCCTGCGCGGGGCCGACCTCGAGCTCGACCTCCAGTTCGTCAACTTCCGCTGAGGAATGACGCACACGGGAGCACGCGCGTGATCGCCGGCATCGACGAGCCCGACCGGCGGGGCCGCACCGGACTCGACCGGGAGGGCCTCGACCTCGTCGGGAACCCCGACGTGGTCGTGAAGGAGGTCACCCTCCTCTCGAGCGACTGGTACGTCCTCCGCACCACCCGCTTCGACTACCGGCACCGCGACGGCAGCTGGACCAGCGAGCAGCGCGAGACGTACGACCGGGGGAACGGCGCGGCGGTCCTGCTCTACGACGCCGACGCGCGCACCGTCGTCCTGATCCGGCAGTTCCGCTACCCCGCGTACGTGAACGGCGACCTCGACGGGATGCTCCTCGAAGTGCCCGCCGGTCTCCTGGACGAGGACGGGCCCGAGGAGGGCGCCCGCCGCGAGGCGTCCGAGGAGACCGGACTCGAGGTCGGCCGGCTCGAGCACGTGTTCGACGCGTTCATGAGCCCCGGCTCGGTCACCGAGAAGCTGCACTTCTACGCCGGGCGCTACCGTGCGGGCACCCGCAGCGGAGCATTCGCGGGACTCGCCGACGAGGGCGAGGACATCGAGGTCCTCGAGCTCTCGTTCGACGAGGCGCTGACCCAGATCGGCGTGCAGATCGTCGACGCGAAGACGATCATGCTCCTGCAGTGGGCGGCCCTGTCCGGCCCGTTCTCGCGCTGACGCGCGAGCGTCGCGGCTGCGGACGCATCAGCGCGCGTACTCGGCGAGGGCGCGTCCGGTCAGCGTGTCCGCCGCCGCGAGCCCGACCGGAGTCCCCTCGAAGACGATCGTCCCTCCGTCGTGCCCGGCTCCGGGCCCCACGTCGATGATCCAGTCCGCGTGCGCCATCAGGGCGCGGTGGTGCTCGATCACCACGACCGAGTTCCCGGAGTCGACCAGCCGGTCGAGCAGTCCGAGCAGCGTGTCGACGTCCGCGAGGTGCAGGCCCGTGGTCGGCTCGTCGAGCAGGTAGACGGATCCGGACGAGGCCATGTTGATCGCGAGCTTGAGGCGCTGACGCTCGCCCCCGGACAGCGTGTTCAGCGGCTGTCCGAGCGTGAGGTAGCCGAGACCGACGTCGACGAGACGGGCGAGCACCGTGTGCGCCGGTCCGCTCGCGAAGAACTCCGCGGCGTCGACGATCGGCATCGAGAGCACCTCGTGGATGTTCCTCCCGCGGAGGCGGTACTCGAGCACCTCAGCGGTGAACCGCTTGCCGTCGCACTCCTCGCAGACCGACGAGACCGTCGCGGCGGGGCCCAGCTCGGTGAAGATCATCCCGGCCCCCTTGCAGACGGGGCAGGCGCCTGCCGAGTTCGCGCTGAAGAGCGCCGGTCTCACACCGTTCGCCTTCGCGAAGGCCGCCCGGATCGCGTCGAGGACCCCGGTGTAGGTCGCCGGATTGCTGCGCCGCGAGCCGCGGATCGGCGACTGGTCGGCCACCACCACGCCCGGCCGACCCGCGAGCGAGCCGTGCAGGAGCGACGACTTGCCCGAGCCGGCGACTCCGGTGACGACGGTCAGCACGCCCAGCGGGACGTCCACGTCGACGCCGCGGAGGTTGTGCGTGGAGGCCCCGCGGATCTCCACCGCCCCGGTCGGACGGCGCACGGCCTCCTTCAGCGGGACGCGGTGACCGAGATGACGGCCCGTCAGGGTGTCGGACGTGCGCAGCTGCGCCACCGTCCCCTCGAACCGCAGCTCGCCGCCGTGCGCACCGGCCCTCGGACCGAGGTCGACCACGTGATCGGCGATCTCGATGATCTCCGGCTTGTGCTCGACCACCAGGACGGTGTTGCCCTTGTCCCGCAGGCGGCGCAGCAGCTCGATCATCCGCGAGACGTCGTGCGGATGCAGACCCGCCGTCGGCTCGTCGAAGACGTACGTGACGTCCGTGAGGCTCGATCCCAGATGCCGCACCATCTTGACCCGCTGCGCCTCACCGCCCGAGAGGGTGCCCGACTCCCGATCGAGCGACAGGTAGCCCAGCCCGACCTGGACGAGGGCGTCGAGCGTCCCGAGGAGGGTCTCGACGATCGGAGCGACGGACGGCGCCTGCAGTCCGCGGAGCCACGCGGCGAGGTCGGTCGCCTGCAGCGCGGCGCACTCGGCGATGTTCCGGCCCCCGATGCGCGACTCCAGCGCCGCCCGGGTGAGCCGGCCGCCTCCGCACTCGGGACAGGCGGCGAAGGTGGCCACCCGCTCGGCGAAGGCGCGGATGTGCGGCTGCGCCGCCTCCTTCGCCAGGTAGAGGCGGGTGACCTTCACCAGGAGGCCCTCGTAGGTCATCGTCATCCCGGCGATGGCCATCTTGGTGGCCGGACGGTGGAGGAACGCGTCCATCTGCTCGGGCGTGAAGTCTGCGATCGGCACATCGGCCGGATAGAGGCCCGACTCGGCGAGGCCCTTCCAGTACCAGCCGCCGACGACGAAGTTGGGGATCGCGTCGAGAGCACCGCCCTCGAGCGACTTCGAGCGGTCGATCAGCGCGTCGAGGTCGATGCTCGACACCCGGCCCGTCCCCTCGCACCGCGGGCACATCCCCTCCGGCAGGTTGAAGGAGAACGCACCGCTCGTGCCCGCGTGCGGATCGCCGATCCGGCTGAAGAGGATCCGCAGCATCGTGTACGCGTCGGTCGCCGTGCCGACCGTGGACCGGCCGTTCGACCCCATCCGCTCCTGATCGACGACGATCGTGGCCGACAGTCCGTCGAGCGACTCCACGTCCGGGCGGGCCGGCGACCCCATGAACTGCTGCACGAAGGCGGAGTAGGTCTCGTTGATGAGGCGCTGGGACTCGGCCGCGATGGTGCCGAAGACGAGCGACGACTTGCCGGAGCCCGAGACCCCGGTGAACACGGTGATCCTCCGCTTCGGAATGTCGACGTCGATCCCCCGGAGGTTGTTCTGGCGCGCACCCCGCACCCGGATGACGTCGTGGGGCGAGGCCGTGGTCATGCTGTCTCCGTCCAGAGCGGTGCCCGAATCCTAGAGGAGGTGCGCGGCGTCCACGCCGGAACGACGAACGGCCCCCCGGACTGCACCGGAGGGCCGTTCGGAGAGCACGCGTCAGAGCGCGACCGGCTCCGCCCGCGAGATCGCGATCATGTCCTCGCGAGGAACGACCTTCACGCGCGCACGGCCCTCGGGCTCGCCGAGCGCCATCTCGTGCTCGTCCAGCCGGTGCCAGCCGTCGAGATCCGTGTAGGCGATCTCCCGCTCCTCGAGCAGGGCGACCACGGCCGCCTCCTCGGGGTGCTCGGGCGTCCACCAGGACGCCTGGTCGTTGAGCACGTGCGCGACGGTCTCCATGGCGTCGGACTTGGTGTGCCCGATGAGGCCCACCGGTCCGCGCTTGATCCAGCCGGTCGCGTACACGCCGTGGACCTGCTGGTCCTCGTCGTCCAGGACCTGGCCCTCGCGGTTCGGGATCACGCCGCGCATCTCGTCGAACGGGAGGCCATCGAGCGGCGAGCCGAAGTAGCCGACCGCGCGGTACACGGCCTGCACCGGGACCTCGCGGATCTCACCCGTGCCGCGCACTCCGCCCTCGCCATCCGGCTCGGTGCGCTCGTACCGGATCGCGCCGACCCGACCGGATCCGTCGTCCACGAACTCGAGCGGCTTCGCCCAGAAGTGCAGGTGGAGACGACGCGAGGCGCTCCCGACCTCACGGGTGCGCCACTGGTTGAGCACCCGGTTGATGACCATGACCTGCTTGTTGGTCGCGATGGCGGCCTCCGAAGCGGGATCGAGGTCGAAGTCCTCGTCGGCGACGATCATGTCGACGTCGCGCAGCTCGCCCAGCTCGCGCAGCTCCAGCGGCGTGAACTTCACCTGAGCGGGACCGCGGCGCCCGAAGACGTGCACGTCGGTGACAGGAGACGCCTTCAGCCCCTCGTAGACGTTCGGCGGGACCTCGGTGGGCAGGAGGTCCTCGGCGTGCTTCGCCAGCATCCGCGAGACGTCGAGCGCGACGTTGCCGTTGCCAATGACAGCGACGGAGGACGCCTCCAGCGGCCAGGTGCGCGACACGTCGGGGTGGCCGTCGAACCAGCTGACGAAGTCGGCCGCACCGTAGGAGCCCTCGAGCTCGACACCCGGGACGTCGAGCGGAGCGTCCCGAACGGCGCCGGTCGCGAAGATCACGGCGTGGTAGTGCCGCTTGAGATCCTCGAGCGTGATGTCGGTCCCGAAGTGCACGTTGCCGAAGATGCGGATGTCGCCCCGGTCGAGCACCTCCCGCAGCGCGGTGATGATCCCCTTGATGCGCGGGTGATCGGGCGCGACGCCGTAGCGGACCAGGCCGTAGGGCGCGGGCAGGTGCTCGAACAGATCGATCGAGACGTCGTACTTCTTCTCGGCCTTGATCATGAGGTCGGCGGCGTAGATGCCCGCGGGACCCGCGCCGACGATGGCCAGCCTGAGCTTGGTCATTGCGTTCCTCCTGCCGGGGCGCCGCAGCGCACAACCGGTCTCATTCCTGCGGCGCAGGGCGCGCCGCGACGATCGGGGTCAGCCGTTGCGCTCGACGACGGTGTCGGCGAAGCGCGTCAGCGCCTTGCGGACGGAGCCGTCGGGCAGCGGAGCGAGGGCGGCGACGGCCTCGTCGGCCCACCGGTGGGCCTCGGCAAGGGTCTGCGCGGTGACGTCGTGATCGCGCAGCTGAGCGATGGCGTCCGAGATGTCGGCGCTCTGCTCCTCCGTGTGCGCGATGGCGTCGTTCGAGCGGCTCACATAGCTCTCGATGCGGGCGAGGAGAGCCGCGGCCTCCCTATCGGAGGAGGCGCGCTCGCGCAGGCGCAGGATCGGCAGCGTCGACACGCCGGCGCGGATGTCCGTGCCGGGGTTCTTGCCGGTCTCCTCCGGCTGGGGAGAGAGGTCGATGACGTCGTCGACGATCTGGAAGGCGACGCCGATCTTCTCGCCGAAGACGCGCATGGCCTCCTCGTACTCCTCCGGAGCCTCCGAGAACGCGACTCCCGTGCGGCCCGCCGCGGCGATCAGGGACCCGGTCTTGTCGGCCAGGACGGACAGGTAGTGCTCGACCGGGTCCTCGCCGTCGGTCGGGCCGACCGTCTCGTGCAGCTGCCCGAGGACGAGCCGCTCGAACGTGTCGGCCTGGAGCCGGATCGCCTTGTCGCCGAGCTCGACCATCAGCTGGTTCGCGCGGGCGAAGAGCAGATCGCCCGTCAGGATGGCCACGTTGTTGCCCCACACGGTCTGCGCCGACGGGACGCCGCGGCGCTTCTCCGCCTCGTCCATGACGTCGTCGTGGTAGAGCGATGCGAGATGCGTGATCTCGATCGCCTGCGCACCGAGCAGGACCTGCGGCGTGTTGCCGCGGCCCAGCGACGCGGCCAGGAGGGTGAGCATCGGGCGCACGCGCTTGCCGCCCGCCTCGAGGAGGTACCGGGTGGAGACGTCGGCCACGGCGTCCGCGAAGGACAGCTGCCGGACGAGACCCTCCTCGACCTGCTCCAGACCCGCGTCGATCGTGCGGGCGAGAGCGCGGTCCGACGAGGAGGAGAAGATGCGCTCGGAGAGGCCGAGCTGCGCCGTCAGAGACGGGCTGCGACGGGCGACGGGCGCAGTGGCGTTCACAGGGAAACCCTAACGTCTCGGCCTGTGCGGACCCCGGTCGTCATCGGGTCGCCGCGATCGGCTTGACGCCGCGGTGCAGCGCCACGATGCCCGCGGTCAGATCGCGGTAGGCCACGCGCTCGAAGCCCGCCGCGCGGAGCCAGGCGGCGACGACGCTCTGCTCCGGCCAGGCCCGGATGGAATCGCCGAGATAGTCGTACGCAGGATTGTTCGACGACGCGAGGCGCACGACGGCGGGCATGACCCTCGACAGGTAGAAGTCGTACGCGGCGGCCAGCGGAGCGATCGGCGGAGTCGAGAACTCGCAGATCACGACCCGGCCGCCGGGCTTCAGCACACGCAGGAACTCGGCGAGCGCCGTCCTCGGCTCGGCCACGTTGCGCAGACCGAACGAGATGGTCACGGCGTCGAACGACTCGTCCTCGAACGGGAGGTCCATCGCGTCGGCCTGGACGAACTCGATCCGGTCGTTGCCCGCCTGACGGCGACGGCCGACGGCGATCATCCCCGGGGAGAAGTCGGCTGCGACGACCTGGGCGCCCGACCGCGCCAGCGACGCGCTCGACGTTCCGGTGCCGGCCGCGATGTCGAGAATGCGCTCACCGGGAGCAGGGTTGACGGCGCGAGTCGTCGCGATCCGCCAGAGCCGGTCGTTCCCCACCGAGAGGAGTCCGTTCACCAGGTCGTAGGCGGGAGCCACGGTGTCGAACATCGAGGCGACCTCGTCGGGCCGTTTGGTGAGGTCTGCCTTCGTCACGATCCGCAAGTCTACGGCGAGACGAGGGACGGCGGCTGTGCATCCGCCGTCCCGCGCCCGGTCGGCGCGCTCCCCCCTGGGGAAGCGCCGGGACCGCCCCGCTCCGCCTCGCGCGGCGGCCCCGGACCGGATCACGGTAGCAACGGAGCCCTGCGCCCCGAGCCCCGCGGCATGGGACGTCCCATCCTCTGGCGCGGGCGTACCCTGCTGAGGTGACGCTCATCGGCGCTGGAACCCCCCTGCTGCGTGCGGAGACGACTCCACTGGACTCTCCGCCGTCGCTCCTCTCCCACTCCGACCCGAGGCGGCCCCTCCTCTGGCAGCGCGACGGCGCCGGCCTCAGCGGACGCGGCGAGGCCCTGCGCCTCGAGTTCTCGGGCCCGGAACGGCTGCGGGATGCGGCGGCGGCCTGGCGTCGGCTCTGCGACGCGGCGACGGTGGAGGACCGGGTCGGACTGCCCGGGACGGGGCTGGTCGCGTTCGGGACCTTCGCTTTCTCGAGCCGATCCGAGGCGACGAGCGTGCTGATCGTGCCGCGCACCGTGATCGGGACGCGCGACGGCCGGTCATGGCTGACGCGGATCACGATCGGCGAGGCGGAGGGACCGGATACGCCGGGCGAGGAGCCGCTGGGGGCGGCGTACCACGTGCCGCTCTCGCCGGGTGCGCTGTCGCCCGACGAGTACCGCGCGGCGGTCGCTGCCGCGGTGGAGACGATCCGGGCGGGCGAGCTGTCCAAGGTCGTGATCGCGCGCGATCTGCAGGGGCGGCTCCCGCCGGGGGCGGACCTGCGTCGGATGCTGGGTGCGCTCACCGAGCGGTACCCGGACTGCTGGGGCTTCGCCGTGGACGGATTCCTCGGCGCCAGTCCGGAGACGCTGGTCGCGGTCGATCGGGGCGAGATCTCGGCGAGGGTGTTGGCCGGCACGGCCGCGCGAGGCGAGGATCCCCTCGCCGACGCGGACGTGGAGGCCGCTCTGCTCGAGAGTCCGAAGGACCGCTCGGAGCACGCTTTCGCTCTCGCCAGTCTGGTCCGGGAACTCGAGCCCCACACACGGGAGCTGACGGCGGGCGCCGCCCCGTTCACGCTCCGCCTGCCGAATCTCTGGCACCTCGCGACGGACGTGCGAGGAATTCTGGGCGACTCCTCCAGCGCGCTCGATCTCGTCGATGCTCTTCACCCGACCGCGGCAGTGGCCGGCACTCCGACCGCCGACGCCCTTGCGCTCATCGAGCACCTGGAGCCCTTCGACCGCGGTCGGTACGCAGGACCCGTCGGCTGGATCGACGGCAACGGCGACGGCGAGTGGGCCGTCGGACTCCGTAGCGCCGAGGTCACGGCCGAGGGCGCGGTCACGGCCTGGGCGGGCGCCGGCATCGTGGCCGACAGCGTTCCCGAGTCCGAGCTCGCCGAGACCCGCATGAAGTTCCGCCCGATCACCGACGCGCTGGCCTGACGCACGTCGGGAGTCGCTGAAGCCGTCGGCTACCCCGCCGGGTCCCCGTCGAGCCGGGGAGCACCCGGCCGTCGTCCTGCACCCACCGGCGGACGCCCGGGCAGCGCCGGCGGCCGGGTCGTCACGCGGCGGCCGGTCGGTGTGGTCCAGTCCGCTGTGCCGTCCGGATGGAGCAGATACGTCCACCGGTCGCCGTGGCGCACGTGGTGGTGGGCGACGCACAGGGAGGCGAGGTTGTCGGGAGTCGTCTCTCCCCCGTTCCGCCATTCGACGCTGTGGTCGGTCTCCGTCGAGGACGCCGGCCGGGTGCAGCCCGGGAAGCGGCAGGTCTGGTCGCGGAGGCGGACCAGCAGCCTCATCCTCGGCGGCGGGAGGCGGTGGCGGCGCCCGACGGAGACGACCGCGCCGGTCTCCTCGTCGGTCAGCACAGGAGTGAAGGCGGCGTCGTCGTCGATGAGCGCTCGCACCGCCTCGGCGGGGATCGGCCCGTAGCCGTCGAGCTCGGCGGCCGCCTTGTCGTCACCTGCGGCGGTGCTCGCCGCCACGGTGACTCTCACCTCGGCCCGCAGCCCGGTCGAGGGCGCCGCGGCTCCCTCCGGAGTGGTCCCCGCCACGTCCCCGTGGCAGAGCAGGTCGGCCCACGCGTCGGCGCGGAGCTGCGCCAGCGTCCGCAGATCGCGGTCCCCTTCGGCGCCGTCCCGCAGATCCCTCGCGATGCGGTCGAGCCGGGCGAGCGCTCCGACGGCCTCGGGCGCGGGGACGTGCGCGCACACCGTCGCCATGCCGTCGATCCCGGCTGTCATCCACACCCGGCGGTCCTCACGGGCGCGAGCGTGCCGCTCGGCGAGGGGCTCGTCGTGCAGCTCCTCCCGCACCCGCGCGAGGGCGTGGCGCAGCTGCCCCGGGGTCAGCGTCTCCGCGAGGTCGACGGCCCGGTCGTCGTAGGCCGCGCGCGCCGCTGCCGGGAGGGTCGCCGCGACGGAGCAGACGAGCTGGCCGGCCTCCCAGCGCATCCTGGCGTCGGCGAGCGCGGAGCGGGTCCGCGGCAGCTCCTCCATCAGGAGCGAGGCGTGCAGCAGCTCCCTGGCGGCGGTGCGCTCGGAGACCCCGAGGGCGACGGCGAACTCCGCTCGGATCGACCGTTCGACGAGGTCCGTCGCATCCTTGCTGTCCGTCGAGGAGCCTCGGGCGAACGCGTCGGGACAGGTCAGCGCCGCGCGGTGTCCCGCGTGCAGCGCCTCCGCCGCGGTCAGGAGCACCGGGGAGGCGCTCCTCGCGAGCGCCGCCGCCCGGTCGCCGAGGGCGAGGACCTCTCCTCGCACCGTCTCCGCATCAGCCATGCCTCCAGCGAAGCAGCAGCAGACGAGCTGCGGAGCTCGAACGAGGGGTCCCCGGGAGAACAGCGTCCGACGACGACCTGTGGAGGACCGTCCGACCGGACCCGCGCGGACTCAGCGCTCGAGCCGGATCTCCACGATGCCCGGCCCGTCACCCGGCGAGGTCAGCGCCTGCTCCAGCTCGCCGCGCGTCGCCGCACGACGGTGGCCCCACCCGTAGGCGCGCGCGAGAGCCTCCAGATCGGCGTTCTGCGGAGTGAACTGCACGCGGTCGAACGCATCGGGATGCGAGCTCGACGCGACCTCGAGTCCGTCGAAGATCGTGCCGCCCCCGTCGTTCACGACGACGAGCTGCACGCGCGGGCGCCGTTCTCCCGGCGGGAGGAGGAGGCCGCCGGCCTCGTGGAGCAGAGTGAGATCGCCGAGGACCGCGCGGGTGACTCCGCCGGCTCCCTGCTCGGTCGCCTGCGAAGCCACCGCGATCCCGAGAGCCGTCGAGATCGTGCCGTCGATGCCGGCGAGGCCGCGGTTCGCCAGGACGGATATCCGCTTGCCCGGCAGGGTCCCGTCGGCGACGCGGATCAGCCGCGACGCTCCGAACAGCAGCCGGTCGTGCGGCCAGGTGACCTTCCAGACCGCGGCGACGACGAAGTCGCGGGTGAGCGGTGCCCTGATCGCGGCGAGGGCGTTGCGCGCGTAGCCGCGGCGGTCCTCGACCGACATCGACCCGGCGTCGGGGACCTCGTCCAGCTCGTCGGGGTCGACCGTCAGGGCGCGGCTCGCGGACACCCAGGATCCGGCCCAGGCGCGCTCGCCGCGCTCGGGACGCGGCGCCCCCTCGGGGCGGACCACGTCGACGCCTCCGACGCGGCGGGCGCGCCGGCCGGGGTTGTAGAACTGCTCGCGCACGGCGTCCACGACGATCACCTCGACGTCCTCGCGCCGCAGCAGCTCGGGGACCTCGCGGGAGAGCGTCGGGTGTCCGAGCACGATCGCCCGGCGGATGCGTCCGCCGAAGTCGGGCTCGCCGAGCAGGCGACGCCAGGCGACGACGAGCTGCGGTCCGAAGCGGGCGCCGGAGGAGACCTCGGCCAGCAGCGGCCAGTCGCCGGCGCGAGCGATCTCCTCGGCCGCGGCGCCCGCCTTGTCCCCGGCGATGACGACCGTGAGCGGCTCACCGGGACCGGCGGTCACGACGGCACGCGGGATCCCGGATCGGACAGCGGGCGACGAGACCGGTTCGATCCCCTCCATGTCGGGCAGAGCGGAGGAGAGCGGGTCGCGGAAGGAGAGGTTCAGGTGGACCGGCCCGCGGCGCGCCGCGGTGACGGCACGATCGGCGAGCGCACGCGCGTCCTCGGGCCGGGAGGCGTCGTCCGGAGCAGCGACGTCCTCGAACAGCCGCACGGCACGCCCGTACAGCTCGCGCTGCTCGGCCGTCTGGTTCGAGCGGATGCCGCGCAGCTCGTCGGGCCGGTCGGCGGTCAGCACGATCATCGGCACGTCCGAGGCGTCCGCCTCGAGCACGGCCGGGTGCAGGTTCGCGGTCGCCGTGCCGGAGGTCGTGATCACGAGCGCCGGCATCCCGGATTCGAGGGCCAGGCCCAGCGCCAGGAACCCCGCGGAGCGCTCGTCGATCCGCACGTGCAGCCGGACGTCGCCGCGGGTCTCGAGCTCGGCCGCCACCAGGGCGAGCGCCTGCGAGCGGGAGCCCGGAGCGACGACGACGTCGCGGACGCCGAGCGCGACGAAGCGGGTGAGGAGGTCGACCGCGAATCGGGTGGAGGGGGCGACCGGCCGGTGCTCAGGCATCCCGGCGGCCGGGGCCGTCGGCCTCGCCCTGCTCGTCCATGTCGGCGAGGTCGCGCTCGAGCTGGGCGATGCGCTCTGCCTGCAGGCGCTCCTCCTCGGGGTCGCGCTCGGTGCGGAGGGTGCCGAGGAAGTCGGGGTCGTCGTCCGGAGCGGTGTAGCGGCGGCCGGCGGCGCGCTGCTTGCGGGGACGGCCGATCCAGAACCACAGTCCCGCACCGATGACCGGGAGGATCAGCACCACCAGGAGCCAGGACCACTTCGGGATCGCCCGCACGGCGTGACGGTTGCTCATCGCGACGTCGATCACGGTGTAGACCGTGAAGACGGCGAGGGCCACGAGCAGGCCGATGACGAGGCGGATCATGGACACGAGTCTACGTCCGGCACCCTTGTCGGGGAGGGTCCGCACGGACGCTGGACAGGAGGCTCCCACGGTGCTCACGGAAGCGCGTGCAGGGGCCGACGTACACTGTCCCGGTGAAACTGAGCCGCGCGGTCGTCGTCTACTCGCTCCTGCGCCTGGCGATGTTCGCCGGCGTCTTCGTGCTGGTGTACCTGCCGGCGCGCACCTTCGTCGACTCGGAGCTGACGGCAGCGGTCACCGCGGGCTTCGTCGCCGCGATCGCGAGCCTGTCCCTCTCCTACATCCTGCTGAGGAAGCCCCGCGAGCGCATCGCGGAGGCGATCTACGAGCGCCGCAAGGACGTCCCGCGCGCTCCGACCGACGACGACGTCGAGGACGCCGCGGTCGACGCGACCCGCGACGACCGCTGAGCCGGGCGCTCCCGCCGGCGAGGCCTCCCCTCTGACGCGCTGACCCCGCTCGCACCAGGCCCGGCGCGCAACAGCCGATCTCACCCGAATCCGGCCCACCCGAGCCCGCCTCGTGCGAGCCGCCGCTCTAGAACGCCAGCGCCGCCCCGAGGATGACCGCGTAGGCGAGCCCGCCCAGGCTGGTCAGCTGCAGCGCCAGGATGAGCTCTTTCGCCGTCTTCGCCGTCAGGGTGATCAGGATGGCCGGCAGGATCATCAGAAGCACGAAGAGCGTCAGCCACGCCAGCGGGTAGAACAGCGCGAGGATCACCGCGATGCCGAACGGGATCAGCACGAAACCCGTGTAGATCGCTCGGGACACGGCCGGTCCTGCGAGCACCGCGAGGGTCCGCTTGCCCGAGAGGCGGTCGGTCGGGATGTCGCGGATGTTGTTGACCATGAGCACGGCGCAGGCGAACAGGCCCGCCGCCACGGCGCCGAGCCACGACTCCTGGTTGGTGCGGCCGATCTGCACGAACGTGGTGCCGACGGTGGCGACCAGGCCGAAGAACACGAAGACGAAGAGCTCGCCGAGCCCGAGGTAGCCGTAGGGGCGGCGTCCGCCGGTGTAGAACCAGCCGGCCGCGATCGCCGCCGCGCCGACGATCAGGAACCACCACTGCCCCGAGAGGGTGGTGAGCACGAGCCCGGCGACGGCCGCGATCCCGAAGAAGACCAGGGCGACGGTGAGCACCTGGCGGGGCTTCGCCGCTCCGGAGCCGGTCAGCCGCGAGGGTCCGACGCGGTTCGCGTCGGTGCCGCGCACGCCGTCGGAGTAGTCGTTGGCGTAGTTGACGGCGATCTGCAGGGCGAGCGAGACGGCCAGGCAGAGCAGGGCGCGCACCCAGTGCCAGCCCTCGTCGACGACCTGGGTCGCTCCGGTGCCGATGAGCACGGGGGCGACGGCCAGCGGGAGGGTGCGGAGGCGGGCGCCGGCGATCCACTCGCGGGGACCGGCGGGCTTCACGACGACCGCTCGCGGGCTGCCCCCGGGGCGGCCGCTGGAGGACTTCTTCTTGCGACTCGTACTCGACACGGAGGGAATCCTACCCACCGGCCCGTCGACGCTCGGAGCCGGTCAGGCCTGCTCGGCGAGCACCTCGAGGGCGCGGCGGTCGGGCTTCCCGGAGGCGAGGAGGGGGATGCGGCCGACCGGCAGCACGGCCGCGGGAGCGGCGGCGCGCCCGAGGCGGTCGGCGATCAGGGCGCGCAGGTCGGTGAGCGCGGGAGCCTCCTCCGCCGTCACGACGACCGGGACCTCGCCCCACTGCTCGTCCGCCCGCCGCACGACGACCGCGTCGGGGACGGTCCCCTCGCGCAGCACGGCCTCGACGGCGTCGAGCGACACCTTCTCCCCGCCCGACACGATCACGCGGTCGAGCCGACCGGTCACCCGGAGGCGCCCGTCGACGATCGACCCCGCGTCGCCCGTGCGGTACCAGCGCTCCCCGTCGAGCTCGAGGAAGGCGGAGGCGCTACGCTCGTCGTCGATCGCGCCGTCGGCGTCGAGGTAGCCCTCCGCGAGGGTCGGGCCGCCGAGCAGCACCTGCCCGTTCTCGACGCGCATCCGCACGTCGTGGAGCGGGACGCCGTCGTAGACGCAGCCACCGGACGTCTCGCTCGATCCGTAAGTCAGGCGGATGCGCACGCCGAGGGCGGCGGCGCGGTCCCGCAGCGGCTGCGGCGTCGCCTGACCGCCGATCAGGAGGGCGTCGAACGAGCGGAGCGCCTCGGCCGCGGCCGGATCGCGCTCGGCGAGATCCAGCAGCCTCGCGAGCTGCACGGGGACCAGCGAGGAGTACCTCCGCTCCCCCGCCGGCATCGTCCGAGCGAGAGCGAGGAAGGCCGCCGCGTCGAAGCCGCCGGCCGGGAGGACGACCGGGTCGGCCTCCGCCGTCAGCGAGCGGACGAGCACCTGCAGTCCCGCGACGTAGTGCGTCGGCAGGCAGAGCAGCCAGCGTCCCGGCCCGCCCAACTCGGCGAGGGTCGCGGAGGCGCTGGTGAGCAGGGCCGCTGTCGAGAGCGCGACCCGCTTGGGCGGCCCCGACGAGCCCGAGGTCTCGACGACGGCGGCGACGCGCTGCGGCACGACGGCATCCTCGGAGGCGGTCGCAGCGCCGGGGGCGGAGACGCGGATCGCCGGGCCGCTGCCGTCCAGGGCCGCGCGAAGAGCGAGGAGGACGGCCTCGACCGTCGCGTCGACACCGGCGAGCGGGCGGGTCACCTGCGTGCCCTCCGGCTCAGAACTGCCACGGGAACGGCGACCAGTCGGGCTCGCGCTTCTCGAGGAAGGAGTCTCGTCCCTCGACGGCCTCGTCGGTGCCGTAGGCGAGCCGCGTGGTCTCGCCCGCGAAGAGCTGCTGGCCCACGAGGCCGTCGTCCACGGCGTTGAACGCGTACTTCAGCATCCGGATGGCCGTGGGCGACTTGGTGAGGATCGTCTCGGCCCACTCCACCGCGGTCGTCTCGAGCTCGGCGTGCGGGACGACCGCGTTCACGGCGCCCATCTCGTAGGCGCGCTGCGCGGAGTACTCCCGCGCGAGGAAGAACACCTCGCGCGCGGCCTTCTGCCCGATCTGGCGGGCGAAGTACGCCGAGCCGTAGCCCGCGTCGAAGGAGCCGACGTCGGCGTCCGTCTGCTTGAATCGCCCGTGCTCGGCGGAGGCGAGGGTGAGGTCGCAGACCACGTGCAGCGAGTGCCCGCCTCCCGCGGCCCAGCCGGGGACGGCCGCGATGACGACCTTCGGCATGAAGCGGATGAGGCGCTGCACCTCGAGGATGTGCAGGCGGCCGTTCCGCGCGGAGTCGATGCCCTCGGCGGTCTCGCCGTCGGAGTACCGGTAGCCGTCGCGGCCGCGGATCCGCTGGTCTCCCCCGGAGCAGAACGCCCAGCCTCCGTCGCGCGGGCTCGGGCCGTTGCCGGTGAGGATGACGACACCGATGCGCGGGTTCGTCCGGGCGTCCTCGAGGGCGCGGAACAGCTCGTCGACCGTGCGCGGCCGGAACGCGTTGCGGACCTCGGGCCGGTCGAACGCGACCCGCGCGATGCGGCCGGAGCGGTCGTGGTGGTAGGTGATGTCCTCGAGTGCGTCGAAGCCGTCGACGGCCGCCCAGCGGTGCGCGTCGAACAGTTCGGAGACCTGCGTGCTCATGTCACGACCCTACTGATCCGGACTGCACGGCGACTCGAGACCGCTCGGGCAGACGGAAGGGGACCCCGCTGACGCGGAGTCCCCTTGCCGGTGCTCGCCCCTACTTGGCGGCGGAGGTGGTGCGGTTCTCGGCCGACACCATCCAGGCGTACTGCTCGAGGCTCTGGATGATCGCGTGGAGGAGATCCGCGCTGGTCGGGTCCTCCTCGTCCACCTGGTCGTGGACCTCGCGCATGGTGGCGGCGGTGTTCTCGAGGCGGATCGTGACCAGGTCGACGGTCTCGGCCGTGTCGATCTCGCCGTGCGGGTACTCGGGGAGGGTGGTGGTCGCGGCGACGGTGTCGCTGCGGCCGTCCGGGATCCCGTGGAGGGCGCGCATGCGCTCGGCGATGTCGTCGCTGAACTCGCGCGCGGCCTCGATGATCTCGTCGAGCTGCAGGTGGAGGTCGCGGAAGTTCTTGCCGACGACGTTCCAGTGGGCCTGCTTGCCCTGGACGTGGAGCTCGATCAGGTCGACGAGGACGATCTGGAGGCTGTCGAGCAGCTCCTTGGAGGCCTTGAAGCCCTTCTCGGCGTTCTGACGGCGGCTGGTCTTGGCACCGGAGCCCGCGGGGGCTTCGACGTGGCGTTCGAGGGTGGTGGTCATGGACCGTTCCTTTCTCTTGCAGTGCCGGGTGCGGTGTCCCGCCCCGAGTCTGGCTTCTTCGGCTGGACGGCGCCCGCACGCGCGGGGTGCGCGCGCTGGGCGGGGCCCGTGGTTGCGGGGATCAGATCGTGGCGACGGATCCGGAGTCGACGCGGTAGTTCGAGCCGTTCACGAACGAGGCGCGGTCGGAGCAGAGGAAGGCGATCACGGCTGCGACCTCCTCGGCCTCGCCCCGGCGCTTCAGCTCCATGTACGGGCGCTCCTCGTCGAGGAAGGACGAGATCGCCTCGTCGACCGAGGTGCCCCTCTGCTCGGCGCGCTTGGACATCATCGCGTCGGTCATCGGAGTGCGGATGAACGCGGGCGAGACCGTGTTCACGAGCAGGCCCTCCTGCGCGTAGGAGCGCGAGAGGCCCTTGGCGAAGGCGAGGACGCCCGCCTTCGCGGCGCAGTAGGGCAGTTCGTCGTCGTAGGGCTGCACGGCGTCCTCGGAGGCGGTGAGCACGAGCCGGCCCCAGCCTCCGGTGCGGAGGTCGGGGAGGAACTCGCGCACGAGCCGCACGGGACCGAGCAGGTCGACCTCGAGGGTGCTGGTCCAGCCCTCGTCGTCGATCTCGTGGAAGAGGCCCTGCGCCCCCGTGACTCCGGCGCACTGCACGAGGATGTCGATCGCGCCGACCGCTCCGGCCACGCGGCGGTGCAGCTCGGCGAGCTGCTCCGTGCTGGTGACGTCGGCGGCGAAGGCGTGCAGGCGGCCCTCCGGAGCGTCGAGCCCGGCCGCGGCCCGGTCCAGCTCCGCCTGGTCCTCGTCGGTGATCACGACGGTCGCGCCCTCGGCGAGGAGGAGCTGCGCCGTGGCCAGGCCGATGCCGGAGTCGCCTCCGGTGACGAGGGCGGTGCGGCCGGTGATCCCGAGATCCATGCTGAGGTGCTCCTTGTGGGTGCGGTGCGAGGGGGTGGTACCGGTCTACGCCCCTCGGAGCCGGCCCTCAACGGGTTGCGCGGACGCCGTCGGCGGGGTTACGCGCGGCCGACCTTCTCCGGCGCCAGCTCCTCGATGGTGATGGCCGCGTTGATCAACGCGAGGTGGCTGAGCCCCTGCGGCAGGTTGCCCCAGAAGGCCAGGTCGTCGACCGCGATCATCTCGGACATGATCCCGACGTCGTTCGGGACCGTGGCGACGAGCTCGTCCATCAGGGCGACCGACTCGTCGTGCCGACCGACGCAGGCCAGGGCGGAGGCGAGCCAGAACGAGCAGGCCACGAACGGGTGCTCCTCGCCCTCCATACCGGAGTAGCGGAACAGCAGCGCGCCGCGGCCGAGCTCCTTCACCAGGGCGTCGATGGTGGAGATCATCCGCTCGCCGCGCTCGTAGCCGCTGGGCGCGTGCAGGAGCACCGAGGCGTCCAGCTCCTCGCTGCCCGGGTACATCACGTAGGAGCCGAGCTCCTCGGACCAGCAGTGCTCCTCGATCCACTCCCGGATGCGGTCGCGCTCGAAGCGCCAGCGGTCGGGGCTGCCCGCGACCTGGCCGAGCTCCGCCAGGTGCACGGCCGCGTCGAGCGCCTGCCAGCAGCCCATCTTCGAGGAGGTGTAGTGCTGCTCCTCCTCCAGCTCCCACATGCCCGCATCGCGGTTCCGCCACAGGTCGCAGGTGGTGTCGGCGACGCGGGCGAGGAGCCGGCCGGTCTGGATGTCGAGGACGTTGCCCTCGTCGACGTAGATGCGGCAGATGTCGAAGAGGTCGCCGAAGACGCCCAGCTGCAGCTGGCTCTGCGCTGCGTTGCCGGCGACGACCGGGCCGATGCCGGCGTAGCCCGGGACGTCGAACTCCTCCAGGACGGTCGGCATGGAGCCGTCGAGTCCGTAGAAGATGTGCAGATCCGGTCCGTGCTCCTTGATCGTGCGGAGGAGCCAGGACAGCGCGGCGTGCGTCTCCTCGCGCAGGCCGAAGCGCACCAGCGCGTGCATCGTGTACGCGGCGTCGCGCACCCAGGCGAAGCGGTAGTCCCAGTTCTTGCCGCCGTTGGGCGACTCCGGGAGCGACGTGGTCGCGGCCGCGGCGATGGCTCCTGTGGGCGAGTAGATCAGCAGCTTGAGCGCGAGGGCGCTGCGCTGGACGGCCTCGGACCACGGGCCGTCGTAGGAGAACTCCTCCGACCAGTCCTGCCAGCTGCGGATGGTGCGGTCGATGCCGCGGTCGACGTTCTTCGCGACCGGGAAGTGCAGCGGCTCGTCGTGCGTGGCCGACACGACCAGGACGTGCCGCACGGCGTCCTTCCCCGCGGTCACGACGAAGGAGCCCGTCAGCTCGTCGCCGGCGCCGGAGGGCGCGTCGTCGCCGTCGGGCCCGTGCTCCTGCCCGGTGACGCCGATGGTGATGTCTCCGGCGCGGATGAGCGAGCGGCCGTCGGCGTTCTGGATCCACGGGGAGAACCGGCCGAGTCCCGTTCCGGGACGCACGGCCCACCGCATCCGCACCTCGCCGTCGACACCGTCCACGCGGCGCGCGAGCTCGGCCCACGGGAGGCGGCCCGCGATCCCGGTGACGAGCGCGTCCGTCACGCGGACGGTGCCCGACTCGGTGGTGAAGGTGGTCTCGAGGACGTTCGTGTCGCGGATGTAGGCGCGCGAGACCTCGGCGGGCTCCTCGGGGGCGAGCTCGACGCAGCCGCCGGACTCGGCGTCGATCAGGGCGGCGAAGGCGGGGGTGGAGCCGAGGTCCGGGACGGGCATCCAGTCGACGCTGCCGTCCTTCGCGATCAGGGCGACCGTGCGACCGTCTCCGATCGCGGCGTAGTCGCGCAGGGGCCTGGTCGAGCGGGGTGCAGCCATCCCCTCACCGTAGGGCGCGGGCGGTGCGCCGATTCGGGCTTGCGGGCGGACGGGCTTGCTTGTAGCGCCCGGTCAGGTCGCGGCGACTCCGCCGTACTCCTCGAGGCGGTCGGTGAACTCGCCGCGGTCCTCGTCCTGCAGGACCCCGTTCGCGTACCCGGCGAGGAACGCGCCCTGCGGGTCCGGCGAGAGGCCGACTCCGTCCAGCATGTCGGCGACCAGGCCGGTCGGATCGGCGTCGAGGTCGACGAGGCCCATCTCGATCGCGGGCACGAGGTCGGCGGAGGAGCGCGCGGTGACGATCCAGAGCGCGGCCGACGCCTCCTCGTCCGAGAGGTCGCCGTCGAGCTCGTAGCCCGCCTCCGACCACTCCTCGGGGGTGTCGGCCACCTCGACGTCGTCGAAGCCGAGGGGCGAGAGCGCTGCGGTGAAGCGGTCGACCGCCGCCTGCCTGTCGGCGTCGGTCGAGACGTCGGCGGCGGCGTACTCGGTCGCCGAGATGTAGTCGTACAGAAGGGAGGGACCGCCGTAGGCGTTCTGCGACTGCTCGTAGTACTCGTCGTCGGCCGAGGTCCACTCCTCGGGGACGGCGCCCTCGACGGCCGCGACGGCCTGCTCGGCACTCGCGCGCACGTCCTCCGCGGACGGCTGGCCGAGGATCGTCGCGGCGTCGCCGTCCTGGTAGCCGGGGTAGTCGTAGAGCGGATCGGACGGGTCCCCGCTGCCGAACGGGTCGTCCGTCGGGTCGCCGAACGGCTCGGACGGAGCGCTCGTCGACGCGCTGCCGGCGGCGGAGTCGAGCGCGCCGCCCACTCCGACGGCGACGAGCGTGCCGAGCACGCCGGTGTAGACGACGCCCACGAGGAGGCTCGTGCCCAGCGCGATCCAGGCGCCCCTGCCGAGTGGGCGGCGGGAGGGGACGGAGCCCTGCGTCGGGCCCGGGGCGGGCGCGGGCGGCGGGCTCATCGGCATCTGGCTCATCGCACTCCTCCGGACTCCAACGGCAGCCTCGTCAGTCTGGCACCTCGGCGGGCGCTCGGAGGAGGGACCCCGGGGGCTTGCGCGCGCGTCGCCGACCTCCTGCGCCCGGGTGGCCGCCGCGTCGCCCCGGCCGGTGGACAATGGCCGGATGGACGACGTCGTGCCCGCCTCCCCGCTCCCCTCCCTCGGCGAGATCGACGCGGGACTCCGCGTCGTCGCTCTGCCGCTGCGCACCCGCTTCCGCGGTGTGGACCACCGCGAGATCGCGCTCGTGCGCGGCCCCGAGGGCTGGACCGAGTTCTCGCCCTTCCTCGAGTACGGCGCAGAGGAGTCGGCGGCGTGGCTCCGGGCGGCGATCGACTACGGCTGGAGCGAGCAGCCGGCACCGCTGCGCGACCGCATCCCGGTGAACGCGACCATCCCGGCCGTCGCACCGCACGAGGTCGCCGCCGTGCTCGCGAGCTACCACGGCTGCCGCACGGCGAAGGTGAAGGTCGCCGAGCGCGGCCAGACGCTGGCCGACGACGTGGCCCGGGTCGTCGAGGTCCGCCGCCTGCTCGGTCCGGAGGGCCGGATCCGCGTGGACGCGAACGGCGGCTGGAACCTCGACGAGGCCGAGCACGCCGTCCACGCCCTCGCGGAGTCCGACCTCGAGTACGTCGAGCAGCCGTGCGCGAGCGTCGACGAGCTGGCGGAGCTGCGCTACCGGGTGAAGTACATGGGCATCCCGATCGCCGCCGACGAGAGCGTCCGCAAGGCCGCCGATCCACTCGCCGTCGCCCGGGCCGGAGCCGCGGACCTGCTGGTCGTGAAGGCCCAGCCGCTCGGCGGGACGCGCCGGGCGCTGGCCCTCGTCGCCGAGGCGGGGCTGCCGGCGGTGGTCTCGAGCGCGATCGACAGCTCGGTCGGACTCGCCATGGGCGCCGCCCTGGCCGCGGCGCTCCCCGAGCTGCCCTTCGACTGCGGACTCGGCACCGCGTCCCTCCTCGCCGCGGACGTCACGGAGCGGCCGCTGCGGCCGGTGGACGGCGGGATCCCCGTCGGCCGCGTGGAGGTCTCGGAGGAGCTCCTCTCCCGTCACGCCGTGTCACCGGAGCGGCTCGCCTGGTGGCGGGCGCGGCTCCGCGACTCCTACGCGCTGCTCTGATCGTCGGCGGCGGGCGCCGCGTCGGAGGAGCGGCAGAATGGGAGCGTCGGCCGCCGGTGCCCGACGCGTCCCCCACCCTCGAGCATCGGAGCACCGTGAGCGCATCGACCGTCCCCGTCTTCCTCGACTGCGACACCGGCATCGACGACTCGCTCGCTCTGGCGTACCTCCTCCGCTCGCCCCGGGCCCGCCTCGTCGGGATCAGCACGGTCAGCGGCAACACCGACGCCCGCCGGGCCGCCGTCAACAGCCTCGGCCTGCTCGCGCTGGCCGGCCGCGACGACGTGCCGGTCGCCGTGGGGGCGCACCACTTCCTCGAGGAGGACTACGCCGGCGGATCTCCGCACGTGCACGGCGACGACGGCATCGGCGGGGTCGCGCTGCCCGAGGGCGGCGAGCCGGTCGACGAGGATCCGGCCGACCTCCTCCTCCGTCTCGCCCGCGAGCACGAGGGCGAGCTGCGGCTGGTCGCGATCGGCCCGCTGACGAATCTCGCGCTCGCCCTCCGTGCGCACCCGGAGATCGCGTCCCTCGTCCACTCGGTGACCGTGATGGGCGGAGCCGCGCTGGTCCCCGGCAACGTGACCGCCGTGGCGGAGGCCAACATCTGGCACGACCCGGCGGCCGCCGCCGAGGTCGTCGCGGCCGACTGGGATCTGACGCTCGTGCCCCTGGACGTGACCATGCGGCACCTGCTGACGGAGGAGGATCGCGCCGTCCTGCTCGCGTCGCCCGATCCCCTCGCGCAGGCCATCGGGCAGGCGCTCGACTTCTACTTCGACTTCTACGTCGGCCACTTCGGCGAGCGCACCGCTGCGATGCACGACCCCATGGCCGCCGCGATCGCCGTCGACGCCGTCGCCCTCACCTCCGCCCCGCGCGTCCACGTCACCGTCGACGCCACCCACGGCCCCGGCCGCGGCCAGACCGTCGCCGACCTCCGCGGCATCTACCGCGGCGTCCATCCCTCCGACGCCCGCACCCGCATCGTCCTCGCCCTCGACGCCCCTTTCGCCCCCCACCTCATCGACATCGTCACCGCCGTCTGACCCGTCCGCCGTCGCCCCCGGCATCCACCACCGCCACTCGACAGGCACGGATCCGCCCGCAGCCCGTCCATGCCCCCTGTGCGCGACACGCCCGCTCCGCGCACTACTCGATCAGCAGGCACCGCCCCCTGCGCGTCCATCTGCGGGAACTCGATCGGCCCGCTCCCCGCGTTCGCGCCATGGGATCTCGATACGCGCGCCGCGCGCGCTACCCGATCAGCATGTTCCGTCGACCCCCGTTTCCGCGGGCCTCCCGCGAAGCGCAGCCCACCCGGACCCGACCGCGAAGCGGAGCCCACCCGGACCCGACCGCGAAGCGGAGCCCGGCCAGACCCGACCGCGACGCGGAGGCCCCCCGCGGCGACCGCGAAGCGGAGCCGTCCTCAAAGCGTGTCCTGGTGGGCGGTCGGCGGGGCCTGGTGGGGTCGATCGCAAGGCGGAGGCGTCGGGCGTAGCGGCGCTACGTTCGTCGCCGACAACGCCGCGAGGGGCCCCACCAGGCCCCGCCGACCCGATTACATGCCGGTGTCGAGGCCGGAGTAGGCATGGAGTCCCTTGAAGAACACGTTGACGACGCCGAAGTTGAACATGACGGCGGCGAAGCCGACGATGGCGAGCCAGGCGGAGGGGGTGCCGCGCCAGCCGCGGGTGGCGCGGGCGTGGATGTAGCCGGCGTAGATGGTCCAGATGATGAAGGTCCAGACCTCCTTGGTGTCCCAGCCCCAGTAGCGGCCCCAGGCCTTCTCGGCCCAGACGGCGCCGGCGATGAGCGTGAAGGTCCAGAGGATGAAGCCGAGGATCGTGACGCGGTAGGCGAGGTTCTCGAGGGTGAGGGAGCTGGGCAGGGTGCGCAGGAAGCGGAGGACCGAGCGGGGGCTGTCGCCGGAGGATTCGCGGCGGGCCTGGAGGAGCTGGGTGACCGAGAGCGCGAAGCCGAGGGCGAAGAACGCGGTGCCGAGGATCGCGACGAGCACGTGGATGACCAGCCAGTAGGACTGGAGTGCCGGCGGGAGCGGGACGACGGCGACGTAGTAGTTGACGGTCGCGATGCCGAGGAGCACCAGGACGAGGCCGGTGATGAACGCTCCGAGGAAGCGGAGGTCCCAGCGCAGCTGGACGGCGAGGAAGACGCCGATGATGATGAGCGTCCCGGTCATCGAGAACTCGTACATGTTCGCCCAGGGGACGCGGCCGGCGGCGACGCCGCGGAGGACGGTCGCGCCGAGGTGGAGCACGAAGCCGAGGAGCGTGAGCGAGAACCCGATGCGCATGGTCTTCGAGCGGGCGGGGGCGCGGTAGACCTCGTCCTCGACGCGGCTGCCGATGCGGGAGAGCGTCGCGGTGCGTCCGGAGCCGGCGGCGGCGACGGTGGCCTTGCCGCTGGCCGCGCGGTCGGCGGCGGCCGCGGAGGCGACGCGCTCCGCCTCCTGGACGACCTCGATCGACTCGCCGTCGGCCAGGGAGGCGCGGCGGGCGAGGTCGATCGCGAAGAAGACGAACGCCATGGCGTAGATGCCCATGGCGGAGGAGAGGCACAGCACCGAGTACTGCGAGAGGGACGCGATCACCTCCTCAGGGTAATCGCTCGCCGCCCCGGCCGCCCCTTCGCGCTTGCACAGACTCGGCCCCTGCCCAGCCGGGCGACGGCTGTGGAGGGGCGTCCGGGAGGCGGGTCAGTCGAGCGGGGCGTGCCGGTCGGCGATCGTCCGCACGGCGCGCACCAGCTGGGGGTCCTCGCCGCGGGCGAGTCCCGCGTACTCGAGGAGGAGGCCGCCGTCGTCCTGGGCGGTCGCCTTCACCCACACGCGGCGCCGCGGGACGAACAGCGAGGTGAGGAGTCCGGCGAGCACGAGGATCGCGAAGAGCAGCACCCAGCCCTGGGTCGCGTCGTGGTGGATGTCGAACGAGGCGAAGCGCTTGACGCTGTCGGTGCCGATCCGCGTCGGGTCGGCGCCCGTGTTGTCGAAGCTCACGCTGCCGAGCCCGTTCGGGAGCTCGGCCGTGTCGCCGGGCTTGAGGGTGATCGGCGCGACGCCGGTGGTGCCGCCGGTGAGCCGGGTCAGCGAGTCGGTGTTGAGCACGTAGACGGACGTGGGCACTCCCCCGTCGAGGCCGAGGTCGCCCGCGAAGACGTTCAGCGAGAGCACGGGGTACTGCAGGTCGGGGAAGATCGACGTCGACGCCCCGGAGGCCAGCGTGTCCTGCGTCGGGTAGAAGAAGCCGGTGAGGCCCAGCTGCTCGGAGAGCCCGTCCGGCACCTTGACGACGCCGACGGAGGTCAGGTTCGCGTCCTGCGGGAGGAACGGCACCGAGTCGGTGAAGATCGCCCGGCCGGAGGGATCCCGGACCGTGATCGTCGGCGCGTAGCCGTTGCCGAGGAGGTAGACGTTCGTGCCGCCGATCGCCAGCGGGTCGTTGACCTTGATCGTGCGGTCCTCGGTGCCCCCGCCACGCTCGGAGGTCGTGACGTTCGCGGTGAAATCGACGGGCTGGCCGAGCGCCGACTGGTTCTGCTCCTCGTACTTCACGTCGAGGCTGTCGAGGGTCAGCTGGTACGGGTCGAGCTGGCTGCTGTCGAAGAAGCGGCCGGGGTTGAAGGAGTCGTAGGCCGCGAGGTTGTTCGCGAACCCCTGGGAGCCCTCGACCAGCACGCGCTGCCCGCTGTAGCCGAACCCGCCGCCCACTCCGACGGCGACGAGGATGCCGACCAGGGCGGAGTGGAAGACCAGGTTGCCGGTCTCGCGGAGGTAGCCGCGCTCGGCCGAGACGCTCGACCAGCGGCCGCGCGGGTCGTCGTAGCGCTCGACACGGTAGCCCGCCCGGCGCAGGACGGAGTGGGCGGAGGCGACGGCCTCCTCCTCCGTCGCGCCCTCGACCTCGCGGACGGTGTAGCCGGCGAGGCGCTGCAGGCGTGCCGGGGTGCGCGGCGGCCGCGACCGCATCGCCTGGAAGTGGTGGCGCGTGCGCGGGACGATGCAGCCGATCAGGGAGATGAACAGCAGCAGGTAGATGCTCGAGAACCAGGCGGAGGTGTAGGTGTCGAACGCCTGCACCCTGTCGAGCAGGGGCGCGAGGTCGGGGTTGTCGACGAAGTACTGGGTCACGCCGTTGGGGTCGGAGGAGCGCTGCGGCACGAGCGATCCGGGGACCGCCGCGATCGCCAGCAGCAGCAGCAGGAACAGCGCCGTGCGCATGCTGGTGAGCTGGCGCCACATCCAGCGGAGCCAGCCGGTGAACCCGAGCGCCGGCTGCGTGACGGTGCCGTCGGAGTCGTAGTGGTCGGCGGGGCGGAAGGAGGCGTCCGTCCTCCGCTGCGCGGCCTCGTCGGGGCGGCGCGTGCTCTCCTCGGGCTCAGATCGCCGGCTGGAAGCCATCGATCACCGCCGAGAGGGATCCGTAGACGAGGGTGTTCCAGATGCCCGTGACCATCAGGACTCCGATCAGGACGAGGGCGGCGCCGCCGAGGATGTTGACCACGCGGATGTGGCGCTTCACGAAGGCGAGCGTGCTGGTCACCCAGCTGAAGCCGAAGGCGACGAGGAGGAAGGGGATGCCGAGTCCGAGGCAGTAGACCAGGGCGAGGAGGGCGCCGCGCCAGGGCGAGCCCACGCCGTAGCTGAGGGCGAGGATCGAGCTCAGCGTCGGGCCGAGGCAGGGCGTCCAGCCGACGCCGAAGACGATGCCGAGCAGCGGCGCTCCGATCAGCCCGGTGGCGGGACGGATCCCGGGCCGGAGCGTGCGCTGGAGGAACGAGAACTGGCCGATGAAGACGAGCCCCATCGCGATCACGACGAGCCCGAGGACGCGGGTGATCAGGTCGGTGTACTGGCGCAGCCAGAAGCCGACCGTGCCCGCCGCCGCACCGTAGAGGACGAACACCAGCGAGAATCCGAGCACGAAGAGGAGGACGCCCAGCACGACCCGGCGGCGTCCGCGGGCCGCACGCTCGTCGGCGTCGGTGAATCCGCCGACGTAGGCGAGGTAGCCGGGCACCAGCGGGAGCACGCAGGGCGACGCGAAGGACACGAGCCCGGCCAGGAGCGCGATCGGCACGGCCAGCAGGAGCTGACCGCTGACGACGATGTCGCCCACGCCGCTACTCCCCCTCGGCGAGCGTGTCGCCCACGAGGGTCGAGAGGATCGACGCCTCCTGGAGCTGGCCGAGGATGCGCGACGCGACGCGCCCCTCCCTGTCGAGGACGAGCGTCGTGGGCACGGCGTTCGGCGGGACGGTGCCGGTGAAAGCGAGCTGCACCGACGAGTCGGTGTCGACGATGGAGGGGTAGCCGAGCCCGAAGGTCTCGGCGAAGGCGGCCGCGGTAGGGGCCTGATCGCGCACGTTGACGCCGACGAACGACACGCCCTTGTCGGCGAACTCCGTGTTCACCGTCTCGAGGTCCGCGGCCTCGGCGCGGCACGGGGCGCAGCTGGCGTACCAGAAGTTGACGACGACGACCTGCCCGGCGAGGTCGGCGGAGTCGATGGTGGCGCCGGTCTCGTCGGTGCCGGAGAAGACGATGGGGTCGTCCCGGTCGGCGGCGGCGATCTCGGTGACGGTGCCGTCCCCCGAGATGTAGCCCTTGTTGCTGCCGTTGCGGTACTGGTCGGCGAGCGGATCCTCGGAGCAGCCCGTCAGCGCGAGCGCGGCGGCCAGCGCGAGGACGCCCGCTCCGCGGAGCCGCCCCGTCCGGCGCATCAGACCGCTCCCACGTCGGTGGCCAGGCCCTGCAGGCCGGCGGCCGGGTCGGAGTAGCCGACCTCGACGAAGCCGTCCCCGCGCCGCTCGAGGGTCGTGATGCTCGAGAGCGCGCAGCGGCGCTTGCGCGGATCGTGGAAGAGGCGCTCGCCGGCGAGGGCGCGGTGGACCGTCCAGATGGGGAGCTGGTGGCTGACGATCGCGGCGTCGCCCTCCTCCGTGCTCTCCCACGCCGACTCGATCGCCGCGTACATCCGCGCCGAGATGGAGAGGTACGGCTCGCCCCAGCTGGGCTCGAAGGGGTTGCGGAGCCAGGGCCAGTGCTTGGGGTTCCGCAAGGCGGAGCTGCGCGCGGCGAGGGACTTCCCCTCGAAGCGGTTGCTCGGCTCGATCACCCGCTCATCGGTGCGGATCTCGAGCTCGAACGCCTGCGAGATCGGCTGCGCGGACTCCTGCGTGCGCTGGAGCGGCGAGGCGATCAGCGCCGTGACGTGGCGACGGCGCTCGAGCAGGTCGTCGGCGGCGGAGCGGGCCATGCGGTGGCCCAGATCCGAGAGCCGGAAGTTCGGGAGTCGCCCGTAGAGGACCCGGTCGGGGTTGAACACCTCGCCGTGCCGCACGAGATGGATCTGATCGGCAACCACGAGCGTCAAGTGTACGGAACGCGGCGTGGGGGAACGCCGGGAAAAGGGTCGCCTGAGCCGGACCTGAGCGGAGCCTCAGCGCCGCGCCGAGACCGCCGCCGACAGCCGCCGCACGAGCGGTCCGGGCAGGTGCCGTACCACGGCCATCGGGACTCCGAAGCGCACCGACGGCACCGAGACGACGGAGCCGCGCGCGACGTCGCGGAGGAACTCCTCCACCACTGCGTCCGCATCGAGCCAGAGGAAGGAGGGGATGGAGGAGGTGTCCATCGCCGCCCGCTCGTGGAACTCGGTGCGCACCCAGCCCGGGCAGAGCGCGGCCGAGCGGACGCCGGTGCCGCGCAGCTCGACGGCCAGCGACTGCGCGAAGGCGGTCGCCCACGCCTTCACCGCGGAGTAGGGGCCGAGGTGCACGAAGCCCGCGACGCTCGAGACCGTGAGGATCGCGCCGCGGCCGCGGGTGGTCATCGCCTCGGCCGCCGCACCCGAGAGCACGGCGACCGAGCGCACCATCACCTCGAAGGCGTGGTCCAGAGCGGCGACGTCCGGCTCGGCGAAGGTCCCGTCGATCCCGAAGCCGGCGTTGTTGACGAGGACGCGGACCGGTCGGGCCGGATCGACGAGCCGCGCGCGCACGCGCTCGACCTGCTCTCGGTCGCCGAGGTCCGCGGGCAGGACCTCGACCGCCGCGGCGCCGAGGCCGCGCAGTCCGGCCGCCGCCTCCTGGAGGCGCTGCTCGCTGCGGGCGACGAGGACGAGGCTCCAGCCGCGGCGCGCGAACGCCCGGGCGAACGCGAGGCCGATGCCGGAGGACGCGCCGGTGATCAGTGCGGTGCTCATGCTCCGACGCTACCCGTCGCCGCCCGGCGGCCCCCGAGTAGACTCCCCTACCGTGACCGACGAGACCCGCCTCCCCCGAACCACTGTCAAGAAGCTCGCCGCGCTCGAGGACGGACCCGTCCGCGTGTCCGGCTGGGTCGAGACCGTGCGCGACCAGAAGAAGGTGCAGTTCGTCGTCCTGCGCGACGAGTCGGGTGCCGTGCAGCTGGTGAACCCGGCCGTGCGCGAGGCCGTCGAGGGCGACGACGCGTCGGCTGCGCGCCTCGCGATCACCGAGGAGATCTCCGGCCTCGCCCAGGGCTCCTTCATCACCGTCACCGGCGCGCTCAAGCACGACGAGCGCGTGAAGCTCGGCGGCATCGAGGTCAAGCTCGAGACGCTCGAGGTCGTCGCCGCGTCGATCCCGGAGGCGCCGATCGCGCCCGACTCCGGCATCGACAAGCGCATGGACTGGCGCTTCCTCGACCTGCGCCGTCCCGAGCAGAACCTCATCGCCCGTGTGCAGACCACGTTCGAGCACGCGCTGCGCACGTACTGGATCGAGCACGACTTCATCGAGATCCACACCCCGAAGCTCATGGCGAGCGCCTCGGAGTCGCGGGCCGAGCTCTTCGAGGTCGAGTACTTCGAGACGAAGGCCTACCTGGCGCAGAGCCCCCAGTTCTTCAAGCAGATGGCGCAGCCCGCCGGCTTCGGCAAGGTCTTCGAGGTCGGCCCCGCCTTCCGCGCCGACCCCAGCTTCACCTCGCGTCACGCGACCGAGTTCACGAGCGTCGACGCCGAGGTCTCCTGGATCGACTCGCACGAGGACGTCATGGAGCTGCACGAGCAGCTGATGGTCGCCGGCCTCACCGCCGTCGTCGAGAAGCACGGCGCCGAGGTCAAGGCGCTCTTCGACATCGACCTGACCGTCCCGACCACGCCGTTCCCGCGCATCCCGCTCGCCGAGGCCAAGCGCATCGTCGCCGAGCGCGGCTACGAGGTGCCCCGCGCCGACGACGACATGGACCCCGAGGGCGAGCGCCGCATCGCGGCCTACGTGCAGGAGGAGTTCGGGCACGACTTCGTGTTCCTCACCGACTACGCGTCGAGCATCCGGCCGTTCTACCACATGCGCCGCGAGGGCGACGGGACGATCACCAACAGCTACGACCTCATCTACAACGGCGTCGAGATCTCGACCGGAGCGCAGCGCGAGCACCGCGTCGACGTCCTCGTCGAGCAGGCCCGCGAGAAGGGCCTCGACCCGGAGGAGCTCGAGTTCTACCTCGACTTCTTCCGCTACGGCGTCCCGCCGCACGGCGGCTTCGGCATGGGCCTCTCGCGCGTGATCATGCTGATGCTGAACCAGGCGAACCTCCGCGAGGTCACCTACCTGTTCCGCGGCCCGACCCGCCTGCTGCCCTAGGCGCGCACCACGGTCGCGGGAACCCCGGACCATCGAGACCGCCGCGGACGGCGGGTCCCCTCGACGGGCCGGGGTTCCCTCGCGCCAGCGGCTAGGGAGCCGGCAGCACCACGAGGTCGAGGTAGTCGGCCAGGCACGCCACCATGTCCACCGCGTCGCGCTCGAGCAGCCACTGCAGCTGCACGCCGTCCCAGAGCGCGATGATCGACGCCGCCACCCGCTCCGGATCGGACCCCTCGCGCAGGCGCCCGGCGGCCTGGAGCTCGCGCAGCTCGGCCGCGTACTCGCTGCGGAGGCGGCGGAACCGCGCGGCGAAGAAGTCGCGCCCCGGGTGCTCCTGCGTCGTCGACTCGCCGCAGAGCACGGCGTACAGCTCGATCACTCCGGGCGCCGTCTCGTTGTAGCGGGTCTGCCGCAGGATGCCGGCGACCAGCCCCTCCTCCGGGTCCGGCGGCGAGGAACCGTCGCCCGTGATCAGGTCGCGGTGCTCGAGGACCGCGAAGAGCAGGTCGGTCTTCGACGGGAAGTAGTGCAGGAGGCTCGTCTGGCTGAGCCCGACGCGGTCGGCGACCTCCTGGAGGGAGCCGCGGGCGTAGCCCCGCGCGGCGAAGACCTGGTGGGCGGCCTCGATGATGGCGCGGCGGCGCTCGGCCGACTTCGCGTACGGGCCGCGTCGCCTCGTCGCCTCCGCCATCGACCCCTCCTCAGCACTGGAGGCGCCTCGCCGTGCCCCTCGAACGGCCAGCGTAGCGGCGGCGGAGGAGCAGTGCCGCCAATTTCGAGTACCTACTCGAATTCGTGGTAGCGTCCCGATCATCGCCGGGTGAGACTCCCCGGCTCTCCACCACGACGAAGTGAGGGAAGATGCATCCGTTCACCCGGAGACAGCTCATCGCCGCCGGTCTCGGCACCGCGGCACTCGGGAGCCTGACGGCCTGCGCGACACCGGGCACCGTCTCGGTCAACACGGCGCCGACGATCGCCCCGGCCACCGGCCCGGTCCGCCTGCAGTACTGGGGCTGGCTGAAGGACCTGCAGAAGGTCTGCGACGTCTGGAACGCCTCGCACCCCGAGATCCAGGTCGAGGCCGTCTGGATCCCCGGCGGCAACGCGGGCGGCTACCAGAAGCTCTACTCGGCCCTCGCCGCGGGCGGCGGGCCGGACCTCGGCCAGGTCGAGATCCGCTCCGTCCCCGAGTTCATGCTCGTCAACGGCCTGGTCGACCTCACCCGGTACGGCGTCGAGCAGTACCGCGACCTGTACGACCCCACCCTCTGGGGCCAGGTCAGCTACACCGGCGGCGTCTACGGCATCCCGCAGGACAGCGGCCCGATGGCGCTCTTCTACCAGCCCGAGGTGTTCGGGAAGGTGGGTGCGGAGCCGCCGACGACCTGGGACGACTGGGCTGCGGTGGCGACGGAGCTGCGCGGAGCCGGCTCCTACATCGACTGCTTCCCGCTTGCCGACGCCTCGGTCTTCGCCGCGTTCGCGACGCAGGCCGGCGCGCAGTGGCTGCGCCCGGAGGAGGACGGCTGGGTCATCGACATGACCGACGACGCCACGACGCGCGTCGCCTCCTTCTTCGACACGGCCATCGACCAGGACCTGGTGCAGACCGGCTACGGCGCCTACTCCCCCGCGTGGTTCGCTGCCGCGGCGAAGGGCGGCATCGCCTCCTGCGCCACCGGCAGCTGGGGCGACGCCCTGATCGAGGGGGTCAGCGGAGGCGCGGGCAAGTGGCGCGCGGCTCCCATGCCCGTCTGGGGCGACACCGGCTTCGGCTCGAGCTTCCTCGGCGGATCGACCGCGGCGGTGTTCTCGAGCAGCAAGCACCCGGAGGAGGCGATCGAGTTCGCCGTCTGGATGACCACCACGCAGGAGGGCATCGACGCGATGATCGCCAACAGCGGCATCGGCTGGTCTCCCGCGGTCGGCGAGATCGGCACGGCCCGCAAGGGTCCGAGCGACTTCTTCAGCGGGCAGAACTACAACGAGGACGTCCTCGTGCCCGCATCGAAGGAGCAGAACCCGGACTGGTCCTGGTGGCCCGTCACGCAGCAGTCCTTCAACATCCTCAGCGACGGCTTCCGGAAGAAGGCGTCCGGGCTCTCGCTCGTGGACGCGGTCGCCGAGGCGGAGCAGCAGATCATCACGGTCTTCGAGAACAAGGGCCTGAGCATCAGGAGGGCCTCCGCATGACCACCACGACCTCCCCCGCCGCCGCCGCGGTCGCGGCCACCACGCGGACGCCGGGCGCGCCCCGGCGCAGCCGCGCGGTCGCCCGCGCCCCGTGGATCCTCCTCGGCCCCTTCCTGGCCCTGTTCGTCCTCACGTTCATCGTCCCGATCGTCGTCGCCGTCGGCTCCAGCTTCACGAAGGTGACGCGCTCCGGCCTCTTCGGCGAGGCCGGGGTCACCAGCGGGTTCGCGGGCTTCGACAACTACGCGCAGGCCCTCGCCGACGGCAACTTCATCGCCTCCATCGGGCGGATGTTCCTCTTCGGCATCGTCCAGGTGCCGGTGATGATCGCCCTCTGCACCGTCCTCGCGCTGATGCTCGAGTCGGCGTCGGCGAAGTTCCCCGGCTTCTTCCGGGCGGCCTACTTCCTCCCCTACGGAGTGCCCGGAGTGATCGCGACGATCCTGTGGTCGTTCCTCTACGTGCCCGGCCTCAGCCCGCTCATCGACGCGGCGAACGTGGTCGGGCTCCAGCCCGACTTCCTCGGTGCGGACACGGTGCTCTGGTCGATCGCGAACATCTCGCTCTGGAGCTACACCGGCTACAACATGCTGATCATCGTCGCCCAGCTGAAGGCGATCCCGGTCGAGCTCTACGAGGCGGCGAAGGTCGACGGCGCCTCCACCTGGCGCGTCGCCCGCAGCATCCAGCTGCCGCTCATCCGCCCCGCGCTGGTGCTGACGACGATCTTCTCGATCATCGGAACGCTCCAGCTGTTCGCCGAGGCGCAGGTGCTGAAGACGGTCGCTCCGGCGATCGACAGCCAGTACACGCCGAACCTCAGCGCGTACACCACGGCCTTCGCCTACAACGACTACAACGTCGCCGCCGCCCAGGCCGTCCTGATCGCGCTGGTCGCGTTCCTGCTCTCCTTCACGTTCCTCTCGATCTCGAACAGGAGGTCGTCATGAGCCGCACCGAGACCCCGCCGACCACGACCACCGGAGTCGTCACCGCCGACCGCCCCGTGAAGGCCGGACGCGGGCCCGACCGCTCGGCCGGCCGCAACCGCGCCTCGACCATCATCGTCACCGCGATCCTCGTCGTCGTGGCGGTCTACTTCCTCATCCCCGTCTACTGGGTCGTCGTCGCGGCGACCAAGACGACCGAGGACCTCTTCGCCACCTACGGCTTCTGGTTCGCCCCGACGTTCGCGCTCTGGGACAACCTGACGCAGGTGCTGACCTACGGCGACGGCATCTTCGTCCGCTGGTTCCTCAACTCCGTCCTCTACGCCGGAGTGGGCGCCCTGCTCGCGACCTACCTCGCCGCGGCGGGCGGCTACGCGCTGGCCAAGTACGAGTTCCGCGGCAGCAGGCTCGTGTTCGGGACGATCCTCGCGGGCGTCCTGGTGCCGGGCACCGCGACCGCTCTGCCGCTGTTCCTGCTCTTCAGCCAGATGGGCATCGCGAACACCTACTGGAGCGTGCTGATCCCCTCGCTCGTCTCGCCGTTCGGGCTGTTCCTCTGCCGGATCTACGCTCAGGCGACCGTGGACACCGCGATCATCGAGGCGGCGCGCATCGACGGCGCCGGGGAGCTGCGGATCTTCCACACGCTCGGGCTGCGCATCCTGACTCCCGCGCTGGTCACCGTGTTCCTCTTCCAGCTGGTCGGGATCTGGAACAACTACTTCCTGCCCCTGGTGATGCTCTCGGACACGAACCTGTTCCCGATCACACTGGGACTGAACAACTGGCTCGGACAGGTCGACCGCCTGCCCGAGTTCTACGAGCTGACGACCGGCGGCGTCCTGCTGTCGATCATCCCGCTCGCCATCGCCATGATCGTGCTGCAGCGCTTCTGGCGCGGCGGCCTGACGGAAGGCTCCGTGAAGTGACGACTCCCCCGACGACCTCCCACTACCTGACGGACACCGGGCCGGGCTCCGGCCGCCGCCGGGCCCCCCGCTCGTGGCTGCACACCGACGCCCCGGCGCTCCCGCTGGACGGGGAGTGGCGCTTCCGCCTGCTCCCCGCCGCTCCGGGGACCCCGGGCGGCGCCGGCGTGCTGCCGGAGGGCGAGGGCGTGGACGCCGTCGGGGACGAGTCGTTCGACGACTCCGGCTGGGATCTGATGCCGGTGCCCTCGCACTGGGTGCTGCAGGGCGACGGGCGCTACGGACTGCCGGCCTACACGAACGTGCAGTTCCCGTTCCCGACCGAGCCGCCGTTCGTGCCGGACGCGAACCCGACGGGCGACTACCGCCGCACTGTCGTGGTTCCGGAGGAGTGGGACTCCGCCGAGGCGGTCGTCCTGCGCTTCGACGGGGTCGAGTCCCGCTACCGCGTCTGGGTCAACGGCGTCGAGATCGGGATCGGCTCCGGCAGCCGGCTCGCGCAGGAGTTCGACGTCACCGGCGTCGTCCGCCCGGGCGAGAACCTCGTCGTGGTCCGCGTGCACCAGTGGTCGGCCTCGAGCTACGTGGAGGACCAGGACCAGTGGTGGCTGCCGGGGATCTTCCGCTCGGTGCACCTGCTCGCGCGCCCCGTCGGCGGGATCGAGGACGTGTGGCTGCGCTCCTCCTTCGCCGGCGGCGCGGGCCGCATCGAGGCGGAGGTGACCGCCGCGGCCGACGCGTTCCCGCTGACGCTGCGCGTGCCCGGGCTCGGGATCGAGACGGTCTGGGCCTCGGCGGAGGAGATCGCCGCGATCGAGGTGCCCGAGGTCGAGCCGTGGTCGGCGGAGGCTCCGCGCCTCTACGACGCGACGCTCGCCTCAGCCGGCGAGACGGTCTCGCTGCGGCTCGGCTTCCGCACGGTCGAGATCCGCGGCGACCGCTTCCTGGTCAACGGCGAGCGCGTCGTCTTCCACGGAGTCAACCGCCACGAGACGCACCCCGACCGCGGTCGAGCGTTCGACGAGGACTCCGCCCGCGAGGACCTCGCGATGATGAAGCGCTTCAACGTGAACGCCATCCGCACCAGCCACTACCCGCCGCATCCCCGTCTGCTCGACCTCGCCGACGAGCTCGGCTTCTGGGTGGTCCTCGAGTGCGATCTCGAGACCCACGGCTTCGAGCGGGTCGGCTGGGCGGGCAACCCCAGCGACGACCCCGCCTGGCGCGAGGCCTACCTCGACCGCATCGAGCGGACCGTCGAGCGCGACAAGAACCACCCGAGCATCGTGCTCTGGTCCCTCGGCAACGAGGCGGGCACCGGCGCGAACCTCGCCGCGATGTCCGCCTGGGTGCACGGCCGCGACCCCGAGCGCCCCGTCCACTACGAGGGCGACTACACCGGCGCGTACACCGACGTGTACTCGCGGATGTACTCCTCGATCCCCGAGACCGAGCGGATCGGCACCGACGGCTCGCTCACTCCGCTGCTCGGCTGCTCCCCTGGCGAATCCGCTCGGCAGCGCTCCAAGCCCTTCCTGCTCTGCGAGTACGTGCACGCGATGGGCAACGGCCCGGGAGCGATCGACCAGTACGAGGACCTCGTCGACCGCTTCCCGCGGCTGCACGGCGGCTTCGTCTGGGAGTGGCGCGACCACGGCCTGCGGGCGCGCACGCCGGAGGGCGTCGAGTACTACGCGTACGGCGGCGACTTCGGCGAGGTGGTGCACGACGGCAACTTCGTGATGGACGGCATGGTGCTCTCCGACGGCACGCCCAGCCCGGGCCTGTTCGAGTGGAAGCAGATCGTCGCTCCGGTGCGCCTCACGGTCCGCGGCGACGGCGTCGTCATCGAGAACCGCCGGCACGACGCCTCCACCGCCGATCTGCGCTTCGCGTGGCGGGTCGAGCGGGACGGGCGGGTCACCGCGGAGGGAGTGCTCGACGCCCCGGTCATCGCGGCCGGCGACGCCGTGCACGTCGAGCTCCCCCCGCTCGAGGTGCGTCCCGGCGGCGAGACCTGGCTCACCGTCGACGCGGTCCTCGACGCCTCGACCGCCTGGGCGGAGGAGGGCCACGTGCTCTCCACCGGTCAGCACCTCCTCGCCGTGCCGTCGGCGGTGCCCGCGTGGACCCGCGCCGTCCGCGCCGCTCCGCCCCTCGAGGGCGGCGCGCTCGGAGTCGCGCGGTTCCGCGACGGCCGGCTCGCCTCCCTCGCCGGCCTGCCCGTCGACGGACCGCGCGCCGAGCTCTGGCGCGCCCCGACCGACAACGACGAGGGCGCGGGCTTCCCCGGCTACGTCACCGGCGACCCGTACGACGGCGACGGCCGCGGGATGCCGGCCCCCTCCTCCGCCGCCCGCTGGCGCGAGGCCGGACTCGACCGCCTGGTCGGCCGCGTGCAGGAGGTGGACGCCTCCGCCGGGCTCCGCCGCGTGACCCGCTTCTCGGCCGCGGACCTCGATGCGGGACTCCTGATGGAGGAGCGCTGGAGCGTCGACGGGGAGAGCACGGTCCTCCGCGTCGACCTCGTGCCGACCCGGGGCTGGGACTCCGTCTGGCCGCGGCTGGGCATCCGGATCGACATGCCCGCGTCGATCGACGGCGCGGAGTGGTTCGGCACCGGCCCGCTCGAGTCCTACCCCGACAGCCTCCGGGCCGCGCGGGTGGGGCGCTTCACGGCGGACATGGACCGGCTGACGACTCCGTACGCCCGCCCGCAGGAGAGCGGTCACCGCAGCAGCGTGCGCGAGCTGACGCTGACGGAGGCGGGCTCGCCCCGGCTCCGCATCGAAGCCGCGCGCGACCTGCACGGGCGCCTCCCCGGCTTCACCCTGGCGCGGCACACGCCGCAGGAGATCACGGCAGCCGCGCACCCGCACGAGCTGCCGGAGTCGGAGCGCGCGGTCCTCGTGATCGACGCCGCCCAGCACGGCCTGGGCTCCCGCGCGTGCGGTCCGGACGTGTGGCCCGACTTCCAGCTGCGGCCGGAGGCGCGGACGATCCTCCTCCGCTTCACCGCGGCCGGCTGAGCGCCGGGAGAGGACGAGGGAAGGCCCGCGGGATCGCGTCCCGCGGACCTTCCCTCGTCCTCCGGACGCGTCAGTCGCTCTGCGTGCGCGGCAGCGGTCCGCCGATGAAGAGGTCCGTGTTCATGCGCCGGCGGCGCATCACGACCAGGACGGCCGCGCAGGCGACGAGCGACGCGGCGACCGCGCCGCCGCCGATCATCAGCGCGGTGGTCGGCGTGATGCCGGCCGGTCCCGCCGAGGCGGCCGTGCTGAGGAAGGCGGTGCGCGCGGCGCTGATCGCGGTGCCGCAGACCTGCTGCGCCTCCCACGGTGCGGCCGTGGTGTCGCTGTCACGGTAGGAGACGGTCACAGCTGCCGTGCGGTGCGACTCGCGGCCGAAGGCGACGACGCAGTAGACGGAGGGGTCGGGGTTGGCGATGACCGCGTCGCCCAGCGCCAGCTCGGCCCAGCCGATGGAGTCGGACTGCACGGCGACGTCGCCGGCGGCCAGGTCGGCGCGGGACCCGGAGGTCTCGAAGGCGCCCACGGCGACCTCCTCGTCGGCGTCGAAGCCCCAGACGGCGCCGCGGGGCGCCTCGGTGCTGCCGTCGCCGAGCTCGCGCGGCTCGAGCAGGAGGCCGTTGCCGGTGGAGGGCGCGAGCCGGAAGACGACCTTGGCGGCGGAGCCCTGGTCGCCCGTGAGGTCGACCGTGAAGGCGCCCGACTTGGTGATCAGCGCGGTCGGCACGGTCGCGGTGCCGCTGCCCGCCTCGAGGGTCAGCGGGGTCTTGGTGCCGTTCGGGTCGCGGAGGACCGCGGAGACGGCCTCGCCGCTGGCGAAGCCGGTGTACGAGAAGCCGACGCCGTAGAAGCGGGCGAGCTCGACGGTGAGCGCCTCCGGCTGCACGGCGAGCTCGCGGGTGAGGAAGACGTCCGCGGTCGCGGCACCGGCCGCCGGCTTCGCGCCCTCGGTCGAGGTGCCGAGCTCGGTGCGTCCGGGGGCCGACGCCGCCGGAGTGACGGCGCCCGCACCGGAGGAGCCGGCGCTGCCGGACGTGGTGGTGCCGGTTGTGGTGCCGCCGCCGGAGGTGCCGCCGGACGTCGCTCCGCCGGTGGTGCCGCCGCCGGAGCCGGAGCCGCCGGAGGACGATCCGCCGCCGGTGGAGGGCTGACCGCCGCCGGAGCCGCCCTGCTGGCCGCCGCCGGTCGAGCCGCCGCCGGTCGAGCCGCCGCCGGTCGAGCCGCCGCCGGTGGATCCGCCGCCGGTGGAGGGCTGGCTCGGCTGCTGGGGCGCGGGGTCGACCGGTGCCGGATCGACCGGCGCGGGGTCCACGGGCGCGGGGTCGACGGGCGCGGGGTCGACGGGCGCGGGCTGCTCGGGTTCTGCCGGCTCCTCGGGCACTCCGGGAACGGACGGCTCCTCGGGGACGCCGGGAACGGGGTCGGAGCCGCCGTCGCCCGGCTGCTCGGGATCCTCCGGCACGCCGGGGATGGTCGTCGCGGCCGGCTGCTCGACCGTGGTCGAGACCGTCGAGGCGGAGGGTGCCGCGACGGCCGCTCCGGGGAGGGCCAGGCCGAGCACGAGCGCCGCGAGAGCGGCGGCGGGCAGGGCGAGTCGGCGGGATGACGGCATGGCGGTTCCTTCCTCCACGGGCGACGATCTGCGTCCGCGCACGGAGGAGCGCACTCCCCCCTCACGAGGGTAAGGGCGAGAGGCGAGCTTTCGCGAGCCGTCCCGTCCCCCGTCAGAGGGACGTCGCGGTCGTGCTTCCGTCCGGACGGCCCGGTCGAAGCTCACCCGCGATCGAGGAGGGCCCGCCGGAGCCGCGCGGGATCGACCCGCCAGAAGGTGTGCACGCGCCCGTCGATCAGCACCACCGGGATCTCCTCGACGAAGCGCTCGTGCAGCTCGGGATCGTCGAGGATCGACACCTCCGAGACGGCGACCGACGCCTCGCCGCCCAGATCGGCGACCACCTGCTCGACCACGGTCCGCGCGTCGTCGCAGAGATGACAGCCCGGCTTGCCCACGAGCGTCAGCTCCACGTCCACCATGCGGTCAGTGTACGGCGGCCCCGGCGACGGGCGCCGAGACGGCGAGCGCCGCCGGGATGATCCGTGAACGCAGACGAGCGCCCGACCCCGGAAGGGCGGACGCTCGAGTGGGAAGAGGCGCGAGCCTACTTCTTGTTGCGACGCTGGTGGCGAGTCTTGCGAAGCAGCTTGCGGTGCTTCTTCTTCGCCATACGCTTGCGACGCTTCTTGATGACAGAACCCACGAAGACCTCACAACGTTCAGGGGGTCGACCGCCCGACGGGCGGCCGCTTACGAAAAACTGGCTCCCGCGAGCTTACACGACCCGGGGCTCCACCGTTTCCGGCTCCTCGGCGCCCCTCACTTGCGGATGCGCAGCGCCTCCGCGACCTTCGTCGCTCCCTCGCTGACGCCCCGCTGGATGTCCTGCACCACGGTGCTGACCTGGTGGGTGCGCTCGGCGAGCGCCCGGCCCAGCGACTCCGCCCGGGCCGCGGTCGGAGCGTCGAGCAGGGCGCCGGCCGCCTCGTCCTCGGCGAGGAAGGGCAGCAGCCAGTCCTCGACCTCCGCCAGCGGCGCGTACTCGAGCGCGTAGAAGCGGTGCTGTCCGCTCTCGCGCACCGTGACGAGGCCGGTCTCGCGCAGCACCTTGAGGTGCTTGGAGACGGTCGGCTGGCTCAGCTCGAGGCGCGCCACGATCCGCGACACGCTCATGCCCTCGGCCGAGCCGTCCCGCCGCTGCTCGAGCAGCAGGGCGAGGATGTCCCGGCGGGTCCCGTCCGCGATCACCCCGAAGATGTCAGCCATGCGCCCAGGCTAGTCAGCGCCCCGGGAGCCCGGCACCGAGCGGGTAGCATGGCCGCGATCGAGTGGAGGATCCGCCGTGGTGGTTCGGCAGCAGTTCCGCAGCCCCGTGGGCGTCTCGCCCGTCTCCCCCTGGTCGGGTTTCGAGCGGGCCCGCGACCTCATCGACGACTTCGCCGGACGCTCGCCGTCCCGCTTCGCGATCCTCATCTTCTCGGCGCTCGTGCTCGTGTTCACCCTGCTGTTCTCGCTGCCGGTGTCGAGCACCACGGGCACCGTCACTCCGCTGCACGACGCCTTCTTCACCGCGATGTCGGTGATCTGCGTGACCGGCCTCGCGACGGTCGACATGGCGACGCACTGGTCGGCGTTCGGCCACTCGATCATCTTCGTCGGCGTGAACATCGGCGCTCTGGGAGTGCTGACGCTCGCCTCGATCATGGGCCTGGCGATCTCGCGCCGCCTCGGGCTCCGGGCGAAGCTCATGGTCGCCAGCGACTCGAACCCGCTGCGGATCCACTCCGGCCCCGTCGCCGAGGGCCAGGCCGTGCGCCTGGGCGAGATCGGCGGGCTGCTCGCCACCGTCGCGATCAGCGCCGCCGCGATCGAGATCATCGTCGCGCTCCTGCTGTTCCCGCGGATGCTGATCGACGGGATCCCGATCGGCGAGGCCGTCTGGCACTCCTTCTACTACTCCGCGATGGCGTTCACGAACACCGGCTTCGCCCCGAACGCCGCGGGACTCACCCCGTTCGAGGACGACTACTGGTTCCTCGGCATCCTGATGCTCGGCGTCTTCCTCGGCTCGATCGGCTTCCCCGTCATCTACGCCTTCTCCCGCGGCTGGCGGCGCCCGCGCAAGTGGTCGGTGCACGTGAAGCTGACGCTGGTCACCTCCGTGATCCTGCTCGTCGCCGGGGCCGTCCTCTACATCGTGCTCGAGTTCGACAATCCGAGGACCTTCGGCAGCCTCGATGCGGGAGACACCGTCTTCCAGTCCTTCTTCCTCTCGACGATGACGCGGTCGGGCGGCTTCTCGACGATCTCGGTCCCCGACCTCAACGGCTCGAGCCTGCTCGTGACGGACATGCTGATGTTCATCGGCGGAGGATCGGCCTCCACGGCCGGCGGGATCAAGGTCACGACCCTCGCGATCCTCTTCCTGGCCGCCTTCGCCGAGGCCCGCGGCAACAACGACATGGAGGCCTTCGGCCGCCGGATCCCGAACGACGTCCTGCGCCTGGCCGTCTCGGTCGTGCTGTGGGGCGCGACGACGGTCGCCGTGTCGAGCGTCCTGATCCTGCACATCACCAAGGCCTCGCTCGACCACGTGCTCTTCGACGTGATCTCGGCCTTCGCGACCTCCGGGCTCTCGACGGGGCTCACCGCGGAGCTGCCGCCGTCCGGGGTCTACATCCTGGCGCTGACGATGTTCATGGGCCGCGTTGGTACCGTGACTCTCGCCGCCGCGCTCGCCGCGAGCCAGCGGAGGCAGTTGTTCAGACGACCGGAAGAGAGGCCCATCGTTGGTTGACCGCATCAGGTACGACGCCCCGGTGCTGGTGATCGGCCTCGGGCGCTTCGGAGCCGCCACGGCCGGCCAGCTCGACCGCCTCGACCGCGAGGTCCTCGCCATCGACGCCGACGCCGGTCTCGTGCAGAAGTGGTCGGAGCGGGTCACCCACGCGGTGCAGGCCGACGCCCGCTCGCTCGACGCCCTCGCGCAGATCGGCGCGCAGGACTTCCAGGTCGCCGTCGTCGCGGTCGGCTCCTCCATCGAGGCGTCCGTGCTGATCACTGCGAACCTCGTCGACCTCAAGATCCCGCAGATCTGGGCGAAGGCGATCTCGCGCTCGCACGGCAAGATCCTCGAGCGGATCGGCGCGAACCACGTGATCTACCCCGAGGCGGAGGCGGGCGAGCGCGTCGCGCACCTGGTCTCGGGCCGCATGCTCGACTTCATCGAGTTCGACGACGACTTCGTGCTCGCGAAGATGTACCCGCCCAAGCCGATCCGGGGGCTGACGCTCACGGAGTCGGGCGTGCGCCGCAAGCACCGCGTGACCGTCGTCGGCGTCAAGAGCCCGGGCAAGCCCTTCACCTACGCGACCGAGCAGACCGTCGTCTCGAACCACGACCTCATCGTGGTCAGCGGCACCCCCAGCGACATCGAGCGCTTCGCGGCCCTCGGCTCCTGACCCGCGCCCCCTCCCTCCTCCTCCTCTGCGGGATGCCGCTCCGGTACGCCCGCTCCGGCGTGTCGCGTACCCGAGCGGCGTCTCGCGGAGAGGAGGGCGGAGTCAGGAGGCGGCGAGCTCGCGGGCGCGGGCCAGCGCGGCGTCGGTCGCCCGCGTGAAGAGGGCGGCGAGGTCGGCCTCCTGCAGGACCGCGACGGCCCGCTCGGTGGTGCCCTTCGGGCTCGTGACCCGCCGGCGCAGCTCCGCGGGCTCCTCGCCGGAGTCCGCGAGCAGCTCGGCCGCGCCGCGGAACGTGCCGACCACCATCGTCGACGCCTGCTCCGGAGTGAAGCCCTTCGCGACAGCGGCCGCGATGAGCTCCTCGATCAGCAGGAACACGTAGGCGGGCCCCGAGCCGGAGATCGTCGAGAGCGCGTCGAGCTGCGACTCCGGCACCTCGACCACCTCGCCGACCGTCTCGAACAGGCGGCGCACGAGCGCCAGGTCCTCGTCGCCGGACCGCGTGCCCGCGCTGAGGCCGGTGACGGCGCGGCCCACGACCGCGGGAGTGTTCGGCATCGAGCGGAGCACGGCGACGGACGCGGGCAGGTGCCGCTCGAACGTGGCCGCGGTCACACCGGCGGCGACGGAGACGACGACCGCGCCCGGGGCGAGCGCGTCGGCGATCTCGTCGAGCAGGTCCGGCACCATGTGCGGCTTGACGGCCACGAGCACGATCGCCGCGCCCTCGACCGCACGCCGGTTGGCCTCCGGGTCGTCCGCGGTGGCGAAGGCGGTGACCACCGGGTGGCCGTCCCACGCGGCGGCCTTCGCGGAGTCGCGGTTGGTCACCCGCACGCCCCCCTCGACGCGCACGCCGGGAGCCAGCAGGCCCTGGAGGATCGCGCCCCCCATCGAGCCGAGGCCGAGGACGGCGATGGACGGGAGCAGGACGGGCGCATCGGTCACGCCGCTCATCCTACGAAGAGCCCGCGGCAAGGGGGTCCGGGTGCGGTCCGGCGCCTCGTAGGATGGCCCGACCATCCAGCGGCGAGCCCGAGGAGACCACGTGAGCGCATCCGGAGGCGGCACCGCGATCATCGCGGCGCTCGCGGCCAACCTCGGCATCGCCCTGACGAAGTTCGTCGCCTGGTTCTTCTCCGGATCCGCCTCCATGCTCGCCGAGGGCGTGCACTCGCTCGCCGACTCCGGCAATCAGCTGCTCCTGCTGCTCGGCGGCCGCAAGTCGCGGAAGGCCGCCGACGAGGAGCACCCGTTCGGCTACGGGCGCGAGCGCTACGTCTACGCCTTCGTGGTGTCGATCATCCTGTTCTCCGTCGGCGGCGTCTTCTCGCTCTACGAGGGCATCGAGAAGATCGCCGAGCCGCACGAGCTCGAGAACGCCTGGCTGCCGATCCTGGTCCTCGTGATCTCGATCTGCCTCGAGGGCTACTCGCTGCGCACGGGAGTGAAGGAGTCGAACCGGGTCCGCGGCTCGCAGTCCTGGTTGCAGTTCATCCGCCGGGCGAAGGCGCCGGAGCTGCCGGTCGTGCTACTCGAGGACGTCGCCGCGCTCACCGGTCTGACGTTCGCGCTGCTCGGAGTCGGGCTGACCGTGATCACCGGCGACTCGGTCTACGACGCGATCGGAACGATCATGATCGGCACCCTGCTGATCGTGGTGGCGATCGTGCTGGGCGTCGAGACGAAGAGCCTGCTGGTCGGCGAGGGGGCGACTCCCGCCGACGCCGCCTCGATCCGCGCCGCGCTCGAGGCCGGTCGCGACGTCGAGCGCGTCATCCACATGCGCACCCTCTACCTCGGACCGGACGAGATCCTCGTGGCCGCGAAGCTCGCCTTCCCGGCCGCCGAGACCCTCGAGCACGTGGCCGCCGGAATCGACGCCGCCGAGAAGCGGATCCGCGAGGCCGTTCCCGCCGCCACCACGATCTACCTCGAGCCCGACGTCGACCGCGGACGCGCGGGACCGCCGGCGGCCCGTCCGGCCGTGACGGAGGCGGAAGGGACGGCCGCCGCGGCCGCTCCGGCCGCCGCCGCTCCGCCCGCCGCCTCCCCGCCGGCCGCGCCGCACGGGAGCGCCTGAGATGCGCCGGGCCCTGGCGATCGTCAACGAGCGCGGTGCCGGGCTCGGCGCGCTCGAGCCGATGCTGACCGAGCGGGGGTTCGCCGTCGACGCCGTCGCAGGGACGGACCTCGACGCGATCGACATTTTCGCCCCCGACCTCGTCGTCACGCTCGGCTCCAGCGCCGGCGTCTACGAGACCTCGCGGCACCCCTTCATCAGCCCCGAGATCGCGCTCCTGCAGGACCGGATGCACCACCGCCGTCCCACGCTCGGCGTCTGCTTCGGAGCGCAGCTGATCGCGACCGCCCTGGGCGAGTCCGTCCATCCCGGATCGGCCCGCGAGGTCGGCTTCCGCCCGGTCGTGCTCACGGAGGAGGGCGCCGGCTCCCCGCTCCGGCACCTGGCCGGCGTCCACGTGATGCAGTGGCACGGCGACACCTTCGCGCTGCCGAGCGGAGCGGCGCTGCTGGCGTCGTCGCCGGCGGGCGAGGTGCAGGCGTTCGCCGTGGAGGACTGGCTCCTCGGCGTGCAGTTCCACCCCGAGCTGACCGGCACGATGGCCGCGCAGTGGCTCGAGGGCGACGGGGAGTGGGCGGGAGCGGCGGGCTACGACGCCGCCGCGCTCGCCGACGACGTCGCGGCGGAGCGCTTCGAGCGGATGCACGCGGCGACGCGGCTCGCGCTGACGGAGTGGCTGGGCGCTCCGAGCTGAGGGGTTCGGCGGCGGTCGGCGTCAGCGGCGGTCGGCGAAGAAGTCGAGCAGGAGCCGCGAGCACTCCGCGGCGCGGACCCCGGGGTACACCTCGACCACGTGGTTGTGCCGGCGGTCGCGGAGGAGGTCGTGCACGGATCCGGAGGCGCCCGCCTTCTCGTCCCACGCACCGAAGACGACGCGGTCGATCCGCGCCGCCAGGATCGCTCCGGCGCAGAGCACGCACGGCTCGAGCGTGACCACCAGCGTGCAGCCCTCGAGATGCCAGTCGCCGCGGGCCTCGGCCGCCGCGCGGATCGCGACCACCTCGGCGTGCGCCGTCGGATCCCGCCGCAGCTCGCGCTCGTTGCGCCCGAGCCCGAGCACCGCACCCTCCGAGTCGAGGACCACCGCGCCCACGGGGACGTCGCCCCAGCCCGCGGCCCGCCTCGCCTCGTCGAGCGCCAGGCCCATCCACTCCTCGGAGCGGCGGGGGACGCGGAGATCGCTGTCGCGCATCGCTCCCCCTCCTGCGGCGGCCCGCTGCGGCCGGTGGGGCGCCGCTCCGGCCAGTAGATTGAGCTTATGCGCGTCCACGTAGCCGACCACCCGCTGATCACCCACAAGCTCACCGTGCTGCGTGACAAGCGCACCCCCTCCCCCACCTTCCGGCAGCTCGCCGAGGAGCTGATGACGCTCCTCGCCTACGAGGCCACCCGCGGCGTCCGCACCCGCACCGTCACCATCGAGACCCCCGTGACGCAGACCACCGGCCTCGCGCTCAGCGACCCGCAGCCGCTGGTCGTCCCGATCCTCCGGGCCGGCCTCGGGATGCTCGAGGGCATGGTCAAGCTCATCCCGACCGCCGAGGTCGGCTTCCTGGGCATGGCGCGCAACGAGGAGACGCTCGAGCCGACCACGTACGCGGAGCGCCTGCCCGACGACCTGTCGAACCGCCAGTGCTTCGTCCTCGACCCGATGCTCGCGACCGGCGGCTCGCTCGTCGCGGCCATCCAGTTCCTCTTCGACCGGGGAGCGGTCGACGTCACCGCCGTCTGCCTGCTCGCCGCCCCCGAGGGCCTGGCCGCCGTCGAGAAGGCCTTCGGCGACCGCGACGTGACCATCGTCCTCGGCTCCCTCGACGAGAAGCTCAACGAGCTCGGCTACATCGTCCCCGGCCTCGGCGACGCGGGCGACCGCCTCTACGGCCTCGCGGGCTGAGCCCGCCGGCCCCCGGACGAGCGGGCCTTCCGTCGCGCCCCGGAACAGGAAGCCCCGCTGAGCCGTGCCGGTCGGCCGGCGCAGCGAGGGTCTCGACAGCCCCCACCGCGACCGTCCGGCAAAGCCCGTCCTGCGGATCGAGCAGCCCGCGCAGCGGGCGCATCGAGGTCCCCAATCACGGCGCGCGCCTCCTCCCGAGCACCGGAACCACCCCCGACGCGCCGTCCATCCCCACGGAAGTGTTGACGCCGTGCACCGGCCTCCGCTTTACTGGCGGACATGACTGACACCCTGCACGCCCCGACCTCCCTCGAGGCCATCGGGAATGCCGGCATGATGATGGCCGGTGGCCCCGTCATGTGCTGTCGAATGTGTGCATGAGGAACTGACCTCGCCGGATCCCCGCACCGCCTCCGCCCGCTGATCGTCACGATCGGCTGAGCGTCCGAGGCGCGGACGATCCCCTGGATGCCCCGCATCCGTCTCTGCCGCCACCGCGCACCGCGGGCCGGCTCGATCGCGCACACCCGGATCCGCTCCCTCGGACACTCGTCCCGGATCCGACCAGCCAAGGACTCGTCATGACCCTCCTCCACACCCGCACCGCCACCGCCACCACCCCCACCGAGGCGCCCCGCCTCCAGCCGGTCGCCGACGCCGCGCCCGCAGCGCCCCGCCTCCGCGCCGTCCCCCAGGGCACCGAGGCCCGCGGCTTCGCCCTCTACGTCGGCATCGACGAGGCCAAGGCCCGTGCCGCCGGAGTCGACCTCGGCCGCCTGGTCGAGGAGCTCAAGCGCGTCACGGCGCAGCTCGCCCCCGACGCCGAGACCTACGCCTCCGTCGCCCTCGCCCCGCAGGGCGCCGGCGGCCGCGACGTGGACGTGGTCCGCCTCGCGCTGCAGGACCCGGCCGCCGTCGCCAAGCGCCGCTCCGACGCCGAGCCCGATCCCGACCGTGCACCCGGCGGCGTCGTCATCGACATCTCCCGCAAGCGCGTCATCCTCGACGAGGAGACCACCCCCCTCACCTACAAGGAGTTCGAGCTCCTCCAGTACCTCGTGCTCCGCGAGGGCCGCACCATCGAGCGCGCCGAGCTCATCGCCTCGCTCTGGGGCGCCGCGGACGACGACGCGCCGAACGAGCGCACCATCGACGTCCACGTCCGCCGCCTCCGCGCCAAGCTCGGCCGCTACGAGGAGATCGTGCGCACCGTCCGCGGAGTCGGCTACCGCTTCGACCGCCACGCCGACGTCGCCATCCGCTACGCGTCGACGCCGTCGCCGGATCTGTTCTGAATTGCGAGGAGAACGCTTGCGTTCTCCTCGCCGCGGTCGGCTTCACCCGTTGTCGCGATTCGGAGAGCGGATCGCGACCGGCTAGCGGGAAACGCTGACACGCGTTTCCCGCGTTCGCCTCGAGGGCGGGACGTCCTCTCGACCTCGACGGATGCGCGCGACCGCTCCTCACACCTGGAGGGCTGCTCGACGGCCCGCTGCGTGGTCGAAGCCGTGGCGGGGCGGGTCGCGCCTCGCGGGGCAGGACGACGGGGCCGGGCCGCGTCGGCGGGGGACGAGGGCAGGGGGTGCTCGTCGCGTCCGTCAACGGTCAGGGATGGGCTGCGGTTCGGTGCGGACGTCGGAGGCAGCAGACGGGGCGTCCTGGGTCAGGAGAGAGTCGTGCGGAGCGCGGGCGGGCGCGGCGACGGGCGGGGCGGGGCGGCTCAGGGAGGATTCAGGAAAGAGAGGGTTGCGTCGTTACCGGGTCGTTATATAGTTCAAGTGCGTCGACCGTTTGCTGTGGCGGGAAGCGCGAGAAGTGATTGCAGGACACTCTTGGTGCAAGGGAATGAAGGCCGGCCGCTCGCCTCAGCGGCCGGCCTTCTGTCGTTCCCCCGGCCCCCTTCCTCCGACTCCCCTCCTCCCAGCACCCCGGCGTAGGCTGTACGGCGTCTGGATGTCAGGGAACCGCTTCCTGAGTGCCGTGAAGGAGGACCAGTGGGGTCGAGAGAGGCCGTCGCCGCCTGGGAGTCGCTCTTCCGCGCCCAGGTCCAGGTGATGCGCACCCTGAGCACCGAGTTCCCCTCGCGGGAGATCTCGATGAACGAGTACGACGTGCTCTTCAACCTCACCCGGCAGCCCGGTCGGCGCGCACGGCTGCGCGACCTGAACCGGCACGTCCTCCTGACGCAGCCCAGCGTCAGCAGGCTGATCGACCGGCTCGCCGCCCGCGGCTGCGTCGAGAAGAGCGAGGATCCGGCGGACGCCCGCGGCACGATCATCGCGATCACCGACGAGGGCTACGCGCTCTTCCGCCGCGTCGCGCTCACCCACATGAGGACCATCTCGGAGCAGGTCGGCGGCGTCCTCGACGAAAACGAGCTGAAGCAGCTGACCGCGCTCTGCGACAAGCTCCGCGACGGCATCGCCTCCGCCTGATCCGTCCCCGCTAGCACGGGCCGCAGCGACCGGCCAGGTCTTCGCCGCGGCGCGGGACTCGCGGATCATGGTGGTCACCATGAGTGACACCTCCCCCACCCTCGTCTGGCTCCGCGACGACCTGCGCCTGGCCGACAACCCCGCTCTGCGCGCCGCGATCGACCGTGGCGGCCCCGTCGCGGTCTGCTACGTGCTCGACGAGGAGTCGGCGGGCATCCGTCCGCTCGGGGGCGCCTCCCGCTGGTGGCTGCACGGCAGCCTCGCAGCCCTCGCCGCCGACCTGCGCGAGCACGGCGCCCCGCTGATCCTGCGCCGTGGGCCGGCCGAGGCCGTCGTCCTCCAGCTCGCCGAGGAGATCGGCGCCGGAGCCGTGCACTGGAACCGCCGCTACGGGAGGGCCGAGCGCACCGTCGACGCGGCGGTGAAGGAATCGCTCCGCAACGGCGGCCTCGAGGCCGAGAGCCACCAGGGCTCGCTGATGTTCGAGCCGTGGACCGTGCAGACCGGCGCCGGCGGCCCCTACTCCGTCTACACGCCCTTCGCCCGCGCCTGCCGCGCCAAGCCGACGCCGCGCGCGCCGCTCCCCCGCCCCCGCTCGCTCGACGGCGTCACGGGAGAGATCGCCTCCGACTCCCTCGACGACTGGGAGCTGCTGCCCACGCGTCCCGACTGGGCGGAAGGGCTGCGCGAGCGCTGGGTCCCCGGCGAGAAGGCGGCGGCCGACCGGCTGCGCGCGTTCCTCGCGGAGCAGCTCGACGACTACGCCGACGGCCGCGACCGGCCGGCGGAGGACGCCACCTCGAACCTCTCCCCGCACCTGAGGTGGGGCGAGATCAGCCCCTTCCAGGTGTGGCACGCCCTGGAGGAGGCGCACGCGAAGGGCCTGCACCGCGGCGACGGCAGCGACCGGTTCCTCTCCGAGGTGCTCTGGCGCGAGTTCTGCTACCACCTGCTGTTCCACTGGCCGGATCTGGCGACCGCGAACTTCGACACCCGGTTCGACTCCTTCCCGTGGGGACGCCCCGGCCAGGAGGCGATCGACGCCTGGCACCAGGGGCGCACCGGCTACCCCCTGGTGGACGCCGGCATGCGCGAGCTCTGGAGCACCGGCTACATGCACAACCGGGTCCGGATGGTGACCGCGTCGTTCCTGATCAAGAACCTGCTGGTCGACTGGCGGGTGGGCGAGGAGTGGTTCTGGGACACCCTGGTCGACGCGGACCCGGCGAGCAACGCCGCGAACTGGCAGTGGGTCGCGGGCTCGGGAGCCGATGCGTCGCCGTTCTTCCGGGTCTTCAACCCGGTCACGCAGTCGAGGAAGTTCGACCCGGCCGGCGAGTACATCCGCCACAACGTGCCGGAGCTCGGCGGAGTCGAGGGCGCCGCCGTGCACGAGCCGTGGACGCTCGGGGACACGCTGACCGGAGGCGCGGACGGCTACCCGGCGCCCCTCGTCGACCTCAAGGAGACGCGGGCGCACGCACTGGACGCCTTCGCGCAGATCAAGAGCGCCCCGCGCGACATCTCGCCGAGGGGCGACGACTGAGCGTCGCCGGCTAGACGCGTCCCGCCGGGCCGGTGGAGCGGCCGGACCCGGCGAGCGGGTCCTCCTCCCCGCCCTGATCGCGCAGATCGCGGGCCGGGATGCCGACGAGCACCGCTCCGTCGGGCGCGTCCTTCACCACGACGGCGTTCGCGCCCACGCTGACGTCGGATCCGAGCACGAGCGGGCCCAGGACGACCGCGCCGGCGCCGACGACCACCCGGTCGCCGAGCGTGGGGTGCCGACGCTCGCGCCGGGCCGACCTCCCGCCCAGCGTGACGGAGTGGTAGAGCATGCAGTCGTCGCCGATCCGCGCGGTCTCGCCGATGACGACGCCCATGCCGTGGTCGATGAACAGGCGTCGGCCGATGGTCGCACCGGGGTGGATCTCCACCCCGGTCGCCGCGCGCGCCGCCTGGCTGAGCAGCCGGGCGGGCAGGCGGAGGCCCCGCCGCCACCAGGCGTGCGCGACGCGGTGCACCCAGACCGCGTGCACTCCCGGGTAGGAGAGGACGACCTCCACCGCGCTCCGGGCGGCGGGGTCGCGCTCCCGGGCGGTGCGGACGTCCTCGCGGAGCAGGGCGAGGAGCTTGGGACGCTCCGGTCCGGACGGGACGCGGCGCTCCGGCCGACCGTCGCGTCCGGAGCGGGGCGTCCCGCCTCGTCTCGAGGGGCTCAGCTGCGGAGGTCCTCGTACAGGACGGTCGAGATGTACCGCTCGCCGAAGTCGCAGACGATGGCGACGATGGTCTTCCCCGCGTTCTCGGGGCGCTTCGCGACCTCGAGCGCGGCCCACATGATCGAGCCGGAGGAGATGCCGCCGAGGATCCCCTCCTGCGCGGCCATCTCGCGGGCCACCCGCACGGAGTCGTCGAGCGTCACGTCGATGATCTCGTCGTAGACCTCGCGGTCGAGGATCGCGGGGACGAAGTTGGCGCCGATGCCCTGGATCTTGTGCGGCCCGGCGGTGCCCTGGGTGAGGAGCGGGGAGTCGATCGGCTCCACTCCGATGATCTGCACGCCGGGCTTGCGCTCCTTGAGCACCTGGCCGACTCCGGTGATGGTGCCGCCGGTGCCGATGCCGGCCACGAAGACGTCGACCTCGCCGTCGGTGTCCTCCCAGACCTCCTCCGCGGTGGTGCGGCGGTGCACCTCGGGGTTGGCGGCGTTCTCGAACTGGCGGGCGAGGATCGCGCCGGGGGTCTCGTCGACGATCGCGCGGGCGCGCTCGACCGCTCCGCGCATGCCCTCGCTGCCGGGGGTGAGCACGATCTCGGCTCCGTAGGCGCGGAGGAGGACCCGTCGCTCGACGGACATCGTCTCGGGCATCGTGAGGACGACCTTGTAGCCGCGGGCGGCACCCACCATCGCGAGCGCGATGCCGGTGTTGCCGCTCGTGCCCTCGACGATCGTCCCGCCGGGGTGCAGCTCGCCGGAGGCCTCGGCCGCGTCGATGATGGCGACGCCGATGCGGTCCTTCACGCTGTTCGCAGGGTTGTAGAACTCGAGCTTGGCGAGGACCGTCGCCTGGTCGGCGCCCTCCAGCCGGTTGATGCGGACGAGAGGGGTCCTGCCGACGAGCTGGGTCACGTCGTCGTGGATGCGTGCCATGGTGTGCGCTTTCTGCCGGGGCCGGCCGCCCGGGGCCCCGGAGCGGTGGGTGGAACGGGTGCTGCAGCGCCCCTCGGAGCGGCGCTCCCCCCACGATACGGATGCATCGACCCGAGGTCAGCACCCCGGACGCGCCCGCTCCTGCGCATCACCCGCCAGCTCCTCATCTCCACCGGGAGGAGGACGCCCCGCGGGCGCACCCGTCACGTACCATGAACCCGGGGGATCGCGCGACTGCTCGCGAGGCTTCTCGCCACCCTCCCTCACATCTCCGCGGCCCGGCGCCGCGTCGAAAGGACGACCGCTCCATGGCACTTCCCACTGCATCCCGCCGCTCCGTCCGGCCGCTCGGGATGTCGCTGCGGGCGGTCATGGGGTTCATCGGGATGAGCGCCGTGGCGGGCGTCCTGATCACCGTCGGCGTCACGCCGGCCCTCGCGCTGACGGGCCTGGCGACGAGCAACACGATCGGCATGTTCCAGAACCTGCCGGGCTACCTCGACGTGGGCCAGCTGATGCAGCGCACCAACGTCTACGCGAGCGACGGGACGACCCTCCTCGCCTCCGTCTACGACCAGAACCGCGTCGAGGTCGGCTGGGACGACGTCGCGCAGTCCGCGAAGGACGCCGCCGTCGCCGGCGAGGACCCGCGCTTCTACGAGCACGGCGGCATCGACCTCCAGGGCACGCTCCGGGCCATCGCCGTCACGCTCACGGGCGACGACCTGCAGGGCGGGTCGTCGATCACGCAGCAGTACGTGAAGAACGTCCTGGTGCAGAAGGCGGAGTCGATCACCGACGAGGCCGCGCGCGACAAGGCCTACCAGGAGGCGACGGACCCGACCCCCGAGCGCAAGCTCAAGGAGATGCGCCTCGCGATCGGACTCGAGAAGGAGGCGTCGAAGGACGACATCCTGCTCGGCTACCTCAACATCGCCCTCTTCGGGGGCACCGTCTACGGCATCGAGGCCGCGGCGAACTACTACTACGGCATCCCCGCGAGCCAGCTCTCGACCTCGCAGGCGGCCGCGCTGCTGGCGATCGTGAACAACCCGGCGAAGTTCCGCTTCGACAACCCGGGCGACGAGGCGAACGGCGCCGCCAACGGCTACGCCGCCACCAAGGAGCGCCGCGACTACATCCTGTCGGAGGAGCTCAAGCACGGCCGGATCGACCAGGCCGCGCACGACGCCGCCGTCGCCGAGCCGATCACCCCGAACATCACGGAGCCCTCGACCGGCTGCACCACCGCCGGCAACGCCGCGTACTTCTGCGACTACGTGCTGAACGTCCTCCGCAACGACTCCGTCTTCGGGGCGACCGACGACGAGCGCTACCAGCGCATCCGCCAGGGCGGCTTCGACGTCGTGACGACCCTCGACCTCGACATCCAGCAGGTCTCGCAGGCGGCGCTCAACGCCTACATCCCCTCCGTCGACCCGCGCTTCCAGGTCGGCGCGACGGCCGCCTCCGTCGAGGCGAAGACGGGCCGCGTGCTCTCCATGGTGCAGAACACGCAGTACAGCCAGGACGAGCAGTTCCTCGCCGCGAACCCCGGCTACAGCGCGATCAACCTCAACGTCGACCTCAGCATGGGCGGCGGCTCCGGCGTGCAGACCGGATCGACCTACAAGGTGTTCACGCTGGCGCAGTGGCTGAAGGCGGGGCACACCGTCAACGAGTCGTTCGCCTCCCCCACCTCCGGCTTCAGCTCCTACCCCCAGAAGTGCAACGTCGAGGGCGACGGCGGCTACTACGGCAAGTTCTCGCCTCGCAACGACGACCCGTCGGAGGACGCGAGCTCGATGAGCGCGCTCGGCGCGACCACGAACTCGATCAACACCGGCTTCATGGGAATGGCGCAGCAGCTCGACCTCTGCGACATCCGCACCACCGCCGAGTCGTTCGGGATGCACCGCGCCGACGGCCGCGAGCTCGCCAACGGGCCGGCCTCGGTCCTCGGGACGAACGAGATCGCGCCCCTGACGGTGGCCAACGCCTACGCGGGGATCGCGAACGACGGCACGACCTGCTCGGCGATCGTCATCGACCGGATCACCGACAGCGAGGGCAACGCCGTCGCCGCCCCGGCATCGGCGTGCACGCCCTCCGTGTCGCCCGAGGTCGCCCGAGGGATGCAGTACGCGATGCAGCGGGTGATGACCTCCGGAACGGCCTACGCCTCGAACCCCTTCGACGGGATCGAGCACATCGGCAAGACGGGCACCACCGACGAGGCCGCCGACGTGTGGACGGCGGGCGCCAGCAAGGCCGCCTCCCTGGCGGTCTGGGTCGGCAGCATCAACGGCTTCGCCGACAACACCAAGCAGAACCTGCGCTTCATCAGCCTGACGGGCGAGAAGGGCACCATCCGCGCCTCCAACGCCCGGCACGCCATCTGGAAGCCGATCATGACGGCGCTCGACGAGAAGTACGGCGGCGACGACTTCACGGCACCGCCGGCCTCGATGCTCGCGTACTCGCCGCGATCGGCGGCGAACTCCGAGGTCCCCGACGTCACGGGCGAGACGGTCGAGAGCGCCACGGCGATCCTCACCGCCGCTGGTTTCGTCGTCGGGATGCACGAGTCGGTCGACTCCGCGACGATCCCTGAAGGCTCCGTCGTGTCGACGACGCCGAGCGCGGAGGAGACGGCGGTCGCCGGCGGGGTGATCCCCCTCCAGGTGAGCACGGGCAAGGCTCCGGCCAATCCGAACGACATCTCGGACCTGAACGGCGACCTGATCGAGTAGAGACGTCGCCCGTCCCGTGAAGGGGCCGATCCCTCCGGGGGTCGGCCCACTCTGCTGTCGTGGCGCCGAGCCTGCGCGGGCGCCGTCGCGCCGACTCCGGGCGGACGGGCGTCCGGCGCGGCCGTGGCGCGCCTCGTCGGGGATGTCGCAGGCCTCGCCTAGGGTGCTGGTGCAGCGAGAGGATCCATCCTGAAGCGACCGAACGTCCCCGTCTTCCAGCCCCGTCGAACCGTCCACGGGGCTCTCGGCGCGCTGTTCGGATTCGTGATCGTCAGCGTCCTGGCGGGTCTGCTCGCCTCGCTCGTGGTCGCCCCCGCCGCCGCGCTCACCGGCGCGGCGACCTCCGGCACCATCTCGGCGTTCCAGTCCCTCCCGAGCTACCTCGAGGTCGGGCGCCTGATGCAGAAGAGCGACGTCTACGCGGGCGACCCGGACGATCCGACGCTGCTGGCCTCCTTCTACGACCAGAACCGGATCGAGGTGCCGGCCGACCGGATCGCCGACTCCGTGAAGGACGCGCTCGTCGCGAGCGAGGACCCGCGCTTCTACGACCACGGCGGGATCGACCTGCAGGGCACCCTCCGCGCCATCGCCAGCACCTACCTCCTCGACGGCGACACCCAGGGCGGCTCGTCGATCACGCAGCAGTACGTGAAGAACGTGCTGGTGCAGAAGGCCGAGTCGATCCCGGACGAGGCGGACCGCGACCGCGCGTACGCGGAGGCGACGGCGACCACGGCCGAGCGCAAGCTCAAGGAGATGCGGCTCGCGATCGGGCTCGAGAAGGTGTCCTCGAAGGACGACATCCTCCTCGGCTACCTCAACATCGCGCTGTTCGGAGGCACCGTCTACGGCATCGAGGCCGCGGCGGAGTACTACTACGGCATCCCGGCGGCCGACCTCTCCCTCGCGCAGTCCGCCTCGCTCCTGGCCATCGTGAACAACCCCGAGAAGTTCCGCTTCGACCGTCCGGACGACACGGCCAACGGCGAAGCGAACGGCTACGCGCAGACCCGGGAGCGGCGCGACTACATCCTCGACCGGATGCTCGAGACGGGGAGCATCGACCAGGCCGCGCACGACGCCGCGGCCGCCGAGGCGATCACCCCCGACATCACCCCGCCGTCCACCGGCTGCCAGACGGCCGGCAGCGCGGCCTACTTCTGCGACTACGTGACCCACGTCCTCCGAGACGACCCGGCGCTCGGAGCGACCGACGACGAGCGCTACGCGGCGATCAAGCAGGGCGGGATCAAGGTCTACACGACGATCGATCTCGATCTGCAGAGGACCGCGCAGGAGCTGATGGACGAGCAGGTCCCCTCCTCCGATCCGCGCTTCGACGTCGGGGCGACGGCGGTCGCCGTCCAGAACGGCACCGGGCGCATCCTCACGATGGTGCAGAACAAGCGCTACAGCCAGGACCCGGACGTGATCGCGAGCGGGCCGGAGTTCTCGGCGATCAACCTCAACGTCGACGCGTCCGCGGGCGGCGGCAACGGCTTCCAGACCGGCTCCGCCTACAAGGTGTTCACGCTCGCCGAGTGGCTCGACCGCGGGCACACCCTGCTCGAGCAGTTCGACTCGAAGCAGAAGAACTGGACCGGCTTCGCCGACAGCTGCGAGGGCACCTGGGACTACGACTCCTACAACCCCAAGAACGCCGGCGACGGCGGCTACACCGACACCCAGACGGCGCTGTACTCGACGATCTACTCGCTGAACACGGGCTTCACCGGGATGTCGCACCTGCTCGACCAGTGCGAGATCCGCAAGCAGGCCGAGGCCTTCGGAGTGCACCGCGCGGACGGGACCGCGCTCGTGCAGTCGCCGGGAGCGGTCCTCGGCACCAACGAGATCGCACCGCTCACCATGGCGACCGCCTACTCCGGCATCGCCGCGAACGGCACGACCTGCACCCCCGTCGCGATCACGGCGATCGTCGGAGCGGACGGCCGCGAGATCGAGCCGGTGGAGACGACCTGCAGCCGGGCGGTGTCGTCGAGGGTCGCCTCGGCGATGCAGTACACGATGCTCAAGGTGACCGCCGAGGGCACGGGTGTCGAGGACGATCCGAAGAACGGCATCCAGCACATCACCAAGACGGGCACCACCGACAACTCCGCCGACACCTGGGCCATCGGCGCCTCGACCGAGACCTCCCTCGCGGTCTGGGTCGGCAGCATCTCGGCACGCGCGGACGGCTCGAGGGTGAACCTCGACTCGATCGACTTCGACAGCGGCTGGGCGCCCTCGGCACGCCACCGGATCTGGAAGCCGTTGATGACGGCGATCGACTCCCGCTACGGCGGCTCCGACTTCCCGCAGGCCGACCAGTCGCTCATCGCGGCGCCGCAGGTCACCGTGCCGGACCTGTCGGGCCGGACCAGCGACTCCGCCGCACAGGCGCTGACCGCAGCAGGGCTCACTCCCGGAGCGACGTCGCAGGTCGACTCGACGCAGCCGATGAACACCGTGGCCGGCACCGGTCCGGCCGCGGGCACCCGCGTGGACAAGGGATCGGTGGTGGGCGTGCAGCTGAGCACGGGGAAGGCGCCGCCCGCTCCTGCTCCGGGCGGCTGACACCGCTGGACCGGGATGTCGCCGGTCGGTGAGGATCTGCGACGGGAACGGGTCAGGGGGAACGGGTCAGGGAAGCCGGCTCAGGGCCCGACGGCTCCGGCGGGGAGGAGCCCGAACTCGACGAGCTCGTCGTCGGTGAGCAGTCGGCTGCGGATCATGAAGCGCTTGCCCTCGGGGGCTTCGACGCTGAATCCGCTGCCCCGCCCGTCGACGAGGTCGACGGTGAGGTGGGTGTGCTTCCAGTACTCGAACTGGGAGCGGGACATCCAGAAGTCGATCGGGTCCAGGCCGTCAAGCCGGAGCGACTCGACGAGCACGTCCGAGGCGCCGGTGCGGAACATCCCGGCGGGGAAGCACATCGGGGAGCTGCCGTCGCAGCATCCGCCCGACTGGTGGAACATGAGCGGCCCGTGCAGCGCCGTCATCCGGCGGAGCATGCTTGCCGCCTCCGCAGTGACGTCGACCCTCGTGGAGGTCATGGGTGGTGCTCCTTCGCTCGTTGTGCGGAATGTCTATATGCGCCCGACCGCTGACGGCGGACGCTCCTCCGGGCGGCATCTCGATACGCCGCAGCGCGGACTACTCGATCAACATGAGGGGGCGCCCCCTCGTCCGATGCCTCGCCCGAAGAGCCGAGCACCGTTCTCCCGCGCGCCGCCAGGTGCCTCACCCGCAGGGCCGAGCACCGTTTTCCTGCGCGCCGTCAGGTGCCTCGCCCGAAGGGCCGAGCACCGTTCTCCCGCGCGCCGCCAGGTGCCTCGCCCGAAGGGCCGAGCACCGTTCTCCCGCGCGCCGCCAGGTGCCTCGCCCGCAGGGCCGAGCACCGTTCTCCCGCGCGCCGCCAGGTGCCTCGCCCGCAGGGCCGAGCACCGAACGGCGGATCCGCGTGCCAGCGGATCCGTCTCGGTGCGGACGCTCCCCGCTCCTCCCCACCCGGCCACGTCGGCGAGCCGACCGCGGCACGGGCGACGAGGAACGAGGAGCCCGTGCGAACCGACTCAGAAGAAGCCCATCGGTCCTTCCGCGTAGGAGACGAGGAGGTTCTTCGTCTGCTGGTAGTGGTCGAGCATCACCTTGTGGTTCTCGCGTCCGATGCCCGACTGCTTGTAGCCGCCGAACGCCGCGTGCGCGGGGTACTGGTGGTAGGTGTTCGACCAGACGCGGCCGGCTTCGATGGCCCGGCCGGCGCGGTAGAGCTGGGCGCCGTTGCGGCTCCACACTCCGGCGCCGAGGCCGTAGAGGGTGTCGTTGGCGATGCCGATCGCGTCGTCGAAGTCGTCGAAGGAGGTGAGGGCGAGGACGGGTCCGAAGATCTCCTCCTGGAAGATGCGCATCGAGTTGCGGCCCTCGAACACGGTCGGGTTGACGTAGTAGCCGCCGCTGAGCTCGCCACCCAGGTCGGCGCGGTCGCCGCCGATGAGCAGCTTCGCTCCCTCCTGCTTGCCGATGTCCATGTAGGAGAGGATCTTCTCGAGCTGGTCGTTCGAGGCCTGGGCGCCGATCATCGTGGCGGTGTCGAGCGGGTTGCCCTGTTTGATCCGCTTGACCCGCTCGAGGCCGTCACCGACGAAGTCGTCGTAGATCGAGCGCTGCACGAGCGCCCGCGACGGGCAGGTGCAGACCTCGCCCTGGTTGAGGGCGAAGAACGAGAAGCCCTCGAGCGCCTTGTCGTAGAAGGAGTCGCGTTCCGCGGCGACGTCGGCGAAGAACACGTTGGGGCTCTTGCCGCCCAGCTCCAGCGTCACCGGGATGAGGTTCTCGCTGGCGTACTGCATGATCAGGCGGCCGGTGGTCGTCTCGCCGGTGAAGGCGATCTTGCGGATGCGCGGGTGGGAGGCGAGCGGGGCGCCCGCTTCGAACCCGAATCCGTTGACGACGTTGAGCACGCCGGCGGGGATGAGGTCGCCGATCAGGTCGAGCAGCACGTGGATGGACGCCGGCGTCTGCTCGGCCGGCTTCAGCACTACGCAGTTGCCTGCGGCGAGCGCCGGCGCGAGCTTCCACACGGCCATCAGGATCGGGAAGTTCCAGGGGATGATCTGCCCGACCACACCCAGCGGCTCGTGGAAGTGGTACGCGATCGTGTCGTGGTCGATCTCGGAGACGCCTCCCTCCTGCGCGCGGATCGCTCCGGCGAAGTAGCGGAAGTGGTCGATCGCGAGGGGGATGTCGGCGGCGAGGGTCTCGCGCACGGGCTTGCCGTTCTCCCACGTCTCGGCGACGGCGAGCAGCTCGAGGTTCGCCTCCATGCGGTCGGCGATCTTCAGGAGCATGTTCGAGCGCTCGGCGGGGCTGGTCTTCCCCCAGCTCGCGAACGCCTTCCAGCCCGCCTCGACGGCGCGGTCGACGTCGGCGGCGGTGCCGCGGGCGATCTCGCAGAAGGGCTTCCCGGTGATCGGGGTGATGTTCTCGAAGTACTGGCCGCTCGCGGGGGCGACGTACTCGCCTCCGATGTAGTGGTCGTAGCGCGAGCGGAAGGAGGCGACGGATCCCTCCGTGCCTGGATTCGCGTAGACCGTGGAACCCGGCTCCTGCGGTGCCTGCTCGGCGACCTGGTCGGCGTACAGCGTCATGTGGACCTCCATCGACGTCGTTGTCGTGGGCGCGGGGTGGGCGCCCGGTCCTGACGCTACGTCGCGGGGGGTTGCACGACGTTGCACGGGTCGACGCACCGGCGGGAGCGGCGAGGACGGAGACCGGACCGGCCGGGCGGAGACGCGGCCGCCCGAGGAGGAGGGCCCCGCGGCCCGGACCTCAGACGCTCGCGAGCAGGCGCTGGGCGATCCGGCTCATGTAGACGCCGTAGGTCACCGTGGCCGCTGCGGCTCCCGCGCCGACCCAGGACCACACCTGCGGCCAGGCGGAGCCGTCGACGAGGACCACGACGACTCCGATCGCTCCGACCAGCGTCGTCCAGGTGGCGAGCCAGAGGTCGAGGGTCCGGCCGAAGATCCTCGCCATCGGGTAGAAGTGCAGGCCCACGATCACGGCGATGGCCGGCACGAGGAACCGGTCGAGCCCGGTGCCGGTGAGGACTCCCACCGCGACACCGATCAGCACGCCCTCCGCGGCGAAGACCGCCCCGAAGAGCACGCCGTTCGGCTTCGCCGCGCGATCGGCGTCGGTGAGCTCCACCGCCATCCTCCGCCGGGCGACGAGGAGGCGGACGGCCTGCACGGCGAAGACCACGGCCGCGAGCGCGCAGACGGTCACGGCGGTCGTCGCCGCCGGTGCCGGCCATCCGACCGTGGTGTCGCTCGCCCACCACATCGTGAAGACCGCCATCAGGAGCAGGCCCCCCGCGACTCCGCTCGCGAGGGCCCGGGGAGGTGGTGCGAGGGTGCTCATGCGTCGAGGCTAGCGAGACGGCTCCGCGGCCTCACGGCTCCGGCGGCGCTCCCGGGAGCGACCGGAACGGCTCAGCGCTGCTCCGCCTCGATCGTCTCGAGGTGGGCGGCGACACCGGCACGGCGGGGCGAGCGGGGCGGGAGGACGCGCAGGAGCTCCCGCCACACCTCCGCGTCGTCGCGGCCGTCGGGGCCCTCCGCCCAGGCGAGGAGGGTCGCGGGCGCCGCATCGGCGAGGACGCTCGCCCGCACCCGCAGGCGCAGCTCGCCGGCGATCGCCCGGATCCCCGGCGCCTCGGACGAGGGCAGCGGCGCGCCCCGATACGCGTCCAGGGCGAGGCGGTGGGAGCCGCGGTCGAGCAGGCCGAGCACCTGGCGGGCGTCGAGGTCGACCGGGCTCGCCAGGCGGTAGGGGCGCGAGAGGGGCACCAGGCGCGGGAGGGTCGGCTCGAGCGCGCGGCGCAGCCGCACCATCTCGGCGCGGACGGTGACCACCGCGTCGTCCCGGCCGTGGAGCAGGAGGGCGAGCTGCTCGGCCGAGAGCCCGGCCCGGTGCCAGGCGAGCAGGGTCAGGATCTCGGCGTGCCGGGTGCTCAGCTCGAGCGTCGCTCCGGCGGCCGTCACCAGGCCCGTCTCGCGCCCGAGGACCCGCAGGCTCGGCGCCCGGGCCGCCGCTGTGCTCCGTGCAGCGGGCCGCCGCGGGCGGAGGAGCCGCTGCACCATCAGCTCGCTCTCGACGGCGGCGGCGGTCGCCTCCATCAGCGGGAGGGTCTGCGGGGCGACGACGTCGGCGCCGCCGGTGATGTCGATCACTCCGAGGATCTCGTGCGTCTCGGGGTCGTGCACGGGGACGGCGGTGCAGCTCCACGGGTGCACGAGCGAGGCGAAGTGCTCGGCGCCGTGGATCTGCACGCCGTGATCGAGCACGAGGGCCGTCCCCGGCGCGGACGTCCCGACGTCCGGCTCGGCCCACGCCGCGCCCTCGACGAACGACATCCCCTCGGCGAGGCTCTTGAGGTGCTGGTCCCCGTCGATCCAGAGCAGCCGCCCGAGCGCGTCGCCCACCGCGACGAGCACGCCGCTGTCCTCGTCGGCGTCGCGCACCAGCAGGCGGCGGATGACAGGGAGGACCGAGGCGAGCGGATGCCCGGTGCGGTACTCGCGGAGGTCGTCGCCCGAGAACGAGAGCGGTGCCGTCAGCCGGTCCGGATCGAGGCGCCGCCGCCGTGCGCGCTCCCACGACTCCTCGACCAGCGCGCGCCGCCGACCGCTGCCAGGGCGGGCCAGCCACGGGTTGGTCATGCGCTCCGCCTCGTCGTCGGGTCGGTGGGAGTCGACGCTACTCCGCGGAGCGCGGCGGCGCCTCTCTCCGCGCACCGGAACGGCGGCGCCCCCGCACCGCCAGCAGCAGCACCGCCGCCACCAGCACCGCGACGCCCAGGACGGCTCCCGTGGTCAGCCGCTCTCCCAGCACCCCCACGCCGAGGAGAGTCGCGGTCGCCGGCTCCAGGAGGGTGAGCGTCGAGACGGTCGCCGCGGGAAGCACTCGCAGGCCGCGCGCGAAGAAGGTGTAGGCCACGGCGACCGTCACCACTCCGAGCCAGAGCACGGCCGGGATCGAGCCGGAGAGCCGCGACGGATCGCCCAGCAGCAGGAACGGGAGCGCGAGCAGCGCCGCGGCTCCGAACTGGGCTCCCATGGCGGCGACGGGGCTGAGCCCGCGCTCGAGCAGCAGCTTGCCGCAGACGGCGTAGAGCGCGTAGGAGGCGCCGGCGCCGGCCGAGGCGGCGAGGCCGGGGAGCGTCACGCCGCCGGATCCGCCGCCGCTGAGGAGCACCACGCCGACCGCGGCGAGCGCGGTCGAGGCGAACCAGCGCGGGCCCGGGGTCGTCCGCAGGACGAGCCACTCCAGCAGGCCGGTGAAGGCGGGAGCGGAGCCGAGGGCGACGATCGTACCGACCGCGACGCCGTTCTGCGCGGTGCCGGTGAAGAAGGCGGGCTGGTACGCGGCGACGCCGACCGCTCCGAGCACGACGAGCAGCACGACGGCGCGGGTCGGGCGGGAGCGGCTCCGCCGGCGCAGAGCCTCCACGCCGAGGAGAGCGGCCAGCAGGGCGCCGCCGAGGACGATGCGCGCCGCCCCGAGGAGGATCGGATCCACGCCCGCCGCTCCGAGGGCCTGGGCGGTCCCCGTCGTGCCGAAGCAGACGGCGGCGAGGAGGACGGCGCCGATCGCCGAGGTCCGGGCCCCGCTCATCCCGCCCCGCTCCCCCGGCCGCCTGACGACCGGCTCCCAGTGTCCCAGGGATGGGCGCGTGCTCTTCCGCCTCTCGCACCGGGGGCCCAGGATGGAGGGACCGGACTAGCGGAGGAGCACGACGTGGGCATCGCGGAACCGTTCGACCTCGAGGACCACCACCGCAGCGCGCACGGCGCCCTGCGCGAGCACTTCTCGGTGCGCGAGTTCGAGGAGGTGCCGCTGGACCGCGAGGCCATCGTCGCCACCGCGTACCTGCGGGCGATCGAGCACGCCACCGTGGCCCGGGTGCTCCCCCTCGCGCGCGCCCACCCCGACGAGCAGGTCCGCGCGTTCGCGTCCGTCTGGGCCGCCGAGCGGCACCGGATCGCCGACGCCCTGGGCGACGTGCTCGCGGCCTCGCCGCAGATCCGCGGCATCGACATCCGCCCGCCGGAGCCGACGGTGAGGTCACGCCCGCTCCTCGACCGCGCCGCGGCCTCCCTCGCCGGCCCCGTCGCGCTGGCCCTCGCGGTGGACGCCCGGGTCGCGGTGCACGGCTACCGCCGGCTCGCCCGGCTCTCGCTGCACCCCGAGATGGAACGCCTCGCCGAGACGGTCACGGGCATCCTCGAGCGGCAGGCCGACTTCTTCACGGTGCACGCGGCGGGACGCCTCGGACGCCCGCTGCCGCGCCGGGTGCAGGCGGCCGGCCTGCTCGCCGTGCTGCGCCTCCCGATCGGCGAGGCCGACCTGCCGGAGGCTCTCGCCCGCGAGGGTCGGGAGCTCGTCTTCGGCCGGGACGACGGCGGACTCGACGGGATCGACGCGGGCGTCGTCGCGGCGTTCGCGCTGCCCTGCACGGCGGCCCGGCGGCTCGTGCACCCGTACCGGCCGGTATCGATCCGTGCCGCGCACCGCCTCGGACGACTCGCCGCCGACACCCGCGCCGCCGTCACGACCCTGCTGGAGCAGGTGCGCGAGTAGCGGCGGCGCTCAGCCCAGCAGCTCGCGCACGTCCTCGGCGGTGATCCCGCCGGTGGCCGCCGCGCCGTCGTCCGACATGACCGCGGCGAAGAGCGCGGCCTTCGCCTCCTTGAGGGCCATCACCTTCTCCTCGATCGTGTCCTTCGCGACCAGGCGGTAGACCATGACCGAGCGGGTCTGGCCGATGCGGTGCGCGCGGTCGACCGCCTGCGACTCGGTGGCGGGGTTCCACCACGGGTCGAGCAGGATGCAGTAGTCGGCCTCGGTGAGGTTGAGCCCGAAGCCGCCGGCCTTGAGCGAGATCAGGAACACGCCCGCCGCGCCCGAGCGGAACCGCTCGATGACCTCGTCGCGCTTCTTCGTCGCTCCGTCGAGGTAGGCGTACTCGATGCCCGCCGCGTCCAGCCGGCCGCGGACCCGGCCGAGGAACCGCGTGAACTGGCTGAACACCAGCACGCGGTGCCCCTCGCCGAGGGCGTCGCCCAGCAGCTCGTCGAGCAGGTCGAGCTTGGTCGAGGGCACGCTCTCGTGCGCCTCGTCGACCAGTGCCGCGTCGAGCGCGACCTGGCGCAGCACGGTCAGCGCGCGGAAGATCGCGAAGCGGTTCTTCTCGAAGTCGCCGATCAGGCCCAGCACGCGCTGCCGCTCCCGCGCCAGGTAGGTGTCGTAGACCTTCCGCTGCTTCGGGCCGAGCTCGACCTCGAGGGTCTGCTCCTGCTTGGGCGGCAGCTCCTTGGCGACGAGCTCCTTGGTGCGCCGCAGCATCAGCGGGCGGATGCGCCGACGCAGCTGCGAGAGCTTCTCGCTGTCGGCCTCGCGCTCGATCGGCTTCTGGTAGAACTCGACGAACCCGGCGGGCGAGGGGAACAGGCCCGGAGCGACGATCGACAGCAGCGACCAGAGCTCCATCACGTTGTTCTCCATCGGCGTTCCCGTGATGGCGAGCTTGAAGGGCACGTCGAGCCGGCGCGCGAGCTGGTGCGTCGCCGACTGGCGGTTCTTGACGAACTGCGCCTCGTCGAGGAGGAGCCCCGACCACTGGATGCCCGAGTACGACTCGTAGTCGAGCCGGAACAGGGCGTAGGAGGTGACGACCAGCTCGGCCTCGCCGATGACGCTGGAGAGCGCCTTCCGCTTCTTCTTCGACGTCTCGTCGATCCCGACGACGCGGAGGTCCGGGGCGAAGCGCTTGGCCTCGCCGACCCAGTTGGGCACCACGCTGGTGGGCGCGACGACGAGGAACGGGCGCGGCGAGGTGCCCGCCTCCGCGGCCGCGGCGCGCTGCTCCTGCATCACCCGGGTGACCAGGGCGAGGGACTGCACGGTCTTGCCCAGGCCCATGTCGTCGGCGAGCACGCCGCCGAGCTGGTTGTCGTAGAGGAACGAGAGCCAGTCGTAGCCGAGCTGCTGGTAGGGCCGCAGCTCCACGGCGAAGCCCTCGGGCAGGACCCGCGACTCCAGTGCACCGGTCGCGGTGAAGCCGGAGAGCCCCTCCACGGAGCGGCGCCACGCGGCGGCCTGGGCCTCCACGACGCCCAGCTCGACCAGCTCGTCCCAGAGGGAGGACTGGAACCGGCTGATCCGCAGGGTCTCGCCGGGGTCGTCCGAGAGCTCGCGGGCCTCGGCGATCAGCTCGCGGAGGCGGCCGAACCGCTCGTCGTCGAGGGCGAAGTAGACGCCGCTGGGCAGCACCATGTACTCGTCGCCGCGGGCGAGCGCGAGGAAGATCTCGGCCAGCGGGACCGCCTCGTCGTTGACGGTGACGGAGATCTCGAGGTTGAACCAGTCGCGGCTGTCGGGCTGGGCGACGGTCTGCACGGCGACCACGGGCGCGGTCTGCGCCTCGCGGTACTCGACGCGCTCGCCGATCTCCTCGATCTCGACGGTGCCGAGCTCGCGGAGCCGCTCGACCTCGCCGGTGAGGAAGCCGACGGTCTGCATGCCGCGCAGGTCGAAGGTGGGGCGCAGGCGCCTGCTCGACGGGGACACCAGGGCAGGCGTCGACTCCGGGTCGAGACCCGCTCCCACGAGGGAGTCGAGGATCCGCTGCTCGGCCTCGGGGTCGCGGTAGCCCGCGTCCTCGCCGACCCGCAGCGGGAGCCGCTCGGCGTCCACGCCGCCGCGCGCTCCCTCCACTCCGTAGCGCCACCACCACGAGCCGCGCAGGCCCGCGCCGTCGGTGTGCTCGAGGGTGAGGCCGAGGCGCGGCTCGGGCACCGCCGGCGCCTCGAAGGAGCCGTCACGGGAGACGATGTCGAACAGCCGGTGCAGCCGCTGGTAGTGCTCGGTGAGGAACGCCGACTCCTCGGCCACCGGGATGCGGATGGCCTCGCGGCTCCAGAGGAACGTGCGCGCGGAGGACAGCAGCGGCGCGGCGAACGGGATGAGCGTGACCGGGCGGGCGCGCATCTCGTCGCCGCCCTCCCAGGTGTAGAGGCCGACGGCCGGGTCGCCGATGAAGCCGAACTCCTCGGGCGCCGGGTGGTCGCCGATGGCGACGAGCGAGCGCAGCTCGAGGCCGGCGGCGGTGCGCGTGACGTCGATGGAGGCGGTGGCCGTCGTGTCGAGGATCTTCAGCGGCGTCTGGTCGCGGTCGCCCATCACCAGGCCGATGCCCGCGCGGACGGCTCCGTGCAGGGCCGCCCAGATCGCCTCGCTCCGGCACTGGTCGAGGTAGAGCCAGGTGTCGGGCGAGTAGTAGCTGGAGGCGCTGTGCCCGGAGAGCAGGCCCTGCATCTCGCGGATCACGTCGATCTGGCGCTCGTCGTAGTCGTGGCTGTAGTGCAGGTAGCCGAGGTCACGCCAGCTGGTGCCGGTGCGGACCCAGCGATCGCGGTCGCCCATCCGCACCGGGCGCACGCCCAGGCGCGGGCGCGGCTCGGGCGGCGGCCGGTAGGAGTTGTAGCGGCCGGGCGGGCGACGCACGGGCTCGCCGGGCAGCAGCTCGAACTGCAGGCCGAGCGGGATGCCGGTGTGCGAGCGCTCCGCGCCGGCGAGGAGCGGGGCGAGCGCGCTGCGCCACTCCGGGACGGCGTCGACAGCGGCCTCGCCCGGGAAGGGACCGGCCACTCCGCCCTCGCGCTCGCGGCGCAGGGCCTCGATCAGGACGGCCGCGACGTGCTTGCACTCGTGCTTGACCGGGCAGCTGCAGGCGCCGCCGAGGAGGGTCCAGTGCTCGCCCTCGTCGCGGAGCTGCACGCTCACGGCGTACGGCGAGCGCCCGGATCCGCGGACCTGGCCGAAGAGGCGGGTGCGGCCGCCGAACCACTGCAGCTCGCGCACGCGGCCCTCGTCCGCGTACGCGGTGCCCTTCTCGACGGCGGCGGTTCCGACGAGGGCGCGGATGTCCTGCTCGGAGAAGGGCTCGTGGCCGGCGGTCACCGGCCCGGGTGCGGCCGACGGCAGCACCTCACCGGGGGGACTCTGGCGGGCCATGGACCTCACGCTCTCCGCGCTCGAACGAGCGCATCCGTCTATTCAACCCGATTCCGGAGGCGCTGCGAGCCGCGGGCCGGGATCCGTGGAGGACGCACGGCCGTCCCTACGATGGAGGGATGCCCCGTCTGGCCGTCGTCTCGGCGCACACCTCCCCGCTCGAGCAGCCGTCGACGGGCGACGCGGGCGGGATGAACGTGTACCTCGCGGCGGTGCTCCCGGAGCTGGCTGCGCTCGGCTGGGAGATCGAGGTGCTGACCCGCGGCGAGGGCGTCCGGATGCTCGCGCCGGGTGTGCGAGTGGTCGGCGTGCCGGTGCCGGCGGGCGACAAGTACGCGCTGGCGGCCGCGGCGCCGGAGTTCGCGCGCGCCGCGGAGGGGGCCGACGTCGTGCACTCCCACTACTGGGTGTCGGGCCTCGCGGGGGCGCTCACCGGCAGGCCGCACGTGCACTCGATGCACTCGGGCTCGCTCGCGAAGAACGCCCGGCTCGCCCCGGGCGACGTCGCGGAGCCGCAGCAGCGGATCGACGCGGAGCGCTCCGTGCTCGCCTCCGCCGACGCGATCGTGGTGGCGGGCGCCTCGGAGCGGGAGGACGTCGTCAGCGGGTACGGCGCGGATCCGGACCGGGTCGTCGTGGTGCCGCCCGGAGTCGACGCGCGGTTCCGCCCGGGCGGCGGCGAGCGCTCCGGAGTCGTCCTGGTCGGCCGGGTGCAGCCGCTCAAGGGCCAGCTGCTGGCGGTCGAGGCGCTCGCGGCGATGGCGCCGGCGGAGCGGCCGGTGCTGCGGCTGGTGGGCGGGGCGGCACCGGGCCGGGAGTCCTACCTCGACGCGGTGCGCGCCGCGGCGGCTCCGCTGGGGGACCGCGTGCTGATCGAGGGGGCCGCCGACCGCGACCGGGTGGCGGAGCGGCTCCGGAGCGCGCAGCTGGCGCTCGTGCCCTCGGCGGCCGAGACCTTCGGGCTCATCGCGCTCGAGGCGGCCGGCAGCGGCACTCCGGTACTCGCGCGCAGGACGACCGGCCTGGTGGACGCGGTGCGCGACGGCGGGAGCGGCGTGCTGCTCGACTCCGACTCCCCTGCGGCGTGGGCCGAGGCGATCCTGACCCTGCTGGGCTCGCCCGGCGAGCTGGCGCGACTCGGCCGCGGCGGCGTCGACTGGGCGGCCGCCCACTCCTGGCCGGCCGCCGCCGCCCGGCTGGACGCCGTCTACCGCGGCCTGTCGGCCCGCTGAGGGAACCCCGGACCGTCGAGGGACCCCGCTCCGCCGGGTCACCTCGACGGGTCGGGGCTCCCTCGATGAAGGGAGGGGGTCAGTCGGCGATGGCGGGCGCCCCGGGGTCGAGGCGGGCGCCGCGGGTGGAGCGGTACCAGGGCGCGAGGCGGTCGGGCGAGACGGCGACCATCGCGGCGCCCGTGAATCCGGCGTCGTTGCCGAAGCGGGCGGGGACGATCTCGGTGCCGATGTCGAGGAAGCGGGCGAACTCGTCGAAGACGTGCGCCGCCGCGCCGCCGATCACGAACAGCTGCGGCGAGAGCAGCATCTCGAGGTGCCGGTAGTAGACGCTGAGGCGACCCGCCCACTCCTCGAGGGTGATGCCCTCGCGCCGGACGGCCGAGAAGCCGACCTTCGGCTCGAAGTCGGGACCGTCGATGTGCAGGTGACCGAGCTCGGAGTTGGGGATCACCACGCCCTCGTGGACGAGCGCCGTCCCGATGCCGGTGCCGAGGGTGGTCAGCAGGAGGAGGCCCTCGCGTCCGCGCATCGCGCCGAACTCGCGCTCGGCGACCCCTGCCGCGTCCGCGTCGTTGACGACGACGACGTCGACCCCGGTCGCCTCCGAGAGGAGGACCTGCGCGTCGAGCCCGACCCAGCGCTGCGAGACGTGGGTGGTCTGGCGGACGACGCCGCCGCGGACGATCCCGGGGAAGCCGACGCCCACGGGCGTGCCCGCGATCGGCGAGACGTCCCGGACGATTCCGGCGATCGCCTCGGCGAAGTCCTCGGGCTCCTTGCCCAGCGGGTTCGCGACCGCGAAGCGCCGAGCCGCCCGCTCGCCGGTGGTGACGTCGACGAGGGACGCCTTGATCGACGTCCCCCCGATGTCGACGCCGACGGCGAAGCGCGGGAGGAGGCCGTCGTGGGGCTGGGTCACGGATGCTCCGTCTGCAGTGGTGGGCGAGTGCGGGGACTCGCGAAAACGGTCGGCCCGTCGGATCCGGGATCGCGACGAGCCGAAGGCGATTCTACGAGCCGTCAGGTGCGCGCGGGCTCCGAGAGGGCGCGGAGGACGAAGTCGATCACCGGCTCGTAGAGGTGGACGGCCAGCCCGTCGTCGATCGGGACGACCACCTCGATCGAGCCCTGCGCCTCGGCGACGAATACCGCCGGGTCGTTGCAGTCCGCGATCGCGATGACCGGCAGCCCCCGCCGGCCGGCCGCGCCCGCGAAGCCGTGGTCGGCGACGACCAGGTCGGGGCGGACGCCGAGCTCGTCGAGGCGGTCGAGCAGCGCGTCCATCGGCTCCGGCGAGTGCGTGTGCTGCAGCCCTCCCCCGCGGTAGACGCAGGTGACCCCGCCGGTGCACCACAGGGCCTGGTGCTCGTCCGCGAGAGGCACGCGGATGCCGTCGGGGGCGGCGAACGGGAGCGCGTTCACGTCGATCACGCGGGCGCCCCGCTCCGTCGCGGCAGCAGCGAAGCGGCGGTAGACGTCCATCAGGGTCGCGGGGTGCGCGGTGGCGAACAGGAGGAGCGCCCCCTCGCGGACAGCGGCGGCGAACCGCTCGCGGTAGCGGGCGAGCCCCGCGACCGTCAGGCGGGCGTCGATCCGGTCCTGCCCGCTCTCGAAGGAGGGGTCGGTGCTGATCCCCACGCGCTCCCCCATCAGCGCGAGCAGTCTCTCGAACGTCCAGTCCTCGGCCACGTCCACCCCGTAGAGGTGCGCGGGCTCGCGGGCGGCGAGGCCGCGCAGGTTGCCGAGGTTGCTCGCGCGGCCGGTGAGGACGTCCCCGGCGAGGAGGGAGGAGTCGAGGTACGCCTCGAGCTCGGAGTCGGGACGCGGCATGCGGGACCTCTCGATCGACGGGGAGCTCCCAGGCTACGGGCAATTCAGGTGTTGACATCCGATCCGTCACCGATATATCGTTACTGCATCGCCGACAGATCGGGAGCAGCCGCTCCCGACGGGCGACCGGATCCGATCGAAAGGGATCCCCTCACGACAGAGAGCAGCACACCCATGAACTCCAGGACCTTCTTCTCCGACGACCGCCGCGACTCCTGCGACGGCGACCACTCCTCCCGCCACGAGCACCCCGGCCGCGGACAGCGCCGCGGACCCGGCGGTCACGGCCGCGGCTTCGGGCCCGGCTTCGGCTTCGGCCCGGGCTTCGGCCCCGGCTTCGGCGGCCCCTTCGGCCGCGGCGGAGGACGCGCCCGACGCGGTGACGTCCGCGCGGCTCTCCTCTCCCTCCTCTCCGAGAAGTCCTCGAACGGCTACGGCCTGATCAAGGCCATCGCCGAGAAGACGAACGGATCGTGGCGTCCCAGCCCCGGCTCCGTCTACCCCACCCTCCAGCAGCTCGTCGACGAGGGCCTCATCACGGCCGTCGGCGAGGGCCGCGGCACCGAGTACCAGCTCACGGACGCGGGCGGCACCTACGTGCGCGAGCACGCCGACGAGCTCGACGCGGCCTGGGAGGCCACTCCCGGCGCGAGCGACGCCGATCGCGCCTTCATGGAGAACGTCGGCAAGCTGATGGGCGTCGTGCAGCAGTTCCGCGGAGCGACCGAGGCGCAGCGCGCCGCCGCGTCCGCCAAGCTCGATGAGACCCGTCGCGCGCTGTATCTCATCCTCGCCGACTGACCTCGGCTCCCCTCCCGCGATCCGTCGCGGGAGCCCCCGGACGGACGGGACCCCCTCGCCTCGGCGACGGGGTCCCGTCCGTTCCTCTGTCTCGGGAGCCGGCGCCTCAGCGGGCGGCGGACAGACGGGCCAGTCCCTCGTCGAGGGTGACCGACGGGCTCCACTGCAGATCGGCGCGCGTGCGGCGCTGGTCGAACCAGTGCGCGGTCGAGAGCTGCTCGGCGAGGAAGCGGGTCATCGGCGGCTCATCGGCGCCGGGCCGCACGGCCCACACGCGCTCGACGAGCGAGCCCGCGGCGCGGGCGACGGAGGCGGGGACGGACCAGCGCGGCGGCTCGACGCCCGAGGCGCGGCAGATCCCGGCGAGCAGCTCGGCGACCGGGCGCGGCTCGCCGTTGGTGACGACGTAGGAGCGGCCGTGCACCTCCTCCGCCCGCCCGAGAGCGGCGACGATCGCCGAGGCGGCGTTGTCGATGTAGGTGGAGTCGATCAGCGCCTGGCCGTGCCCGAGGAGCGGCAGACGGCCGGCGCGCGCCCGCTCGACGATGCGGGCGACGAGCTGGGTGTCGCCCGGACCCCAGACCAGGTGCGGGCGCACGGCGACCACCGCGAAGCCGGGGGCGTCGGCAGCGAGGGCCAGCAGCTCGGCGCGGGCCTTGGTGCGCGCGTAGTCGCCGCGGGCCCGGTCCGGATCGGCGGGCTCGGCGTCGTCGCCGGTGATCGAGGAGCCGGAGTGGGCGACGGAGGGCGACGAGATCTGGACGAAGCGGCTCACGCCGGCGCGGGCGGCGGCGGCGAGCAGACGCCGGGTGCCGTCGATGTTCACACGGTCGAAGTCGCCCGGATCGCCGGCGAGCGAGACCTTCGCGGCGAGGTGGACGACGCCCTCGGCCGCGTCGACGGCCTCCTCGACCGCGCGCGGATCCGTCAGCGAGCCACGCGCCTCCTCGACGCCCGCGACCCCGGAGGGCCGGCGCTGGAAGGTGCGGACCTCGTGCCCCTGGGCGACGAGGCCCGCGGCCACCGCACCGCCGAGCAGGCCGCTCGCGCCGGTGACCAGGACCCTCACGGCGCCACCATCCGGCCGCCGGCGAGCACGCCCTCGGCCCAGCGCGAGAGCGCGGCCCGGTCGATCTTGGAGTTGTGGCGGATGTCGGTGGGCAGCGCCGGGACGACCAGCACCGCGGCGACGGGCCGGTCGACGGCCGCGCGCACCTCGGCGGCGAGGGCCTCCTCGGCCAGCACCACGCGGCGCGCGCCCGAGCGCAGCTCGACCACGGTGACCAGCTGCGCGACTCCGCGCGGGCCGGCTCCGACGATCGCGGCGCGGGCGACCGAGGCGACGCGCGCCTCGATCCGCTGCTCGGGTCCGACCGGCGTGACCACACCGTCGGGCGTGACGACGACGTGCGGCATCCTGCCCTCGACCCAGAGGCGGCCGGCGGAGTCGATCCGCCCGACGTCCCCGGTGCGGTGCCAGCGCTCACCCGGGACGGCGCCGACGCGGGCGGCACGGTCGGTGAGCCAGAGGCGCTCGTAGTGGTCCTCGACGTGACCGGCCGAGACGACGATCTCGCCGGTCGTGCCGGTGATCTCCTCCGGCTCGTCCGCGGCGCGGCCGTCGGCGTCGAGCGGGGCGATCCGCAGCCGGACGCCCGCGGCGGGTACGCCCACGCAGACGCCTCCGCGCGGATCGTCATCGGCGGCGGCCTCGCGGATGCCCTCCAGCGACGCGTCGGTGAGCAGCAGCCCCTCGGTCATGCCGTAGGGAGTGCGGGCGGAGGCGTTCGGCATGAGCGCCTGCGCCTCGCCGAGCAGTCCCGCCGAGACGGGGGCCCCGGCCGAGAGGAAGGTGCGCACGCCGGCGAGGGCGCGGTGGTCGTCGGCGTCGAGCGCGCCGGCGGTGGCCACGACGTTGGCCAGTGCGGCCGGCGAGAGGAACAGCACGGTCGCGTCGACCCGGGCGGCGGCCGCGGCGACGGCGGCCGCGGTGAGCGTCCGGGGCGCGGTGACGTCCATGTCCGGAGTGGCGGAGCGCGTGCCCAGCGCGGGACCGAGCAGGGCGAACGGCGCGAAGCCCGCGACGAGGCCGGTGCCCGGTCCGATCCCGTACTGGCGGGCGAGCGCGTCGCGGACGCCGGCGAGCTGCCGGTGCGTGTAGACGACGCCCTTGGCGGGGCCGGTCGAGCCGGAGGTGAACAGGATCGCGGCCACGGCGTCGGCGGCGGGCGCCTCGCCCAGCGCCTCCGGGTCGGCGGCCAGCTCGGCACGGCCGAGCTCGATCAGCTGCCCGAGCGAGGTGTCGACCCCGAGGGCCGAGGCGGAGGCGCGGGGCAGGGTCTGCGTCGAGACCCGGCCGCCGGGCCAGCGGAGGGCCCGCGCGACGGTGAGGCCGGGCAGGGCGCCGACCACCAGATCCGGCCAGGCGCCGCGGACCGCGCGGGTGAGACCGCGCAGGCCCAGGCCCGCGTCGGCGACGACCACGACGGCTCCGATGCGCAGGCACGCGTAGAGCAGCGCCGTCAGGTCGGCGCCGGGCGGCACGAGGAGCGAGACGCGGTCGCCCGGGGAGACGCCGGAGACGCTTAGCCCGGCGGCGAGCTCGCGGACCCGCTGCGAGAGCAGGCGCCACGAGACCGAGCGGGGCCCGCCGCCTCCGGGAGGCGCCATCTCGACCAGGGCGAGCGAGTCGTCCTGCGCGTTGCGGTCGAGGTGCGCCCAGAGCGGCTCGACCGGCGCGGTCGGGCGTCGGACGTCGGGGGCGGGGTCGCCGCCGAACGGCTCCTCGCCGTCGGAGAGGTCGCCCAGCCAGGTGAGGACGGCGGACGCGTAGTCGACGTCCTCGGCCACCAGGTGGCCCGCTCCCTCGTAGCGGTGGACCTGCGCGTGCGGGAGGCGGTCGACGAGGTCGTCGAGGTAGCGGTCGGAGAAGATCGGGTCCAGCGGGCCCCAGAGCATCAGGGCCGGCGTCGTCAGGGCGCTGACGCCCTCGGCGATGCGCTGCAGCTCCGGGTCGCTCGGGTGCGCGGAGTCGACCGGGATGTCGGCGACGAAGCCGCCCACTCCGCCGCGGCGCGACGCGGACCGGTAGGGCGCGCGGTACCCCTCCTTCACCGCGGAGGGCAGCGCGGGGTGCCCCAGCGCGAGGGTCGTCTCGAGGAAGGCCGGCGTGCCGACCGTCGAGGCGCCGAGCACGCCCGAGGCGAGCGCGAGCCGGAGCGGGGCCGGGATCGGCTCGTCGGCGCTCTGGTGGATCGCGGTGTTCAGGAGCATCGTGGCGCGCAGCTGCTCCGGGTGGTCCACCGCCCAGCCCAGCGAGACGACTCCGCCCCAGTCGTGGCCGAGGGTGACCACGTCGTCGAGGCCGAGCACGTCGGTGAGGTTGGCGAGCTCGCGCACGCGGTCGGCGAGCGTGTGCAGGGCGCCGGTCCGCTCGGAGAAGCCCATCTCGAGCTGGTCGACAGCGACCACCCGCCAGGCGGGGCCTCCGCGGCGGGCGGACTCGAGCGTGGCGGCCGCGAGGCGGCGCCAGAGGTAGGACCAGGTGGGGTTGCCGTGCACGCAGAGGACGGTGCCGACGGGCTCCGTGCCGAGGGCCTCGCCCGTGTCGAGCAGGTGCCAGCGGCGCGGCACGCCCTGGGCGTCCGGAGCGTCGACGAGGCGCGACCACGCGGGATCGAGCCCGTCGAGCCCGGCCGGGGGCAGCTGCGCGGCGGCCGTGGAGCCGAGCGCTCCGCGGATCCGCTCGGCCGGGTGGGGCGCGGTCACCAGGCGATCTCGAGCATCGCGGTGTTGATGCCCGAGCCCACTCCGATGAGCAGCACCCGGTTGCCGGGCTGCAGGGTCTCGGCCTCCTGGGCCAGGGTGATCGGGATCGACGCCGGGCCGACGTTGCCGAGGGTGGGGTAGGTCGTGGGGACGCGGCTGCGGTCGATGCCGACCGCCTTCACCAGGGCGTCGGTGTGCACGTCCGACACCTGGTGCGTGATGTAGCGGTCCATCCCGCTCCAGTTCCAGTCGCGGGTGGCCTCCTTCCACGCCGAGAGGACGAGCTCCATGCCGCCCTTGAGCAGCGCCTTCGCGTCCGTGAACATGCCGTCGACGCTGCCGACGCAGAGCTCGTTGAACTGCGTGGCCGCGCGGGTGATGCCGCCGAGGATGCGGTGGCCCTTGGGGTGCTCGTCGGCCGGGCCGAGGACGGCCGCCGCGGCGCCGGAGCCGAGGGTCAGGCTCGCGAACTCGCTCATGAAGTCCTTGCGCTTGACGCCCTCGCGGCTCAGGCGCTCGATGGTGTTGACCTGGATCTCGTCGGCGTCCTCGCCGTCGATGATGAGCGCGTAGCGGATCTGGCCGGAGTCGATCAGCTGCGCGGCGAGGGTCATGCCGTTGACGAAGCCGAGGCACGCGTTCGCGATGTCGAAGTTGATGGCCGACGAGGGCAGGCCGAGCCCGTGGTGCAGGCGCACGGCGACCGAGGGCTCGAGGTGCTTGCGGGTCACCGACGTGTTGATGATCAGGCCGATCTGGTCGGCGCGGACGCCGGCCTCGGCGAGAGCGCGCTTGCCCGCGTCGATCGCCGCTCCGTCGAAGCCCTGCTCGGAGCCCCAGTTGCGGCGCTCGTGCACTCCGGCGACGCGCTGGAGGAGCCCGGTGGGGAGCCGCAGGCGCTTGAGCGCCGGAGCGAGCCGCGCCTCGATCTCGGCCGAGGTGGTCACGCGCGGAGCCAGCGTGGTCGCGACGGACAGCAATGCGACGTTGCGGTGCGTGGTCGTTGCGTTTCCGTCCAACGGAACTCCCTGTCGAGTTGTCGATCCTGGCATGTGCCTCCGTGATTTTACGCTGTCGTTCAGGCTGCGCTTCCTGGACGCCCGCTGGGCGGTCGCGGAACGCGTCCTCGGCGGCCGGGCGGGGGCTCCTCCCCCGGAACGACGGGCGAGGAGCCGCCGAGTCCACACGCGACGCGCGGTGTCAACCCACCCGCCGGGGCGTCAGGTCCCCATCGCCCACGGCTCGCGATCGCCGCGGAGGCGGGCGGCGAGCGCCATCGCCTGCTCGTCGGTCAGGGTCGCGACGTAGTCGACCACACCGCGCCCCCGGCCGAGCCGCTGCAGCGCGGCCGGGTCGGAGGTCGGCCGGCCGCGCTCGTCCGACGGGAGCCAGTCGGGGTGGTCGGCGCGCAGGCGGAAGTAGCCGTCGGTCGCGAGCTCGATCAGGTCGAGCAGCTTCTGCGGAGCCCGCGAGCCGTCGCGCGGATCCTCGAGCCAGGCGTCGAGGTGGGTCACCAGCGTCTCGAGCACCTGCGACTGGCCGCGCTGGTAGGTGGCGAAGTCCGGCCGATCGATCACGAAGCGGGTGTGCACGAACTTCAGCACGGCCACGTCGTGCCAGGCGTCGGGGAGGAGGGAGAGGTGGCCCGAGCGGACGTTCGGCTCGGCGAGCACCACCACGGAGCGCTGCAGACGGCCGATCCAGGAGGAGACGAACGCCTCGATCGCGCGCTCGGTGCGCGTCGATCCGTCGAACGGGAGCGCGAGGAGCCCCTCGACCAGCTCGGTCGACACCCGCTCCACGGAGGCGCGGAAGTGCTCGTCGCTCGCGATCCACGGGTCGCGGGCCACGAGCCTCCGGCGGAGCATCTCGAGCGAGTGCCCGGGGGCGCGCGCCCACAGCTCCTCGGCGTCGAGGGCGGCGAGCGCGTTCTGCTCGCGGAGGAACGCGCGGAACTCCACGGCGACGGCCGCCTGCTGCAGCACTCCCGCGCGGTAGAAGTCGTCGAGGTCGTGCAGCGAGTAGGCGATGTCGTCGGCGACGTCCATCACCGAGCACTCGAGGGTCTGCTGCCAGGGGGCGATCGCGGCGAAGCCGGAGCGGGCGTCGAGCAGGTCGTCGAGGTCGAGGGTGTACGCCGAGAACTTCGGCGGAGCGGTCTCCCACCGGCTGGCGGTCGAGCCGCGGGGCAGCTCGGTCGGGTCGGCGGAGTCGATGCCGGGGCGGTGGACCGTCCGCCCCCACGGGTACTTGAGCACGGCGGCTCGGGAGGCGGCGGTGAGGTTCAGCCCCACCTCCACCGTCTCGCAGACGTCGAGCTCGGAGAGGATCCGGAACGACTGCGCGTTGCCCTCGAAGCCCTCCGCGAGCCCCAGCCGCTCGCGCGCGAGGCGGTCGAGCGCCTGCTCGCCGAGGTGGCCGAACGGAGGGTGGCCGAGGTCGTGCGCGCTGGCCGCGGCCTGCACGACCACCGGGTCGCAGCCGCCGAGCCGCTCGACCAGCTCGCGCTGGGCGGGATCGGTGGTGGTCAGCTGCATCGCGATCGCGCGGGCGACCGCGGTGACCTTGATCGAGTGCGTGAGCCGGTTGTGCACGACCTGGCCGACGCCCGAGGGCGAGATGACCTGGGTCACCGCGGAGAGGCGGGCGAAGTAGGGCGAGAAGCGGATCCGTTCCAGGTCGACGCGGTACTCGGGGTACTCCTCGCCGGTGGCGAACCGGTCGACGGGCTCGGGGATGCGCCGGTCGCGGCGGTGGTCGTGCGGGGCCGAGGCCCGCGGGGCCGTCGTCTCGGGGAGTGCCGGCTCGCTCATGGCTTCACCCTAATCAGGGGCGCGGGGGCGGAGGGACCGCGCCGCTCCGGCGGTCGGCGTCGCTCCTCCGGTCGGCGTCGCTCCTGCGGCGAGACACCGCGTCCGCCGGCGAGGCACCGCGGGGACGGCGGCGCCTCGGGGAGCGCACGAACACCTCGGCGGTCCGGTGGGCGAGGCCGGCGCCTCGGCGGACGCCGGGACGCCCCGCGGCAGCCCGGCCGACGGGCGAACAGAAGACGGGGGGCGCGGACTCCCGTCAGGCGGACTGCTCGCGCGGAGCGACGGCGAGGTGCACGGCCGCGGCGACGACCGCGCCGAGGACGTAGGCCGCGATGTCGAGCCAGGAGAAGGTGGTGCCGACGACGAGGCGGAGCGGCGCCCACAGCTCGACCAGGCGCGCCGCGACTCCGATCGCCTGCAGCTGCTCCATCGCGATCGACCAGGCCAGCGCGATCCCGGCAGCCGTCACGCCCGGGATGCGCGGCAGGAGCACCGCGATCAGCAGCGCCACCAGCACGACGTAGGCCACTCCGCCGGCGAGGTCGGCGAGCAGCCCCGTGAGCACGAACCGCAGCGCCAGGCCCAGGCCGAGCACGGCGACGGCCGCGAGGGCGAAGCGGAGCCGCGCCCTCACCGGGCACGCTCCTCGAGGGCGCGCTGGAGGCGCTCGAGAGCGAGGAGGAACGTGCGGTCGTCGGCCACGCGCCAGCCGAGGGCGGCCGGGGCGGCGACGACCAGGGGCACGAGGACGGTGCGCGGGCGCCGCCTCGCCGCACGCAGGACGGCGGAGGCGGGCGGCGGGGCGAGGACCGCCAGGACCAGCGCGCGGACCCGGTGGGCACCCGAGGGCGAGGTGCCGACGCCCACCGAGACGATCCGATCCCACTCGGCGATGCGCAGGGCGTCTGCGCGCTCGGCGGCGAGCTCGAGTCCGTCGCGGCCGACGGCCAGCACCGCGGCGGCGGCGGCCGGAGCGGCGGAGGCGGGTGCCGCGATCCGGCGCAGCGCCCGGGCGAGCTCGGGAGTGCGCAGGACGGCGAACCCCTCGGTGACCGCGGCGAGCGCCGCCAGCCGGCGCTGCCGCTCCGGGGCGGCCTGACGGACCCGGGCCCGGACGGCGGCCGGGGCGGGCAGGGGCGCGGCGAGCAGCGCCGTCGGCTCGAACCGCGTGCGCGGGGGCAGCGGGACCGCCGGCGGCGTGCGCGGCGGGGGCTCGCCCCAGTGCGGCGTCGATGCGGGATCCATGCGCCCCTCCCTCCTCGCGCGGCTCCGAGCCGCCCCTGAGATCATCCCTCCTCCGCCCTCCCGCCTTGCCGAGAGGGCTCGGCGGGCTTACCATGGAGTACCCCCCGGGGGTATGCCGCGACCGGCGTGCCGACCGGACGCCCACGGAGCCGATCGACCGGATCGGACCGGACGCACCACACAGGAGGACCCATGAGCACCAGGATCGACCTCGGCCTGACCGCGAGCGGATCGACGGGAGGGTGCGGCTGCGGCGGAGGCGGCGCCTGCGCGTGCGGCGGCCACGGCGGCGCCGGCCGCTCCGACGCCGGCCACGCGGCGCAGGGCTCCCTGTCCGCCGCGTCCGTGCAGAGCTTCGGCGTCGCGGGCATGACCTGCGAGCACTGCGTCCGCAGCGTCACCGAGGAGCTCGCCGCCTACCCCGAGGTCTCGGCGGTCGACGTGTCCCTCGCCCCCGACGGGGTCTCGACCGTCACGGTCGGCTCCTCCCGGCCGCTCGGCCGCGAGGAGATCGCCGCCGCCGTCGCCGACGCGGGCTACCGCCTCGCTCCCCTGAGCTGACGTGGCCGAGACCACCGGCACCCCGCTCGAGCTCGCCATCGGAGGGATGACCTGCGCCTCCTGCGTCGCGCGGGTCGAGAAGCGCCTCGACGCGCTCCCCGGCGTCCACGCGACCGTCAACCTCGCCCTCGAGCGCGCGACGCTGACCCTCCCGCCCGGCACGACTCCGGCCGACGCGATCGCCGCCGTCGAGGCCGCGGGCTACAGCGCGACGGTCCCCTCCACCGGCGAGGCGGCTCCCGCGGAGGAGCAGGAGGAGCAGAGCGACGACGACCGCGAGCGGCGCGCCCTGCGCACCCGGCTCCGCGTCTCCGCCCTGCTCGCCGTGCCGGTGGTCCTGCTCTCGATGATCCCGCCGCTGCAGTTCGCGAACTGGCAGTGGCTGTGCCTCGCCCTCGCCTCGCCGGTCGCGGTCTGGGGCGCGCTCCCCTTCCACCGCAACGCCTGGCGGGCGCTGCGGCACGGCACCACCACCATGGACACCCTGATCAGCCTCGGTGTCAGCGCCTCCTTCGCCTGGTCGGTCTGGGCTCTGTTCCTCGGCGACGCCGGGCGGCCGGGCATGAGCATGCCGTTCGAGCTGCTGGGCAGCCGGTCCGGCCACGACGAGATCTACCTCGAGGTCGCCGCCGCCGTCCCTGTCCTCGTGCTGGCCGGCCGCTACCTGGAGGCGCGGTCGAAGCGCGACGCCGGTGCGGCGCTCCGGGCGCTCCTCCGCCTCGGCGCGAAGGACGCCGTGCGCGTCGCCGCCGACGGACAGGAGGAGCGCGTGCCCGCGTCCTCGCTCGCCGTCGGCGACCTCCTCCGCGTGCGCCCCGGCGAGACCGTCGCCGCCGACGGCACCGTGCTCGAGGGCTCGAGCGCGATCGACGCGAGCATGCTCACCGGCGAGAGCGTGCCGGTCGAGGTCGGCCCGGGCTCGACCGTGACCGGCGGAGTGCTCAACGCGCACGGCCTGCTCACCGTCCGCGTCGACCGCGTCGGCTCCGAGACCACGCTCGCGCGGATGGGCCGCCTCGTCTCGGACGCGCAGGCCGGCAAGGCGCGCGTCCAGCGGCTCGCCGACCGCGTCTCCTCCGTCTTCGTGCCGGTCGTGGTGGTGCTCGCCCTGGCCACCCTCGCCGGCTGGCTGATCGCCGGCGCCGACCTCGCCGCCGCCGTCTCTCCCGCCGTCGCCGTCCTCGTCGTCGCCTGCCCGTGCGCGCTGGGCCTGGCCACCCCGACCGCCGTCCTCGTCGGCACCGGCCGCGGCTCCCAGCTCGGGATCCTCCTCCGCGGGCCGGAGGTGCTCGAGGCCGGGCGCCGGATCGACACGGTCGTGCTCGACAAGACCGGCACGCTCACCACGGGCGCGTTCCAGGTCGTCGAGTCCAGCGACGACGAGAGCCTGCGGTTGCTCGCCGCCGTCGAGCGCGGGTCGGAGCATCCGCTCGCCGCAGCGATCGTGGCCGGGGCCGCGCACCTCGACGTCCCCGAGGCGACCGGATTCCGCTCCAGCACCGGGTTCGGCGTGCGCGCCCGGGTCGAGGGCCGCCTGGTCGTCGCCGGCCGGCTGCGCTGGCTGGAGGAGCAGTGGGGCTTCGCGCCGGGCGGTCTCGCCGAGCGCGCCGAGCGAGCGACCGCCGAGGGCGGCACCGTCGTCGGCGTCGGCTGGGAGGGGGCGCTGCGCGGCTTCGCGGTCCTCCGCGACGAGCCGAGGCCGGAGGCGTCCCGCACCGTCCGCGCCCTGCGCGAGCGGGGCTTGCGGGTGATGGTCCTGACCGGCGACAACCCGCGGGCGGCGCAGGCCGTCGCCTCGGCCGTCGGCATCGACGAGGTCGTCGCCGAGGTGCTGCCGGAGGAGAAGCTCGCCGTGATCGAGCGCCTCCGTGCGGAGGGCCGCCACGTCGCCTTCGTCGGCGACGGTGTGAACGACGCCGCCGCGCTGGCCGCCGCGGACGTGGGGATCGCGATGGGCGCCGGATCGGACGCGGCGATCGAGGCGAGCGACATCACCCTCGTCGGCGACGACCTCGGCCGGGTGCCCGACGCCCTGCGCCTCGGGCGCCGCACCCTCGCGGTCATCCGGGGCAACCTCTTCTGGGCCTTCGCCTACAACGTGGCCGCGATCCCGCTCGCGATGGCCGGACTCCTGGGGCCGCTCGTGGCCGGCGCCGCGATGGCGTTCTCGAGCGTCTTCGTCGTGCTGAACAGCCTGCGGCTGCGGTCGTTCCGCTGAGTCCCGGCGGGCCGTCCGGAGTTCCCTCGCGGAGCTCTTGACGGCCCGCCCGCAGGTGGCGAGGGTGAGCGCATGAGCCTCTTCATCACCTGTCCGGTCGACGACGTCGAGCGTGCCACCGCCTTCTACACCGCGCTCGGCTGGACCCTGAACGCCGAGATGTCCCGCGAGGACGTCTCCTGCTTCGCGATCGGTCCCGACACGTCCGTCATGCTGGCGAGCCGCGCGATGTACGAGAGCGTCGGCGCCACCGAGGAGCTGATCGGCGCCCCCGGCACCCCCTCGAAGGTGACCGTCTCGTTCGACCTCGACAGCCGCGCGGCCGTCGACGAGCTCGTCGAGCGGGCCGCCGCCGCGGGAGGCCGGATCGGCGACACCGACGACTACCCCTTCATGTACCAGCGCCAGTTCGACGACCTCGACGGCTACCACTACTCCCCGTTCTGGATGAAGCCGGGCGGCGACGCGGCGGAGTGACGGGGCCGCGCGGACTCACTCCGCGTGCCGCAGGCGGTGCCGCCGGACCGCGGCCCGGTTCGCACAGCGGACGGAGCAGTACCGCTGCCGGCCGTTCCGCGTCACGTCGACGACGACGTTCCTGCAGTGGTCGCCCGGCGCCCGACCGGCCTCGCACCGCAGGAGACGGCTCATCCCCCGGGTCGTCAGGTGCAGCGCCGTGCCCACCGCGATGACGGCGTGGAGGACGTGCGCCAGGGACTGGTCCCGGTCGCGGTAGTGCAGGTGCCAGCCCTCGTCGTCGTGGTCGGTCAGGCGCGGATACGCGGCGATCGCGGCCATCTGGCGGTTCAGCGACGTCGCCCGGTCGCTCGGAGTCGGCGCGTCGACCACTTCCAGCCACTCGTCGATCACGTCGCGTGTCCGGGCGTGGTCGTCCGGGCCGGACTCGAAGGCCATCGTCATGCCGAACTCGCGCGTGCGCGCCTCGATGCCCTCGCGGTCGGACGGCCAGTCGTTCGCGAGGGAGGCGGCGAGCAGGACCGCGTACTCGCCGTAAGGGTTGAGCTGCATAAGACCATGACAGCACAGTGGCTCCCATGCGCACCTCCGCCCCCTCCCCGCACCCCTCCGAGCCGCTCGCTCCCGCCGTCGATCCGCACGAGCACGGCTGGACGACCGAGTCGGCCCACCGGACCAGCGAGGGCGTCGTCGTGTACGTCCGCTGCGTCGGCTGCGGGACGCGGCGCGTGGACGTGCGGACCGGGCACCAGGATCCCCCTGTCGCTCTCAGCCGCTTCCTGCCCGCCTCCGACGACCGCTCCCGCCGTGGAGCAGAGGGAGGATGAGGGCATGATCGCCGACCTGACCCTCCCCTGCGACGCCGGCCCCGGGGAGAGGAGCCTCCTCCTCCGCCGCGCGGTGCTCGACGACCTCCCCGCGCTCGTCCGGCTCCTCTCCGACGACCCGATCAGCGCCGGGCGCGGAGACGTCGCCGCCGAGGAGGACGAGGCCGCCTACGAGGCCGCCTTCCGGAGCATCGCGCAGGACCCGGGCAACGATCTCGTGGTCGCGATCGACCGCACCGGAGCCGTGGTGGGCACGCTGCAGCTGACCGTGATCCCCGGGATGGCGCGCCGCGGCAGCTCCCGCCTGCTCGTCGAAGCGGTCCGGGTGGCGAGCGCCGAGCGGTCGGCGGGGATCGGCACGGCCCTGATGCGCTGGGTGCTGGACGTCGCTGCGATCGAGCTCCGCACGCCGCTCGTCCAGCTGACCTCGGACGCCGCCCGCACCGACGCCCACCGCTTCTACCTGCGCCTGGGCTTCGTCGACTCGCACGTGGGCTTCAAGCGCCGCGTCGAGCTGCCGGGCTCGTAGCGGCGGTGCGGGCAGCCCGTCCGGACGCCTGATCGGCGTGTCCCCGCAAGCACGACCGGCGCAGGAGGGGACGCCCCGAGCGGAGGCCCGGACGGCACTGCTCGCCTCTCCCCGGCCGACGTGCTTGGCTGGCCCGATGAGAACCGAGACCCGCCAGGGCGTCCCCCTCCTGCTCGTCGACGACGACGGAGGCGCGCTCTCGACCCCGGACGACGCGATCGCGCTCATCGGCGAGACCTACGGCGGCGATGTCGAGACGATCGTGGTGCCCGTCGGCCGGCTCGACCCCGAGTTCCTCCGCCTGCGCTCCGGCATCGCCGGCGAGTTCGTGCAGAAGTTCGTCTCGTACGGCAAGCGGCTGGTGATCCTCGGCGACGTCAGCGGACCGGTGGCGGAGTCGAGCGCGCTGCAGGCCTTCGTCGTCGAGTCGAACCGCGGCGACCACCTCTGGTTCGCCGCCGACCTCGAGGCGCTCGACGCCCGCCTCCGCAGCTCCGGCACCGCGACCGAGCCCGGCGCCGACGGCGGAGTGGAGCCGACGCCCGGCCCCGCCCGCTGATGCCCCTGCTCCAGCCCGGCCCCGACGGCTCTCCACCCGAGGTCGACGGTCCGGTCCGCCTCCTCCTGCTCGCCGACACGCACCTCCCGAAGCGGGCGAAGGCCCTCCCGGACGAGGTGTGGCACGCGGTCGACGAGGCAGACCTGGTCGTGCACGCGGGCGACTGGGTCGACGAGGCGACGCTGGACGCGCTGGAGGAGCGGGCGGCGCTCCTGCTGGCCGTGTGGGGCAACAACGATCCGGAGCCGCTGCGCGCCCGCCTGCCCGAGGTCGCGCGCGCGCGCATCGCCGGCCTCGACGTCCGCGTGGTGCACGAGACCGGAGCGGCGACCGGCCGCGAGACCCGCGCCGACGCCGCCCATCCGGGTTCCGACGTGCTCGTCTTCGGGCACAGCCACATCCCCTGGGACACCGTCTCCCCGGCGGGTCTCCGCCTGCTCAACCCGGGCTCCCCGACGGATCGGAGGCGCCAGCCGGCCTGCACCTTCCTGACGGCCATCGCCGACGACGGAGTGCTCCGCGACGTGCACCTGACCGCCCTGCCGCTCCGGGCACGAACCATTCCCGGCGGCGGCGCAAGGGGGTCACAGAGCATTTAGGTCGGCCTAAGCTCACCTGGATGAGCAGCTCACACGACCACCCCGACTCCGCGCACCTGCGCCCGGAGGGTCTCGACGACGCCACCGTGGCGGCGCTCGGGAAGCTCTCGGAGGCGCTCGAGACGGTCGAGCATGCCCGCGGTCTGCTCTACGGCTTCCACCGGCTCACCGGCGCGGCCGACCTCGCTCTGGGCGAGGCCGTCGACGCGCTGCGCGAGGCCGGCCACGCCGCGACCGCCGAGCGGATCGAGGCCGAGCTCGTCGGCCGCAACGTCATCGAGGGGCGCTGGACCTTCCAGATCGTCGAGGACTACGACGACACCTACTACGCCGCGTTCCGGGAGCAGGAGCGCGCCGCGCGCGACGAGCTCGCAGGCGGACGCCGCCACCTCTTCGAGTCCGAGATGAAGGAGGACCGCCGCTCCGGCGGCCGCCGCCACCACGAGTCGCGCCCGGAGGCGGGCTCGTGAACGCCGTCATCCGGATGCACGCCTCGTCGCTGCGGGTCAAGGCGGTCACGCCGGGCCGCGGCGGACGGGGCACGCCTCCCGAGCCCGAGGCGACGATGCGGCGCACCACGCTCAGCATCGACGGCCGCCGCTTCCTCCTCGCCGTCTCCCTCGACACCGAGGAGCTCGAGAAGCGCCTGGTCGAGGCCGTGCGCAACCGCGGCGACATGGTGAGCTTCACGGTCGCCGGCGAGCGCGAGGTCTGCGTGCTGGTCTCCCCGGGCGTCGCGGTCATCCTCGAGCACGAGGACGTCCCGGTCGAGGATCCGGACGCCGAGGACGCACCGATCCTGTACGACGACGTCGAGTACCTGACCTGATCCGTCGGCGGCCGGTCCCGGCCGCCGGTCCGGGCGCGGCTCTCGACTCGGGTCGTCCACCCGCTCAGACCGCTCCGGTGCTCGCCCACAGGTGGAACGCCGCGTGCGCCCGGTGCGGCCGCCACGCCTGCGACGCCGCCTCCGCCTCCGCCGTGCTCACCCGGCCGAGCGCCTTCCGCAGCACCAGGTCGCCGGCGGGGAAGGCGTCCGGATCGCCGAGGAACCGGAGCGCGAGGTAGTCGGCCGTCCACGGCCCGATGCCCGGGATCGCGAGGAGCGCGCGCCGCTGCTCCGGCAGGTCGCCCGCGCGGTCGAGCACGGGTCCGGCGGCGAAGGCCTCGGCGACGGCCCGGACCGTCCGCGCCCGGGCGTTGGTGATCCCGATCGCCGAGCGCAGCGCCTCGAACTCCGGCGCGAGCAGGGCGGCGGGTGCCGGGAACGCCAGCAGACCGCGCTCCCCCGGGGCGCCGAAGGCCGCGGCGGTCCGTCCGCCGAAGGTCCGGGCCGCGGCGACGGACACCTGCTGGCCGAGGACCGCCATCACCGCCGCCTCGAACGCCTCCGGGTACTGCGTCGCGCGCAGCCCCGGTCGGGCCGCGATGGAGCGGGCGAGCAGCGGGTCCCGCGAGAGCTCGGCGCCGATCGCCACGACGTCGGAGTCGAGGTCGAACCAGGCACGGACGACCGCGGCCGCCGGCGTCAGCACGTCCGGCTCCGCCTCCACCCGCAGCCCGGTCTCCGTCACCTCGAGCACGATCGGCCGCGGCGCCCCGTCGAGGGTGAGCAGGCGCTCCAGGCGCCGGCCGTCGGCCGAGACCCGCTCCACTCCGGGGAGGGCGTGGTTGCGGAGGAGGCTCGCGGCGCCGGCGGAGTCGAAGGGCCCGAGGGCCGGCAGGTCGAGGGAGGACGTCTCGTTCAGGGGAGCAGGACCGTCTTGCCGCGCGCGCGGCCCGACTCGACGAGGGCGAGCGCGGCGGCCGCCTCGGTCAGCGGGAAGGAGGGCCCGAGCACGACCTCGAGCTCCCCGCGACCGGCGCGGTCGAGCAGGCCCGGCCGGGCGGCGTCGCGGAGCGCGGTGCCGGGATCGGCTCCCGGTCCGCCGCCGAGCATCAGGATCCCGCCGAGGCGGGCGGCGTGCTCGAAGCCGGCCACAGTGGCGATGCGCGAGCGGTCGGCGACCAGAGCCACCGAGGCGTCCAGCGCCTCGTCGGTGCCCGCCGTGTCCAGCGCGACGTCGACGCCGCCGGGGGCCAGGGCGCGCACGCGCTCCTCCAGCCCGGCGCCGTAGCGGACCGGCTCCGCGCCGAAGCGGCGGACGACCTCCTCGCCGCGCTCGCTCGTGGTGCCCAGCACCCGTGCTCCGCGGGCGACCGCGAGCTGCACAGCGAGCGAGCCGACGGCTCCGCTCGCCCCGTGCACCAGGACGGTGACCCCGGAGGAGACGCGGGTGGCCTCGACGAGGTGCTCGGCGGTCGTCCCGGCCAGCAGCAGGCCCGCGGCCGCCGCCCAGCCGAGCCCGGCGGGCTTGGGCAGGACCGCGCTCGCGGGCGCGACCAGCTCGGCGGAGTAGCCGCCGGAGACCCGGAACGCCACGACCTCGTCGCCCACGCGGATCGCGCCGAGCGGCCCCTCGGCCCCCTCGCCGACCGTGGTCACGACTCCGGAGATCTCGCTGCCCGGCCGGACCGGCACCCGCCCGCGCCCGAACATCCCGCGCAGGAGCTTCGCGTCGGCCGGGTTCACGCCCGCGGCGCGCACCGCGATCCGCACCCTGCCGGGCGCCGGCTCCCCCGGATCGACCTCGACGGCGCGCAGCGCCTCCGGCCCGTCGAATCCCTCGGCCTGCATCGCGACGACCATGCGTCCGCCTCCCGTTCCCGGGCGCCCGCGCACCCGAGCGCGACGCTAGCAGCAGCGTCCGACCCCCGGATCCCCTGCGGAGAGCGCGGCCGCCGACCGAGAACGCCCGTTCTGGTACCGCCTACCATGGAGGGATGTCCCCGATCCTCGACGAGCGCCCTCCCCGCGAGGCGATCCTCGCGGCCGCCGACCGGCTCTACTACGAGCGCGGCATCCAGTCCGTCGGGATGGACGAGCTCCGCACGGCCGCGGGCGTCTCGCTGAAGCGCCTCTACTCGGAGTTCCCGAGCAAGGAGTCGGTGGTGGTCGCCGTCCTGCACGGCCGGCACGAGCAGTGGACCCTCGGCGTGACCACCCGGGTCGCCGCGGCGGACGGACCTCGCGGCAAGCTGCTCGCGATCTACGACTTCCTCTTCGACTGGTTCTCCGAGGACTCGTTCCGCGGCTGCGGCTTCATCAACGCCTTCGGGGAGCTCGGCTCGTCGAACCCGATGGTCGCCGAGATGGCGCGCGACCACAAGGAGACGTTCCAGCGCTTCCTCGCGACCCTCGCCGAGGAGGCGGGTGGCGGCGCCGAGCTCGCCGCGCAGCTCGCGATCCTCGCCGAGGGCGCCCAGACCACCGCGGCCATCGCCGGAACCCCGGAGGCCGCCCTGCACGCGCGTCGCGCCGCCGAGATCCTCATCGACGCGGAGACGCGCCCCGTCTGAGGCGCGCCGCGCTCGGGATCAGGCCTCGCCGCCCCCGGGCGGGCCGACCACCAGCAGCGCCGCGAAGACGACGGCGACCAGAGCCAGGACCAGCGCCCCGGCGAGCACGGGCCGCGCGAGCGCCCAGCGGAGGAGCCGGCTCGTCACGCGCCGGTCGCGCGGGTCGTCCGTCGCGTGCGTCCGCCACGGGCCCTCCAGCAGGCCGCGGCGCTCGAAGCCGCGCTCCAGCGGCACCGTCGCGTAGGGCACGACCGCGCTGACGACGGCGAGCGCCGTCGCGCCCGCCGACCACCGCTGGTTCACCGCGAGCACCAGGCCCGCGGCTCCGTAGGCGAGGAACGCGAACCCGTGGATCGGCCCGGCGACGCTCACCGGCCAGTCGCCGGCACCGGCCGCGTACTTCAGCAGCATCCCGACGATCAGGAGAGTCCAGGTCACCGCCTCGACGATCGACAGCAGGCGGAAGAGGCGGCGCGGGCTCATGGGATCGGCTCCGTTCGGTCCGCGGCGACGCGGCTCGGGGTCGGTCGAGGGTCGCCCGGAGCCTACGGGAGCACGCTCGCGAGGAACCTGAGCGGACGAGGACCGCTCGGGGCGCTCAGCCCAGCCAGCCGGTGAGCGAGAGGGCCGTCACCGCGCCGACCAGGCCCGTGGCGACGAGGGCGACCGTGCCCGTGACTCCGCTGCGGGAGGGGGCTGCGGCGGGGCCGCCGGCCAGGCGCGCCCAGAGCCGGCGTGCCACCTCCTCGGCGGAGGGGCGGTCGGCCGGATCGAGAGCGGTCATCGCGGTCAGCAGCTCGCGCCACTCCGCCGGGACCGACTCCGGGACGACGGGCGCGTGGTGGAGGCGCTGGATCGAGATCTCGAGCGTCGTGCCGGTGTAGGCCCTGCGGCCCGAGACGGCCTCGAGCAGGACCAGCCCGAGCGAGTAGACGTCGGACGCCGGTCCGACCGGGCCGGAGCCGAGGCTCTCGGGGCTGAGGTACGCGGCGGTGCCCACCAGCACGTCGGAGCGGGTGAGCCGGGCGTCGTCGACCGAGCGGGCGATCCCGAAGTCGCTGAGCTTGGCCTCGTGCGCGGAGAAGCCGGATGCGGTGGCGCGCGAGCGGACGAGGACGTTCTCGGGCTTCACGTCGCGGTGGAGGACGCCCTGCGCGTGCAGGTGCGCGAGAGCATCGGCCACCTGAGCGCCGACCTCCGCGACGAGCCGCTCATCGCCGGAGCCGAACCAGTCGGCCGCCGGGTCGCTGCGGTCGAAGTACTCGAGGACGAGGAACGCGAGGTCGCCCTCCTCGCCGGGGATCTCGCCCTGGTCGAGGACGTCCACCACGGAGGCGTGACGCGAGTCGATCAGGAAGCGGATCTCGCGCTCGCGACGCGCCCGCTCGTTGGGGGTGTCCGGGACGTCGCGGTGGACCTTGACCGCGACCTGGCGGGCGAGGCGGAGGTCGCGGGCGCGGTAGACGACGGCGCTGCCGCCCTCCCCCACCCGCTCGAGCACGAGGTAGCGACCGGCCAGGGTGGAGCCGACCAGCGGATCCACGACGTCGGCCAGGAGCGGCTGCAGGCGGTCGAGTTCGTCCAGCACGGGCAGCTCCCTTCGCGAATGAGTCACTAGCTCGTCTAACTAGTAGTCCCTTCGTAGTGGTCGCCGCCCTTCCAGGCAAGCACCTCGGGGGAGGTTGGCTTGTCTAGATGTTCTTGCTACGAGACTGTCTAGACTGTTCGGCATGGATGAGGTCACGCTGAAGCGACCCGGGGCCTTCTGGTTCTCGGGTGAGGCGACCGAGCCCGGAGCGGTGGAGGTCCTCGCCGCGATGCGCGCCTTCCGCACGGCGGAGGCCGCGATGCGCCGACGGACCCGCGGATCCATGGGCATGGGCGAGAACGACCTGCTGGCCGTGCAGTTCCTCATGCGCCGCCAGCAGAAGGGCGTGCACGTCAGCCCGAAGGACCTGGCCTCCTACCTCGGCATCTCCTCCGCCTCCACGACCGTGCTGATCGACCGGCTGGTCAAGAGCGGGCACGTGGTCAGGGAGCCGCACCCGAGCGACCGCCGGGCCATCCGCATCGTCGCCACCCCCACCTCCCACCGCGAGGTGCGCGAGACGCTCGACGAGATGCACCGCCGCATGCTCGAGGCGGCCGAGACGCTCAACCCCTCCGAGGCCGGGACCGTCATCCGCTTCCTGCAGACGATGCGCGACATCGTCGAGCGCCCGGCCGACTCCGAGACGGTCGACGCCGCCCAGGAGCTCGCGGGCGAGCCGATCGGCGAGTACGCCGACGGCGTGCTGGAGCAGCGCCGCGCCTGACGCGCGTCCACGCGGCCGTGGCCGTGCGTCCCCGAGAGTTCACTCCGAGGGACTTCTGCCGCGCCCCGGGTCCGTCGGAGAATCGAGGCGACCGGCGGCGATGGACAGAAAACGCAGTCCGCGACGTAAGTAGCTAGCTCAACTAGTAGGAAGTCTTTCTAGCGATATAGAGTGACGGACGTCAGCCACTCGCACGTCAGATCGGAGCACACCATGGGCAACATCCTGTACGGCACTCCCCCCGCCGCCATCGAGGTCGAGGACCGCGCCCTCGCCCACCTCCAGATCGTCATCATCAACAAGTTCCGCCGCGACGAGCGCTTCCTGCTCACCCTCGACGCGAGCCCCCAGGCCGGCACCGGCCGCCGCGGCGTATGGATGCACCCGACCATCCCGATCCAGTTCGAGTTCAAGGGCAGCCGTCAGCCCACGATCAACCCGGAGTGGGTCGAGGCCCTCATGGAGCGCGCCAACAGCGGCGCCGGCCTCCGCATCGTGCCCGAGCCGACGAGCAACGCCGCCGTTCCGCTGCGCCGCGCCGAGCCCGCCGCCTGACCCTCCGCGCCGGAGCCGCTCCCGATCAGGCTCCGCCGCCGCACACCGACACGACCCGCCTTCCCGCCCGGGAGGCGGGTTCCGTCGTCTCCGGGCCTGAGAACCCCGGGAGCGCGCTCGCAAGTGGTTGACATTCCGCGCCACGGTCAGGGTCGCAGTCCTACACTGCTCCTGCGGCACGGGGTCGTTCCGGCGGGCTCGTCCCTGCTGTCGCACGCATGACCGGCCGCCGGCCGCTCGGGCCCCCCTCTCGAGCGACCGGCGGACGGCTGCGCGGCGCACCCGAAGCGCCGTCCGCGAGGTCCGCCGGAACCAGGAGCGGCCAGATGACCCACGGAACGAACAGCCTCACCACCACCGTCGACGAGGTGCGCCCGGGCGACCTCTTCTGCGCCGTCGTCGCCCACGAGACCGAGCAGTGGCGCGTCGTCGCCGTCCTCGGCATCCGCGTCCTCGCCGAGCGGGTCTCCGGAGGAGACCGCCGCAGCTTCACGCTCCGCTTCGTGCGCCACCAGCTCTCGCCGGACGTGCTCATCGCGAGGGGCGCCGCAGCGAACCGCTAGGGGATCAGGCGCTCCGCGCGGTAGCGGTCGAAGAGCGCCGTGAACGAGTCGACCGTCCGGTGGAACGCCGTGAAGCCGGCGAGGCGGGACTTGCCGATGTCGGTGACGACCTCGAGGTTCCGGCCGAGGTCGGCGTCGGTGTGCCACCAGGAGGCGACGCGGGAGAGGTCGGGCTCGATCAGCCCGTGCTCGTCGACGAGGCGCCGCCAGACGGGCTCGGCACCGGCCATCTGCTGCTCGAGCGGCTGCGGCTCCTCCCCCGGGCCGACCGGCTCGACGCCGAAGTGCTCCGCGATCCGGGTCCACATCCAGCGCCAGCGGAAGACGTCGCCGTTGACCACGTTGAAGGCCTGGTCACGGCCCGCCTCCGACGTCGACGCCCAGAGCATCTGCTCGGCGAGGATCGTCGCGTCGGTCATGTCGGTGAGTCCGTTCCACTGCGTGAGCGAGCCGGGGAACACGAACGGGGTGCCCTCGGCACGGTGGATCGACGCCGCGACCGCGAGGGTCAGCCCCATGTTCATCGCGTTGCCGACGGCGTGCCCGATGACCGTGTGCGAACGGTGCACCGACCAGGTGAACCCGGCGCGCCCGGCCGCGGCGAAGAGCTCGTCCTCCTGCGCGTAGTAGAAGTTCGGGGCGTCGAGGCGCTCCTCCTCCTCGTGGAACGGGGTGTCGGGCATCGCGCCCTGCCCGTACGCCTCGAACGGGCCCAGGTAGTGCTTGAGGCCGGTCACCAGCGCGACGTGCTCGACGGGAGCGTGCGCGAGCGCGGCGAGGAGGTCGCGGACCATGCCGCCGTTGACCGCGATGTTCTCCTCCTCCGTCGCCTGGCGCGACCAGGCGGTGAAGAAGACGTGCGTGGGGCGCTGGTCGGCGAGCACGCGGGCCAGGTCCTCGGCGGAGCGCAGGTCGGCGGCGAGCGGAGTGACGCCGGGGCGCGCGTCGATCGGGCGGCGCGAGAGGGCGGTCACCGGCCAGCCCTGCTCGGTGAGCAGGTCGACGAGGGCGGAGCCGCCGATGCCGGTCGCACCGACGACGAGGGCGCTGCGGGGGTCGGACGGGGGGACGGGAGTGGTGGAGGACATCCCCTGGGCCAACAGCCCCGGGGGCGAGGCATTCCCCGATCCGGGCGTCACGGAGGGACACCGGAGGTCACGGAGGGACACCGGGCGTCACGGGCGGACCGCGGACCGGGCTCCTCCCCTACCGTCGAGCACGAGCGGCCCGAGGTGGGCGCAGCGGAACAGGAGCCGACGATGACCGCGACCGACGTGCGGGCCGTGCCCGAGGTGGACTACGAGCAGCTGGCGGGGCGGTTCCGGCCGCTGTTCGCCGAGATCGCGGCGGGGGCGGCGGCGCGCGAGAGCGCGCGCCAGCTGCCGGTCGCGCAGATCCGAGCGCTGGCGGAGGCCGGGTTCGGCGCGGTGCGCGTGCCGCTGGAGTCCGGCGGGGCCGGCGCGAGCCTCCCCCAGCTGTTCCGCCTGCTGACGGAGCTGGCCGCCGCCGACTCCAACCTGCCCCAGGCGCTCCGCGGCCACTTCGCCCTGGTCGAGGACCGGCTGCTCGCGACCGACGGGACCCGCGAGCGCTGGCTCCGGCGCTTCGCCGACGGCGAGCTCGGCGGCAACGCCTGGACCGAGGTCGGCACGGTCGCGATCGGCGACGTGCAGACGAAGGTCGCTCCGGTCGAGGGCGACCCGACGCGGTTCACGGTGACCGGCACGAAGTACTACTCCACCGGCAGCGTCTTCGCCGACTGGATCGACACCTTCGCCCAGCGCACCGACACCGGGCAGAAGGTGATCGCGATCGTCGACGCGCGCCAGGCGGGCGTCGAGCACGCCGACGACTGGGACGGCTTCGGCCAGCGCACCACCGGCTCGGGGACGAGCACCTTCACGGAGGCGGTGGTCGCGGCCGAGGACGTGATCGACTTCGAGACCCGGTTCCGCTACCAGACCGCGTTCTACCAGGCGGTGCTGCTGGCCGTGCTGGCGGGCTCGATCGCGGGGGCCGAGCGCGAGATCGCGGCCGAGGTGCGGGCGCGGACCCGGATCTTCTCGCACGGGAACGCCGAGTCGTTCGCGGCGGATCCGCAGATTCTGCAGGTGGTGGGACAGGTCTCGGCCGCCGCCTATGCGGGAGCGGCGATCGTGGAGCGCGCGGCGGTCGCGCTGCAGCGGGCGCACGACGCGGCCCTCGACGGCGACCCGCTCGAGGACGAGCGGCAGAACGACCTCGCCGAGCTCGAGACGGCGCAGGCCCAGATCGTCCTGACGCAGCTGGCCACCCGGGCGACCTCCGACCTCTTCGACGCGCTGGGCGCCTCCGGGGTGAGCACCCGCAAGAACCTCGACCGGCACTGGCGCAACGCGCGCACGGCCGCGAGCCACAATCCGTGGGTGTTCAAGGCGCGGATCGTCGGCGACCACGCGGTCAACGGCACCGTGCCGCCGCGGGTCTGGGCGATCGGCGCGGGGCCGAAGCGGTAGTCGCCTCTGCGCCGGCCGGGGGCGGTGGACAGCCGGCGAGGGCGGAGGAGAGGATCGAGGGGGCGGCGATGCGGCTGCCGCGGACGAGGGGGCTCGCGATGATCCGGACGACGACCGCGAGGGGCGCCGGTGCGCTGCTCGCCTGCGCGGCGGGGCTGCTCGCGCTGAGCGGCTGCACGGGAAGCGCCGACGGGGGGACGGCCTCGACGACAGCTCCACCGCTGATCTCGAGCGCTCCGACGCCGAGCAGTGCCGTGCCGACCGCGAGCGCCGGCAGCGCGACTCCGCTGCCCACCGCGACCCCGGCCACCGCCCTGCTCCCCTGCGAGGACCTGCTCACGGCCGAGGAGGAGGCGTCGCTCGCCGAGGACGGCCTCGCCCTCTCGCCCGAGGCGACGGTCTACGACGTCGACTACCCCGTCGTGCAGGAGATCGCCGAGGACGGGGTGCTCTGCCGGTGGAGCGGCCAGGGCGACGTGTCGGTCGTGGTCGGGCAGCTGGCGGTCCCGGACGCGGAGTGGCCGGATCGGAGCGCCGCGCTCCTCGCGGATGGGTTCACCGCCGACGACACCGCGGCTCCGGGCTTCCTCGACGGGCCCGACGGACCGGACGAGAGCTACCCCGGCCGCGGCGTCCTCCACCGCGACGGCGTCCTCTACTACGTGAGCTACTCCGGGATCGTCGGCTCGATCGTGCCGCTCTCCGGCTGAGGCGGCGGATCGAGAGCCCAGGGCGGGCGCCCAAGGTCGGCGCTGCTCCCCGTCGTCAGCTGCTCGCTGTGGTGGTCGAACGACAGCGGGACTCCCGCCTCGGCGCACTCACGGCCGATCAGGTCCATGGCGTTCCAGAAGTACTCGCTCGCTCGTCGATCCCCGGAGATCGCGGAGAGCAGATTGCTCGTGGCGAGACGAGCAGCGTCGGACGCGATCGAGTTCGAGGAGCTTCCGTCGAAGCCCTCGAGGGCTTCGCGAAACGGTGGACGCAGAACGGGATCGAGTTCCGGCGCGTAGTCGTTCCACGTGCGCTCGAGCGGGACGCAGGGAGCGGCCTCCTGATCGCCTCCCGGCTCGGTGCAGCCCACGAGGAGCAGCACGGATACGAGTACCGCCGATGAGGCGGTCGTGCGGTCCACCATCGTTCATCGCTCGATGTGCATCGTCCCCGTCGTGACCCAGACCGCGCAGGCCTTCTTGCGATGTTCCGGGGCACTGGTCTCGACGATGTGATCGCAGGTCGAGACGCCGGTGTACCACTTCACGCACCCCCCTTGAAACTCGTACTCGCAGTTCTTGTTCGGCTGAATCGGAGCGGCCGAGGCCACCTGCGCCCCGAGAACCGACGTCAGCGCCAGCGCGACGACAGCGAGACCGGACCCGAACCACAGAGAACTCTTCATGACGTCTCCTCATTCGCCTGCAGATCCGCCGGGTCCTGGGACCGTATCCATCGCGGAGAGGGTGTCGGACGGTCGGCGCGAACTCGACACATCGAGGCGCGGGCCGGGCGCTCGAGAAGGGGTAGCGTCGACAGGTGCGATTCCCGTGGCGTTCCCGAGACAGCGAGCGACTGCCGCGGGACGTGCTCGTGCTGGGGGTCGTCGCCTTCTTCGTGATGCTGGGGTTCGGCGTCGTCGTGCCGGTGCTGCCGACCTACGTGCGCAGCTTCGGCGTCGACTACACGGCGGTCGGCGCGGTCGTCTCGGCGTTCGCGCTGATGCGGCTGGTCGCGAATCCGTTCGTGGGGCCGCTCGTCGACCGGTTCGGCGAGCGGGTCGTGCTCGCCGTCGGCATCGGCATCGTCGCGCTCTCCTCGGCGCTGGTCGGCTTCGCCTCCGACTACCCGCACCTCCTCCTGCTGCGCGGAGTCGGCGGCATCGGCTCCGCGATGTTCTCCGTCGCGGCGATGACGCTCCTCCTGCGCACCGCGAGCCCGGAGCGGCGCGGCCGCTCGATCGGCTTCTACCAGGGCGGTTTCCTGCTCGGCGGCATGGCGGGCCCCGCGGTGGGCGGCGTGCTCACGGCGATCTCGCTCACCGCCCCCTTCTTCTTCTACGCCGGCACGCTCGCGATCGCGGGGCTCGTCGCGCTGATCCTGCTGCAGCGGCCGGAGCGCGACGCGGCACCGTCCGCCGCGGCGAGGACGAAGCCTCTGCGCGAGGTGGCCCGCGATCGCCGGTACCAGAGCGCGGTGCTGGCGAACTTCGCCCTCGGCTGGTCGGCGATGGGAGTCCGCGCGACGCTCGTCCCCGTGCTCGTCGTCGAGGGGCTCGGCGGGCAGCCCGCCTGGACCGGCATCGCGTTCGCGATCGCCGCGGTGGTGCAGACGATCGCGCTCGCGCCCGCCGGCCGCTTCGTCGACACGGTCGGCCGGCGCCCGGCGCTGATCGGCGGGTTCTCCGTCGCGGCGGTGGCGATGCTGGCGATGCCGTTCGTCTCGGAGCTGTGGCTGCTCGTCGTGCTGCTCTGCGTCTACGGAGCGGCGGCCGCCTTCATGGGCACGGCCCCGGGTGCGCTGGTCGGTGACGCCGCGGGCGAGCGCGGCGGCAAGCCGGTGTCGGTGTTCCAGGCCGCGTCCGACCTGGGCGGCGTGATCGGGCCGCTGCTCGCAGGCGCTCTCGCCGACGCCGCATCGCCGACCGCGGCCTTCGCCTCCGCCTTCGTGCTGCTGGCGGCGAGCGCGCTGCTCGGCCTGCGGATCCCGCGCTCGCGGATCGCCTAACTGTTCCGCCCGCGGGCGTCGACGGGCCAGACGGCGCCGCCGCCGTCGCGGAGGAGGACGCGGTACTCGTCGGCCAGGTTCACCGCGACGCAGACGTGGTTCGGCGCGATCCGGACCCGCGTCCCCACGGGCAGGTCGACACCGGTGATCGTCGCATGGTGCTCCGAGAGCACCGGGATGCGCGCCTCCGGGTGCTCCGGGAGGCGGCCGAAGCCGCTCGAGGCCGCGCCACGATCGGAGGAGAGCACCTTGCTGCCCGCGTCGGCGATCAGGTGGTCGCCGCGGCGGGACACGATCGTGGCGAGGACGGTGACGGCGATGTCCTCGGGCGCCATCGTGCCGATCTCCCACTGCTGGGCGTCGCCGAGGGCCGAGACCCCGGGGCGCAGCTCCGTGAGCACCGAGGAGTCGGCGAACGCCGCCGAGGGGGTCGAGCCACCGCTGACCACGCGGGCCTCGACTCCGGACGCCGCGAGCGACGCGACCGCCTCGGCGAGCGCGCGCGCCTCGTCGCGGGCGGCCGCCGCTCCGTTTCCGGCCGCGTAGCTGTGGCCGGGGAAGGTGAAGACGCCGGCGACGTCGAGCCCGGCCGAGACGGCGGCCGCGGCGATCGCGCCGGCCTCGGCGGGGAGCACGCCGCTGCGGTGGTGGCCGGAGTCGATCTCGACGACGACCTCGAGCCCCTCGCGCTCGGGCAGGGCCGCGGCCAGGCGCTCGGCCGACTCCGCCGAGTCGACGCCGACCCGCACACGGGCGCTCGCGAGGACGTGGCGGAGCCGCCCGGCGCGCTCGGCGTCGACCCAGAGCGGGTAGGCGATGAAGAGGTCGCGGATCCCTCCCGCGGCGAAGACCTCGGCCTCCGAGACGGTCGCGACGGTGAGGCCGACGGCCCCCGCGGCGAGCTGGCGCCGGGCGATCTCGAGCGACTTGTGCGTCTTCGCGTGGGGGCGGAGCGCCAGGCCCCGCTCGCGGGAAGCCGCGGCGACGGCGGCGATGTCGCGGTCGAGCACCGCCTCGTCGAGCACCAGCGCCGGAGTGGCGAGAGCGTCGAGCACGGCGGAGCGGGCGGAGGAGTCGGCGGCGGCGGTATCGACGGTCACGCGCCGAGCCTAGGCCGCACCACCGGCCCGCGTCCGGCCGTCACGGCGGCCTCGCGCCGGTCCGCCGCCGGTCATCGCGCCCCGAGGAAGGCCCCGCGGAGGGATCCCGTCGAGCACGACACCTCGTCGACCTCGGAGGCGGCCGCGCCGCTCCGACACCGTCTTCCGGATCGCCCACCTCTCCGCCGGGACGCTCGCGACGACGCTCCTGGGCTTCGGCGTCGTCGGGCAGAGCCCTCTCGTCCACTGACCGTTCATCCTCCGCGGGATGCGGGGAGGACCCCGGCGCTGCCAGGCTGAGCGGATGACTCCGCAGTCCTCCCGCCTCCGGCCCTTCGGCCCGTCCGGCGTTACCGTCACCCGGCTGACCCTCGGCACCTCCTGGCGCCCCGAGCGCGTCGCCGACCTCGACCGGGTGCCGGCCCTCGAGCGCGTCTTCGACTCCGACGCCGCCACCCGCGCCGTCTCCGTCGTCGACACGTCCAACGAGTACGCCGGCGGCCACAGCGAGCGCCTGATCGGCGAGGCCCTGCAGGCCCGCGGCGGCGTCCCCGAGGGGATCACCGTGGTCACCAAGCTCGACCGCGACCCGAGCACCGGCAGCTACTCGGCCGAGCGGATGCGCCGCAGCCTCGACGAGAGCCGCGAGCGCCTCGGTATGGACGTCCTCCCCCTGCTCTACCTGCACGACCCGGAGCGCATCTCGTACGACGAGGCCTTCGCCGAGGACGGCCCGGTCCGCGCGCTCGTCGCGATGAAGGAGGCGGGCGTCGCCCTCTCGATCGGGATCTCGGGCGGACCCGCGCCGATGCTGCGCCACTACGTCGACACCGGCCTGTTCGACGCCGTGATCACCCACAACCGCTTCACGCTCGTCGACCGCTCCTCCGAGGAGCTGATCGACGCGTCCGTCGACCGCGGCGTGATCGTCGTCAACGCGGCGGTCTACGGCGGAGGCGCCCTCGTGCGCTGGCCTGAGCCGGTCGCCTCCTACGCCTACCGGCCGGCGCCGCGCGAGATCGTCGACGCCGTCGCGGCGATGGGAGCGGCCTGCGAGCGGGCGGGCGTGCCGCTCGCCGCCGCCGCGCTGCAGTTCTCGACGCGCGACCCCCGCGTGACGACGACGGTCGTCGGCGCCACGTCCGCCGAGCACTACGACTCCTTCGTGGCCGACGACGCGCTCGAGATCCCCGACGCGCTGTTCGAGGAGCTGGAGTCGCTCGCTCCGCCGAGCACCGTCTGGCAGGACGCGCCCGGGTCGACCTGGCCGCGCTGATCCGGGCATAGCCGGGCTCTCCTCCCGGTTGGAGCACGTGACCCCCTCCGCGAGATGCCGCCGGCGTGCGCCCTCACCGGCGTATCGCGTACCGAAGCGGCGTTCCGCGGAGAAGCACGACAGGAGAGACATGACCGACACCGCCTTGTTCCAGCCGCTGACGCTCCGCTCGAGGACCGCCCGCAACCGCCTCTGGGCGGCACCGATGTGCCAGTACTCGGTGGAGGCGCAGGACGGCGTGCCCACCTCGTGGCACCTCGTGCACCTCGGCGGGCTCGCGCGCGGCGGATCGGGCGTCGTCATCGCGGAGGCCACCGCCGTCGTCCCCGAGGGGCGGATCAGCCCCTGGGACACCGGGCTGTGGAACGACGAGCAGCGCGACGCCTGGGCTCCGATCGTCGAGTTCGTGCACGGGCAGGGCGCGCTCGCCGGCGTGCAGCTCGCCCACGCGGGCCGGAAGGCGTCGACCTACCGCGAGTGGAGCGGACGCGGATCCGTGCCGCTGGAGGACGGCGGCTGGCCGACCGTCGCTCCCTCGGCCGTCGCGTTCGAGGGCTACGCGGAGCCGCGCGAGCTGGCCGCGGAGGAGCTGCCCGGCCTCGTCGAGGCGTTCCGCGCCTCCGCCCGCCGCGCCGCGGACGCCGGCTTCGACGTGATCGAGCTGCACGCCGCGCACGGGTACCTGCTCCACCAGTTCCTGTCGCCGCTCTCGAACACGCGCGAGGACTCCTACGGCGGCTCGCTCGAGAACCGGGCGCGCCTGCTGCTCGAGGTCGTCCGCGCGGTCCGCGCCGAGATCGGGGAGCTCGTGCTGCTGGTCCGCTTCTCCGCGACCGACTGGGCCGAGGGCGGCTGGACGCTGGAGGAGACGATCACCGTCTCGGAGTGGGCGCGCGCTGAGGGCGTGGACCTCTTCGACGTGTCGACCGGCGGACTCGTGCACGCCAGCATCCCGGTGGCGCCGCTCTACCAGGTGCCGTTCGCGCGCGACCTGCGGAAGGCGACCGGTGCACTGGTCGGCGCCGTGGGACTCATCACCACGGCGGAGCAGGCGGAGGGCGTGGTCGCGAACGGCGACGCCGACGTCGTGCTGCTCGCCCGCGAGCTGCTGCGCGACCCGAACGCTCCGGTGCGGATGGCGCACGAGCTCGGCGCGGACCTGCCGGTGCCCCCGCAGTACACCCGGGCCTGGCGCTGAGCCTTCAACCGCGAGATGCCACCTGTGCGCACGCCTCGTGGCGTGTCATGTGCACAAGTGGCATCTCGCGGAGGAGAGCGGTCGGGCTCCCCGGAGGAGAACGTCAGCTCTCGGAGGGCTCCTCGGGAGCGTCCTCCTCGGGGTTGAAGTGCGAGTCTCCGGAGACCCCCACCGCCAGCCCGTCCTCGGAGTGCGGGATGGTCTCGTCGTCGCCGAGACCGTTCGCCTTCTTCTCGCCCTCGGACGAGGTGGCTGCGTCGGTCACGGCTCAGGCCTCGACGTCGCCGCGCCAAGCACCGTCGGGGGTGCCCTGCTTCTCGATGTACTCCTTGAAGTTGTTCAGGTCCTTCTTCACGGCGTGGCTGCCGGCGCCGACGAGCGAGCCGAGCGTCTCGAGGAAGCCCTTGGGCTCCCAGTCGAGCTGCACGGTGACGCGGGTCTCGGTGTCGGAGAGCTTGTGGAAGGTGACGACGCCGGCGTGGTCGGTCTCGCCGCCGGTGCTGTTCCACGCGACGCGCTCGTCGGGGTGCTGCTCGGTGATGTTCGCCTCGAACTCGCGCTCGACGGGGCCGACCTTCACCTTCCAGACGGTGAGGGTGTCGGTGACCTGCTGGATCGACTCGACCTCGTCGAGGAAGCGCGGGAACTCCTCGAACTGGGTCCACTGGTTGTAGGCGACGGACACGGGGACGTTGACGTCGACGGTCTCGATGATCTGCGGCACGGTGGTGCTCCTTGCTGTCTCACTCGGTGTGCGGCGTTCCGCTGCTGCGGTCGTCACGCTCGACGTTAGGCGGGAGCCGCCTGGGAGCGCACCGGGTTGCGGACTGACCCGAACGTGGTAAGCGGAGGCGGTGCTGCGGTGCGCGCGCCGGGACGGCTCCGTCGGGTGCCGAGACGCCGCCGTGCGCGCCGGGACGTCCGCGGGAGGGCGGCGTCCGGACGGCACGGCGGCGTCTCGGGAGCGGCAGGCCGGAGCAGGCCGTGGTCAGCGGTCCTGCGGGTCCCCGCCGAGCTGGCCGATGGCGGGGAGGGGGCCGCCGTCGTCGGCGCCGGTGCGGCGCCAGCGGGCGATGGCGTTGCCCAGGTGGTAGATCACGAGGGCGGCGCCGGCGCCGAGGACGATGCCGCCGAGCTCGAAGCCGCCGGAGGAGAACGAGAAGCCGGCGATCGCGATCACGAGGGAGACCGCGGCGGTGTACTGGTTGACCGGGCGCGAGAAGTCGACGCGGTTGTCGATCCAGATCTTGATGCCGATCACGCCGATCAGGCCGTAGAGCGCGGTGGTGGCGCCGCCCAGGACTCCGGCCGGGATCGAGTTGAAGACGGCGCCGACCTTGGGCGAGAGGCTGAGCAGGATCGCGGTGACGCCGGCGACCCAGTAGGCGGCCGTCGAGTACACGCGGGTGGCCGCCATCACTCCGATGTTCTCGCCGTAGGTCGTGGTGCCGGAGCCGCCGAAGGCACCGGACAGGGTGGTCGCCACTCCGTCCGCGATCAGGGCCCGGCCGGTGCTGGCGTTGGCGGAGGCGTCGGTCATCGTCGCGACGCCGCGGACGTGGCCGACGTTCTCGGCGATGAGGACGAGCACGACCGGCAGGAACATCGCGATGCCCGACCACGTGGATCCGGAGGCGAAGTCGGGGAAGGTGAACGGCGGCAGGCCGAACCAGTCGGCCGCACCGACCGCGGAGTAGTCGATCTCGTTCCGGAGCAGGGCGACGACGTAGCCGATGACCACGCCGAGGAAGATCGAGACGCGGCCGAGGAAGCCGCGGAGGAACACGCTCGACAGGATGATCGCGGCGAGCGTGATCGTCCCGGTGATCGGTGCCTGCTTGAAGCTGAGGTACGCGGTCGGAGCCAGGTTGAACCCGATCAGGGCCACGATCGCGCCGGCGACGACCGGCGGCATCAGCCTGTCGATCCAGCCGAGGCCGACGACCTGCACGAGGACGCCGACGGCGACCAGGAGGAGGCCCACGGCGACGACTCCGGCGAGCGCCGACCCCGTCCCTCCGACGGTGGTCGCGGCCGTGACGGGCGCGATGAACGCGAAGCTCGAGCCGAGGTAGCTGGGGAGCCGGTTGCGCGTGATCAGGAGGAACAGCAGCGTCCCGACTCCGGAGAAGAGCAGGGTCGTGGCGACCGGGAACCCGGTGAGCACGGGCACGAGGAACGTCGCACCGAACATGGCGACGACGTGCTGGATGCCGATGGCGATCGTCGCCGGCCAGGCGAGCCGCTCGCCGGGGGCGACGACGGCGCCGGGCTCGACGGTGCGGCCGTCTCCGTGCAGGGTCCAGATGGGCATGGGGCTCCTCGGCGGGGAAGGGAGGCGGGGGTCGACGTTCACAGTAGCGAGGGGTCTGGCCGTGCCGCGGCACCCGACCTACGATCGGGCCATGGACGGAGCGCGGCGTCTCGGCGAGGAGGAGTTCTCCGCGCACCTCGCCGAGCGGGTCGCGCGGATCCGCGGGTCGTTCGGCGACCTCCCGCTCTGGGCGGTCTCGGGCTGGAGCGGTCCGCGGCTGCTGGCGGAGTGGACGCTGACGGGTGGCCCCCGGGGGCTCTCGTTCCTCGCCGACGAGGCGGTCCCGGGCGGGCCGGGGCCCTCCGTCGAGATCCGCACGACCCTCGGCGATCCGCGGCACGACGTCGCGCTGCTCTGCTGCCGGGAGGAGGCGCCCGTCTCGTTCGTGCAGCCGGAGGCGCTGCCCGCCCCCACGCGGATCGCGGAGATCCCGGTCGACGGGGCTCCGGAGCCCTTCGAGGTCTGGGAGGGAGCCGGCGCGGTGCGCGCGGCCGCGTGGGTGCGCGGGCACGTCCTCACGCTGGAGTGCCGCGGAGTCGATCTGGACGCTCTCGCGCTGGACGAGGTGGACGACATCGAGCCGTTCGTGGCCGGCTGGCTGGAGTTCGTCGGCGCCTCGCGGCGTTGAGCGCCGACCCGCGCTCCCGCGCTGCTGGGAGAGCGCGGAGTCCCGCCCGGCGCGCCGGTGAAAGATGTGCGCCGATCCCGGACAGGAGGGAGCATGAGGCACATGCCAGCTCCCCTCGCGGGTCCCGACCGGTTCGCCGCGGTCGCCGCCGCGGTCGCCGATCCCGTCCGCCGCTACCTCTGGCGGCGCACCGACTCCGCCACCGCCGACGACGTGCTCGCCGCGACGCTCTCGGCGCTCTGGCGCCGCAGCGCCGACGTGCCCGAGGACGACCCGGTGCCGTGGGCGATCGGCGTCGCCCGGCTCCAGCTGCAGAACGCCCGGCGGATGCAGCGCCGCCAGGTCATGCTCGCCCAGCGGATCGCGGTCGTCGATCCGCCCCAGGTGCAGATCGACGAGGGCGAGGCGTCGGGCGCGGAGGAGACCGTGCGCCTCGTGCTCGCCCGGATGCGCGAGCAGGACGCCGAGCTGCTGCGCCTCTGGGCGTGGGAGGAGCTCGACGTCCGCGGGATCGCCGCGGTCCTCGGAGTCACGGCGAACGCCGTCTCGATCCGCCTCCATCGCGCGCGGCGCCGCTTCGCCGAGCTCTACGACTCCACCGACCCGCACGCGCCCGAAGGGGGACTCCGATGACCGGAACCGACGACGAGGACGTCCGCCGCCTCCTCCGCACGGTCGACCCCGCGCGGAGCCTCCCCGCGCTCGACCGCGACGAGCTCGCCGAGCAGATCGCCGCCGCGACGGGTGAGGGCACGCGGACGGTGCACTCCCGCCGCCGCTCCCCCTGGCTGATCGTGGGAGTCGGCGCGCTGAGCGCCGGGGCCGCCGCCTCCCTCCTGCTGCCCTTCGCGCTCGGCGTGGGCGGGGGCAGCACCTCGACGCTGATCCTGCCGAGCACGGGCGGGCCGATGGCCGCGTGCTCGCCGGTGACGGCCGCCGCGCTGGCCCCTGCTCAGCTCGCGTTCCGGGCCGAGGTCCGCTCGATCGACGGGAGCACCGTCACCCTGCACGTGCTCGAGCGCTACGCGGGCGAGGTCGGCGACGGCGTCACGGTCACCCAGGGCAGGGAGACGGCGGTGGACGGGGCCCCCATCGTCTTCGAGACCGGGGTCGACTATCTGGTCGCGGCCGACGGCGACACGATCCTGACCTGCGGCCTCAGCGGCGAGAGCTCCCCCGAGCTCGCGGCGCTGTACCAGGAGGCGTTCTCGCGGCAGTAGGCGGAGGCGGGTAGCGGCCCGGCCGGGCGGTGGCAAGGGCCTCCCCGATGGGGGGAGCGGCGCGCAGGCTGAGGCATGGGCCTCCCGGCCCTCCCCCTCCGGTCGCCCGGCGGCGCCCGCGGGCCCTCGGCGATACCGCCCCGCCCGCCCCGCAGGAGGCCCGCATGCCGGTGTTCCGGCTCCTCGAACCGCTCCACGCCGCCGGCGTCGCGCTCGCCGACCTCGCGAGCGATCGGCTCCGCCTCCACGGCGACGGCTCCGACGTCCGCATCACCGCGGTGACCGTCGCGCACACCGAGGCGGGCCCCGGCGCCCTCTTCGCCGCGCTCCCCGGGAGGAGGAGCCACGGCGCCCGGTTCGCGGCCGACGCGGCGGCGGCAGGAGCGGTCGCCGTGCTCACCGACGCGGGCGGGCTCGACGAGGCCCGCGCATCCGGACTGCCCGTCCTCCTCAGCGACGACCCCCGCACCGCCCTCGGCCCGGTCGCCGCGCAGGTGTACGGCACGAGGAGCGGGCCGGTGCTCCTCGGCGTGACCGGCACCAACGGCAAGACCAGCACCGTGCACCTCCTCGACGCGGTGCTCCGGCAGCTGGGCGTCGTCTCGGGGCTGAGCTCCACCGCCGAGCGCCGCAGCGCCGACCACGTCGTCGCCAGCCGCCTCACCACGCCCGAGGCCTCCGAGCTGCACGCGCTCCTCGCCCGGATGGCGGAGGACGGCGTCGAGGCGGCGGCGATCGAGGTCAGCGCTCAGGCGCTCGTGCGCTCCCGGATGGAGGGGATCGTGCTCGACGTCGCCGGGTTCACCAACCTCAGCCACGACCACCTCGACGACTTCGGCGACCTGGACGAGTACCTCCGCGCCAAGCAGCGCCTGTTCACGCCCGAGCGGAGCCGGCGCGGCGTCGCGGTCGTCGACACCGAGGCGGGGCGCCGGGTCGCCCGCGAGGCCTCCGTCCCGGTCGTGACGCTCTCCGCCGGGGACGGAGCCGACTGGCGGATCGACGTGCTCGAGACCGCGGTCGACCGCACCCGCTTCCGGCTCACCGCCCGCGACGGCTGGTCGACGACCACCTCCGTCCCGCTCCTCGGACGCCACATGGCCTCGAACGCGGCCCTCGCGCTGGTGATGCTGATCGAGGCGGGCCACGCGCGCGACCGGGTGGCCGCGGCGGTCGGCTCAGGGATCGACGTCACCGTGCCCGGGCGGACGCTGCTCGTGTCCGGCGCCGACGGGCCGCGGGTCTTCCTCGACTTCTCGCACACCCCCGACTCGGTCGCGCGCACCGTCGACGCCCTCCGCGAGGTGACGCCCGGCCGCGTGCTCGTCCTCCTCGGCGCCGACGGCGACCGCGACCCGAGCAAGCGCGCGCCGATGGGCCGGGCCGCCGCCGAGCGCGCCGACCTGGTGATCGTCACCGACCACCACCCACGCTTCGAGGACCCCGCGCGGATCCGCCGCGCCCTGGTCGACGGCGCCCGCCGCGTCGAGCGCTGCGAGGTGCTCGAGATCGCGGAGCCGGCCGACGCCGTCCGCGCCGCCCTGCACCGGGCCGGCCCGTCCGACTCCGTCCTCTGGGTCGGCCCCGGCGACACCGACTACCGCGTGGTCGGCGCCGACGACCTCCCCTACTCGCCCCGCGCCGACACGGCCCGCGCGCTGGCCGAGGCCGGCTGGAGCGTCGACCTGCTTGACTGACCGGGTGTTCTCGACCCTCCCGGTGCGCCGCGTGCAGGCCCGACCCGAGCACCCCGCCGACCTCGCGCGCTGGCCCGCGACGCTCGCGCCCGTGCGGCAGGTGCTGGCCGAGGGCTGGGATCTCGGCCAGGTGACGGTGATCACCGGCGAGAGCGGCTCGGGCAAGTCGACGCTGCTCGAGGCGGTCGCCCTCGCCTACGGGCTGAACGCGGAGGGCGGATCCACGGGTGCGATGCACTCCTCCCGCGCCTCGGAGTCGGACCTGGCCGAGCACCTCCAGCTGGTCCGCGGGGCGGGCGCGTCCAAGCGCGGCTTCTTCCTCCGCGCCGAGACGATGCACGGCTTCTTCAGCTACCTGGAGGAGGTGGGGATCGACGGCGGCTACCACGAGCGGAGCCACGGCGAGTCGTTCCTCGACATCGTGGCGAACCGCTCCCGGATCAGCGGGCTGTGGCTCCTCGACGAGCCGGAGTCGGCCCTCTCGGTGTCGGGCTGCCTCGTCCTGATCGGGCAGCTGCGCGATCTGGTCGCCGGCGGCTCGCAGGTCGTCCTCTCCACGCACTCGCCGATCCTCGCGGCCCTCCCCGGAGCCGACCTCTACGAGCTCGACGAGACGGGCCTGCGCCGCTGCCGCTACGACGACCTCGACCTGGTGCGGACCTGGCGCGGCTTCCTCGACCAGCCGGCCCGCTTCCTGCGCCGGTTGGAGTAGGTCGGAGGGCGCTCGGCCGCGCCGGAACGGGCCGTTCGTGTTCACCACGGAGGGAAGTACGTCGGCAGGCCGCCCCGATCTCGCGCATCCTGAGCCGCCCGGGCGAAGCCCTCCTCCGGCACGAGCACTGTCAGGCCGCGGAGGCCGCCGCCGGTCGGGCGACTCGGGGCGCCCAGCCCACCGCGATCGCGGCGCCGGCGAGCGCGAGCTGTCCGAGCGGCGGCAGGATCGCCGAGACCAGGGAGCCGTCGCCGCCGGAGGTGACGAAGGTGTCGGCGACCGACATCCCGAAGCCGAACCCGGCGAAGAAGCGGAAGACGACGGCGCCGGCGACCAGGGCGAGCATGAGCACCGCGATCCGCCGCGGAGTGAGCGGCGACCTCCGGCCGACCAGGGCGCCGACCGTCACGACGATCGCGGCGGCCGTCCAGAACGCGGCCCACCCGGTGACCCAGATCGCGTGGGAGCCGAACTCGAAGCCGTCGCGCTCGGACATGGTCGCGTAGATCTCCGCCAGGGCCACGCCGGGGACCTTCGCCTGCGGATTCCAGACCAGCAGATCGACGGCGCCCACCACCGTGACGCCCGCCACGAGCGCGAGGCCCGCGAGGGCGACGGGGAGGCGCTGAGCGCGGGTCGCCGTCCGCGGTGCGAGGGCGATGGTCCTCGAGCCGCCGAGGACGATCGCCCCGCAGACGAGCCCGGCGAGGGAGACGGGCAGGCCGACGAGGGCGAGGGGTCCGGGGAGGAGGAGGCCGGCCGCGGTGAGCACCGGGCCGACGACGGCCGCGACCAGGGAGATCCGCGCGAGCACCGTGCGGGCCGACGCCGCAGCGCCGAGGAGGTGGACCGCGCCGAGGACCGCGACCGCGACGGCGGCGACGAGCACCGCGGTCTGCACGGCGCCGACGGCGGCCAGGGCTGTGTCGGAGGCGGCACCCGGCTCGGGGACGATCCCGCCGCCGGTCAGCGCGATGCCGCTGAGCATCAGCGCGGCCGCGGCGAAGAGCGCGAGTCCGCGGCGGGCGAGGCGGCGCGGGAGCGTGCCCCGCGCTTCGCCGGTGTGCGCGGGCAGGTCGCGGTCGACGCTCACCAGCAGGGCGAGCGCTCCGAGGACGACGCCGCGCCGGGGCAGTCCCAGCTCGGCGGCCCCGGCCAGGTCGGCCCGCCACTCCTCGAGGTAGCGCTCGCGGGCGAGCGGGGGCAGCAGCAGCGACAGGAGCCGCAGAAGCGCGCTCATGCGGTCGCCTCCGCCGCTCGCGGCGCCGTCCGCGCGGTCGACCGCATCCGCTCGACGGCGGCCCGGGCTGCCGGGGCGCCCTCCGCGGTCAGCTCGTAGAGCCGGCGACGCGGGCCGCTCCGCTCGCTCGCGGCCTCCCACTCCGAGACCACCCAGCCCGCTCCCTCGAGCCGCTCCAGGATCGGATAGACGCTGCCCGCCGGTCGCCCGGTGGCCTTGATCACGACCATGCCCCAGGTCGGGCCGTCGGCATCGAGGAGGGTCCGGAGGACGTCCGCGGTGGCGGACGTGAGGCGAGGGAGTGGCTGCACACGGATGACGCTACCTATGTAGAGATAGCGGGGTCAATCGGACCGCCTCCGTGCGTCCGGGCGATTCCACGCCACTCCTCGGCCTCGGTCGGGCCCTCAAACGTTCGACGACTGCGCCGCCCCCGTCCGAGGAGGACCGGCGTCGGCCCCGCCCCCGCTTCCCTGATCGGCTGGATCGGCGCCTTGATACTCCGATGACCAGGGCGGGATCAGCTGCCGCATCACCCTTCACGGCGGGGTGGTCGCCGAGCAGATCAGCACAGGCGCGTCCGCCTCGGCGATCCCCACGGCGACCCCGCAGCAGCCGCGGACACTGCCGCTAGCCGGACCCCGCACGCAGAACGTCGGCCGAGAGCAGCCGCCCTCCACCCTCGGGGACGGCGGGCACTCTCGGCCGACGGTCTGCGCGCGAGCGCGGGGACTACTTGCGGAACATCCGCGCCGTGGTCTCGAAGAGGCCCTTCACGGGGCGCTGCTGCTCGCCCTGCTGGGCGCCGAGGACGATGATGACGGCGGTCAGCACGGGGATGGCCCACTGGGTGACCTTCTGCACGCGGAGGGCGGTGGTCAGCTCCTGCGAGTTCCGCTCCGACGCCTCGGTCACGCCGGGGGCGCCCTCGTCTGCGTGCTTGGCCTGCGTCGCTCCGGCGACCGCGGCGATCACCGAGGCGGCACCGGCGAGCCCGGTCACGACGGTCTTGACGACGGTGTTCGTGCGGCTCTCCTGCTGGTTGGCCAGGCGGGTCTTATTGGCGAGGACGAGTCCGATGCCGCCGACGCCGTGGGCGGCGATCGCGGCGAGCTGCACAGGGGTCCAGCGGGCCCAGCCGTTCGAGGAGAGGCGGAGGCGCTCCGCCGGGTCGGACGAGGTGGACGCGGCGCCGTTCAGGCCGACGGCGCCCATGAGCGAGCCGCCGAACCAGGCGGCGGCTCCGAGGTCGTGGAGACTGCGGACGAGGGTGTTGCGGGAGGGCATGTGGGCCTCTTCTCTGCCGGCGGCGGACGTCGGCGGTGGTCGGCTGGTGCGGACTCCTCCGACGCTACGCGCGCCCTGGAACCGCGCACGGGGCTTGACCTCTCCCCCTCCGACACGCTCCGCTGGAGGTCACCGACCGACCCGGACCGACCGACCCGAGGAGCCCCGCGATGCCCACCAACGACGAGAAGCGGACGACCCGCGACGAGTTCCACGACGCCGTGAACATGACCGCGAAGGAGCTCGAGGAGTGGCTCGGCACCGACGAGTCGAAGGAGGTCGGCCAGAAGCCGGAGGGCGGCGGCGAGTCCGTCGGCCACGAGAGCGGGCGCCGCATCGTCGACCTGCTCGGCACGAAGCAGGCCGACCTGAGCGACGACGACTACGCCCACATGACGAAGGTCGTCGGCTACGTGCACCGGCACGCGAAGCAGCGTCCCTCGGGCGATGTCACCGAGACGAAGTGGCGCTACTCCCTGATGAACTGGGGCAACGACCCGCTGAAGGGCTGACCCGGTCCGAGAGCTGCGCTCAGCACATCCCGAAGAGGTTGCAGAGGGCGCCGCGGTCCTGGATCGACTCCATGCCGCCCGGCTTCTGCACCTTCGGCAGCTCGTAGGAGGCGGCGACCGTCTGCACGCCGGCGGACGAGGCGGCCTGCACGGGAGCGGCGGCAGGAGCAGCGGCGGGAGCAGCGGCGGGAGCGAGGACGGCTCCGAGGGCGAGTGCGGCGGCGGCGAGGATCGGGGCCATGGTCGTTCTCCTGTGATCGAGGGGTGCGATCGGCTCGACCGCTCCACCAGCATGGCGACGCCCCGTCGCACCGCTCCTGTACGAAAGACCAGTCCGCCCTTGTACGGAAGGCCGACGGGGCTCGGAGAAGGCTTCGGTACCCTGGTCCCGTGGTGGGGACGACGCGGTGGACGAACGACGTGCGGACGCTGCCCGGCGGCTGGATCACCCGGTCCCTCCTCCTCGGCTCCTTCACGCTCCTCGTCGTCATCGACCTGATGGGCGGCAGCGTCGACCTCACGTCGGTCCGCGGCTGGATCGAGCTGGCGCTCCCCTACCTGCCGCTCCTGGCGCTGCTCGCCGGCGCGATCCCCGCGGCGGTCTCGCTCTACCTCGTCTACGCCGTCGTCCTGATGCTCGGCGCCCCGCCGCTGCTGCTCGCGGCGCTGATCTTCCCGACCATCGTGGTGGTCGGCTTCGTCACCTTCCTCCTCCCCTGGCGCGCGGGGCTCGTCTTCGTGCTCGGCACCCTCGTCCTCCTGCCCGCGGTGCTGCTCGTCGACCGCGCCATGGGCACGGCCGTCTACGTCCTGGGCGCGTTCGTCCTCTTCGGCGGCACCGCCGGGCTGGGCCTGAACGCCTTCCGGGGCCGCAGCGAGCGGAGCGAGCGCCGGGCCGACCGCATCCAGGAGGAGCAGGCGCGGATCCGCAACGAGGAGCGGACCCGGCTCGCGCACGAGCTGCACGACATCGTCGCGCACGAGGTCACCATCATCGCCATGCAGGCCCGCCGCGCGACCTCGGTCGAGGACCCGGCCAAGACCGAGCGCATCCTCGAGAGCATCGGCGACGCGGCGCAGCAGGCGCTGCAGGATCTGCGGAGCCTCGTGACGCTCCTCCAGGACGAGGACGAGGCAGGCGCTCCCGCCCGCGGCGACTCCGACCTGCTCGGGACCCCGGAGGTCTCGGGCGCCACGACCACCGCTGTCGGCTTCGTCCACGACGTGCGGAACGTCGCCGACGCGATCGAGCGCGCGGGCTTCCGGGTCCGCCTCGACGTGGCGGGCTCCGTGGCGCAGGTGCCCGCGAGCCTCCGCCAGGTGCTGCGGCGCACGGTCCGGGAGCTGGGCACGAACGTGCTCAAGCACGGCGACACCGCCGGTGAGGTGCAGCTCCGGCTCGAGGTGTCGGGGGGCGAGGTGCAGCTGAGCTCCTCCAACGCGATCGCCTCCGCGGCTCCGATCGTCTCCTCGCACCTCGGGATCGAGGCGATGTCGGCCCGCTGCGCCGTCTTCGGCGGGCGGCTGGACGCGGGAGCCCGCGGCGGCCGCTGGACCACGACCATGACCATCCCCCTCGAGGGCCGGGCGTCCGGTGCGCTCGTCGCGGGGGCGACCGACGAAGGACGAGAGCGATGACCCGCGTGCTGCTGGTGGACGACGAATCGATGACCCGCGAGATCCTCCGCGACTACCTCTCGCAGGACCCGGCGATCGAGGTGGTGGGCGAGGCCTCCGACGGGAGGATCGCGGTGCAGCAGGCGGCGACGCTCCAGCCCGACCTGATCCTGATGGACATGCAGATGCCGGTCATGAACGGCGTCGCTGCGACCGAGCGGATCCACGCCGAGCACCCGGGCATCGCGATCCTCGGGCTCAGCACGTTCACCACGGACCGCTACGTCGTCGACCTCCTCCGCGCGGGCGCCTCCGGCTACCTGGTCAAGGACACGAAGCCGCGGGAGATCATCGCGGCGGTGCACGCGGTGCTCGCGGGCGAGTCCGTGCTCTCCGCCGAGGTCACGCGCCACGTGGTGAAGGGGCTCGAGGAGTCGGTGCCGGCGGAGACGGTGCCGGACCCCGATCTGCTCGAGGCGCTCACCGAGAAGGAGCTCGAGGTGATCCGCCTGCTCGCCCGCGGGATGAGCAACCGCGAGATGGCGCAGGAGCTGTTCGTCACCGAGTCGACCGTGAAGGCGCGGTTCGTGAAGGTGATGGAGAAGCTGGGCGTGCGCGACCGGGTGCAGATCCTGGTCTCGGCGATCGAGCACGGGCTCGTCGACCTGGGGACGCGTCCCGGCCGGAGCTGATCGAGCCCGCCGGATTCAGCCCCAGCCGACCACGTCGGCGACGGGCCGCACGAGCCCCGCGACCGCCCGCTCGAGCGCACTCTCGTCGACCGCGGCGAGCGCCGGCTCCGGATCGAGCACCAGGGCGCCGCCCCAGCCCATCACCTCGTACTCCACCAGGGTGCGCGCGAGCGTCTCGGGCGACCGCCAGGCGCGGAGGAGGTTCGCCCGCGCGAACGCGTGCGCGGCGCGTGCTCCCTCCCCGTGCGCGGCGCGGCCGTCGAGGACGGTGCGCAGCACGGTCTCGAGGGTCGGGATGCCCTGGCCGGCCGGGGAGACGACCTGCCAGGTGAGGGAGGGGCGGCTCGAGCGCAGGCCCCGCGCGACCTGGGCGACCGCATCGCCGCCGGCGGAGCGCAGTGCGGCGGGGACGAGCGGTTCGGCCCCCGCGGTGAGGCGGCACAGCGCCAGGAATGTCGCGGCGTGGCCGACCTCGCCGGACGGGTCCGCGCCGGTGACGATCGTGCTCTCGTAGCCCTGCTCGCGGGACTGGTGCAGAGCGCTCGGCAGCGGAGCCGCGGCGGGCACGGAGACGGGCCGGGACGTCTCGCAGACGGCGCGTTCGGGCCCGACCACGGCGAGCACCGGATCCCCGGCTCCCTGGGCGCGCTCGAGCGTCAGGGCGGTCCAGGCCGCGGCGCCCTCCGGAGGGAGCACCGCGGTGAGGCTCTGCGCCCCGGCCGTCGCCGTCCACGCGAGCGAGACCGCTCCGGGGGGAACGGCCGAGCGGAGGCGGGCAGCGCGGTCGGGCCCGTCGTCTCCGGCCGGGTCGCGCCAGCCGAGGGCGACGACGGCGAAGCGGGAGCGCTCGTCGACGACGGCGAGCGGGGGTGCGGCGGTCATGGGCTCCTCCTTCCTGGAGGGGTGGAGGCGGCGGGAACGCCCAGTGCGGCGAAGGGCTGCTCGGCCAGGCGGGCCGCGGCGTCCGCGAGCAGCGGGCGCGGCGGCCGCGCGGCGAGGGAGTCGACGAGCTCGCCCGCGAAGCCGGGCGCACCGCGCAGCAGGGCATCCCGGGCGACGGTGCGGGCCAGACGCTCGTCGTCGTGCACCAGCCGCTCCGCACGCAGCACCGCGCGATGCCGGGCGTGCTCGAGGGCGGAGTCGTCGCTCACCGCGAGGGCGCGGAGGCGGTGCCACGGATCGACGGGCACGGCGGTGTCGTCGACCAGCACGAAGAGGTCGTCGGCGACGGTGTCGCCCGGGCCGAAGAGTCCGGCGCTCGCGTCGAGTCCGGCCTGCGCAGCGAGCGCCTCGGCGGCGATCAGGTCGCCGAGCAGCTCGTCGGAGACGCGGGTCGACGGCGCGGCGGCGGTCGCGGCGAGCCGGCGGGCGGCGGGCTCGGCGCGGTACTCGGGGCGGGCCGTCCCAGGTGGGACGGCGACCGGTCCTGCCGCGCGATCGGGCGCCTCCGCGAGGGCCGCGACCAGGCGGTCCAGGAGCCGGGCGGGGTCGTCGGCCGTGACGCCGACCAGCACGGAGCCGGCCGGGCTGTAGTGGCGCCGGTGCAGCGCGCGCAGGACGGGCTCGGTCGCGCGGCCCTCGAGGTCGAGGTCGCCGCTGCCGTCGTGCGCGTTGGGGGCGTCGGCCCAGTAGCGGGCGGTCAGGTGCGGCCACGGCAGCACGCCGCCCGGAGCGGGGGCGAGGCGCGCGGCCCGCTCAGAGGCGACCGCGCGGATCTGCTCCGCGATCTGCTCCGGCAGGAAGGCGGGGCGGAAGACCTGCTCGACGAGCCGCTCCGCGATCACGGCGGCCGACCCGGGAGAGCCCGTCTCGAAGAACTCGGAGTAGTCGAGGTGGGTGTGACCGCCGAGGACGCCGCCGCTCTCGGCGACGCGGGTCTGCCGGACGAGACCGGCGACCCCCTCGCTGTCCTGGTAGACGAGGTGCTCGATCAGGTGCAGCATCCCCTCCTCGCCGTCGCGCTCGTGGCGCATACCGGCGGGCACGGCGAGGGCGACCGAGTCGTTGCGGACCTCCGGCCGGTGCACGACGAGCGCGCGGGCGCCGGAGGGCAGGGCGGCGGACAGGGTCGGGACGTCGCGGGCGCTCATTCCGCCCGCTCCCCCAGCTGTGCGGCGGACAGGCGCAGCAGCAGCCGCGCCTGATCGCTGCTGGCGCCCCCGGAGCGGTGCCAGTCGACGGCGTGCTGGGCCAGCCGGAACGCGGTGCCGACGCGCAGCAGCTCGGCGTCGTGGTCCTCCTCGAGCGAGAGTCCGCGGCGGAGCGCGTCGAGGGCCGGGCGGAGCGCGGGGTGGAAGGCGTGCAGCTCTGCGAGCTCCCCGAGCACCCAGGCGGCGTCCCAGACCGGGTCGGCGAGCCCGACGTCCTCGCCCGTGAGCAGAGCGACGCGGGTCCCGCCGACGACGAGGTGGGCGAGGCCGGGGTGGCCGTGGACCACGACCGCGGCCGGCGAGGCGACGACCGCCTCCGCCCAGTCGGCGAGCTCGAGGAGACCGCCGGCGCCGAGCTCCTCGGCGGCGGGCGCCCAGCCACCGGCGAGCCAGCCGCGGGCGCGCTGCAGCGGACGCGGAGGGAGCGGCTCCCCGGCGGGCCGGGCGCCGTGGAGCGCGTCCAGCGCGCCCTTCCACTCGCGGCCGACGGAGACGAGCGCCTCCTCCGACAGCTCGTGGAGGAGCGCGGGCAGCAGGGCGCGGGCGGTGGTGCGGTAGCGGCGGATCGACGGGTCGGCGCCTCCCGGCACGATCCGGGGATCGGGCGCTGCGAGGCGGACGGGCACCGGCGAGAACGGCAGCGGCGCCTGCTCTCCGAGGCGGCGGGTCCAGACGGTGGTCCCGTCGGGTCCTTCCGAGAGCTCGGTGACGAGCAGCCCGGTGACGAGGGCCCGCGGAGGGGCGGTGGTGCTCACGCCGACCTCGCCTCCTCCGCGGCCGCCGGTGCCGTGCGCAGCGACTCCAGGTGGCGCAGCACCGCGGGGAACGCGGGCGGCACCCAGGCGAGCGCCGTGTCGCTGGACTCGCTCGGCCCGGGCACGGGGTCGATGACGGTGAAGTTGGCCGGCTCGCGCAGCAGCGCGAGGGTGGACTCGACGACCGGGTTGCCGAGCGCCCGCGGCGGCAGCGACGGAGCGATGCACACCGGCGCCTCCGTCGTGAGGGCCGCGAGCAGCGACGGGGAGTCGGTGATGCCGTGCGCGAGGCGCGAGGCGTAGTCGAGGGTGGCCGGGTAGATCAGGATGAGGTCGGCCCACTCGGCGAGGTCGACGTGGGCGACGACGATCTCGTCGTCCCAGCGGTCGTCCTGGATCCGGCCGCGCAGTCGCGACTCCAGGTTGTGCCGGGTGGTGAAGCGGTAGGCCGAGTCGCGGACGAGCACGCGGAACTCGGTCGCCGGAGCGGCGGCGCGCGCCCACTGGATCCAGTAGGGCATGACCTGGGTCATGGCGGAGCCGGTCAGGACGAGGGCCACCCGGGAGTAGCCGAAGCGGCCGAGCGAGAGGTCGGAGAGTGCGGCGCTCTGCGCACCGGGCGGGGTGGTCATGGCGGTCTCCTCAGAGGGCGGCGGGCGGGAGGGCGGATCGGGTCGCGGCCGGCGGTGAGGACGGCGGCGGACGGGCGGACCGTGCCCGCGGAAAGGGCGGACGGGGATGGGCGGACCGTGCCCGCGGAAAGGGCGGACGGGGATGGGCGGACGGCGCGAGCGGACGGCACGCGCCCGGGAGGGGCCGGGGCGACGCGGTCGAGGACCGGTCGCCCCGTGCCCGTCAGCACCCTGCGGTGAGGGTGACGCCGATGATGACGCCGGCGCAGAACGGGGTGGTGGCGGGCGCCTCGGAGGCGGCGTCGGTGCCGATCTCGTCGGCGGCGGTGAAGGTGTCGTGGGCGGTGGCGAGCTCGGCGAGGTCGGCGGACTGGACGGTCTGGGCGGTGATGGTCGACATGGTGTTCTCCTTGGATGAGTGGTGGCGGCGGATCCGCCGGGTCGTGCGGGGAGTGGTGCGGGTGGTCCGGCCGGAGGGCCGGGGAGCGGGTGCTGCGGGAGCACCCGGGCGGGAGGAGGGCCGGGTCAGCAGCCCGCGCCGAGGGTGGCGCCGACGATGATGCCGACGCACAGGGGCGTGGTGGCGGGCGCCTCGGTCGCGGCGTCCGAGCCGAGCTCGTCGACGGTGGCGAAGGTGTCGTGCGCTCCCGCGAGGGCGGTGAGGTCGGCGGACTGGGCGTCGGTGGAGATGGTGGTCATGATGTGTCCCTTTCGTGGAGTACCTCGGGCTGAGGTGGTGGTCCCCTCGGGATCGAGGGGAGGTTCGTGGGGCCCTAGCGGGCGGTGAGTCCCGGGCGGTCCGGGTCGATGCGCGCGGCGCGGGCGGCGTCGGCCCAGGCGTCGGCGGCGGGGATCGTCTCGGCCGAGGAGCGCAGGAGCGCTTCGGCGAGGACGCGGGAGCGGTGCTGGCCGAAGCTCAGTCCGCGGTAGGAGGAGCGCTCGTCGGCCGGGTCCTCGGCGTAGGCGAGGCCGTCGGCGAGCCTCTCGGCGAAGGCCGAGACGGCGGTGCGGGGCGAGGGCCGGGCATCGAGCAGCGGAGTGATCCTCCGGGCGACGTCGTCGGCGGAGTCGGCGGGCAGGTAGACGACGAGGGCGTCGGAGCGGGGGAAGGCCCGCGGGTCCGAGAGCGCCTTGGCCTGGTGGCGGGCTCCGGAGGCGGCGAGCGCCTCCAGGAGCGGGCCCCACAGGGCGAGCGCGTCCTCCGCCGAGTCGGCGACGAGCGAGAGGCGCACGACCCGGTCGGCGGGATCGAGTCCCATCGGGCCGAGGGCGAGGAGGTAGCCGGGAGTGGTGCGGGTGCGCCAGCTCGGCAGCCGGACGCCGGCGACGGCCCCGTCGGCGGAGCGGACGAGATCGACCTCGGGCACGAGGACCCGGACGCGGCCCAGCTCGACGACCCGGCGCTCCTCCCCCTGCACGGTGGCGGAGCCGAGCACCCCGGAGGGAGCGGGCTGCAGGACCGTGCGGTGCGGGATCGCGTCGATCAGCCGGGGGGCGAGGTCCTGGCCGTCGCCTCCGGCGGTCTCGCCGAGCAGCGGGTTCCGGAGGTGCAGGTGGGTGTAGACGGTGGCGGCGAGTCGGGCCCGCAGCTCGATCGGCCCGGTGGCCTCGATCACGGTCCCGTCGACCTCGGCCCGCAGCCGGGCGGCGTCGACGCTGATCACGGCCTCGTCGAGGACGGAGCGGGTGGTGAGGGCGGTCATCGCGGGCTCCTGTCGAATCCGAGGGCGGTGGAGTAGGCGGAGGGGGCGAGCAGGACGCGGCGGCCGATGCCGGCGGCGGCCCGCTCGATCCCGGGGAGGCGGGAGACCATCGAGGCCCGGGCGAGGGTGCGGTCGACGAGGTGCCAGCCCAGGTGGGCGGTGGCGCGGACGGCGAGGGCGTCGTCCGCGCCGGCGGTCTCGGCGGCGTAGGCGAGCCACATCCGCCGGATCCTCGGGACCAGTGCCGCCATCCGCTCCGCGATGCGGGCGTCCGCGGCCGCGGTGTCGAAGGCGAGGGGAGGAGCGGAGGCGCCCTCCCGGGTGGTCACGGTGTCGAGCACCGCGCGGTGGATCCACTCCCCCGCCAGCGTGCCGAGGTCGCGGGCCGGATCCCCGATCCCGAACTCCTCCCAGTCGAGCAGCTGGAGGCGCCCGTCGCGGAGGTGGAACTGGTCGAGGCGGAGGTCGCCGTGGATCGGGGCCGTGCGGTTGCCGCTCTCCCACTCGCGGAGATCCTCCGTGGCCGAGACGAGCTGCTCGTCGTGCTGCAGGTCGCCCCAGAAGGCGAGCTCGGCGAGGGTGAGGTCGACGTAGCGGGTGTGCGGGATGCCGACGCGCAGCATCTCGACGGGAGGGCTGGGGTGCGAGGTCGCGGTGAGGCCCGCCACCGGGCCGGCGTGCAGCCGGGCCAGGAGCCGGCCGGCCTGTTCGGGGAAGTCCGCGGGGACGCGCTCCTCCACGAGCAGGAGGGCCAGGCTGGTGCCGGGGCAGTGCTCGAACACCAGCAGGGAGTCGTCCTCGTCGGCCGCCAGCAGGCGGGGTCCGGCCGGGGCGTGCTCGGGGCTCCGGGCGGCGAAGCCGGCGAAGTCCCTGGAGCGGCGGAAGGCCGCGGGGCCCGCCGTCCGGGGCGAGACGTGCTTGACGAAGACGCGGGCGCCGTCGTCGAGGGTCATCGTCCACGACGCGTTCCGGCCGGCGAAGGCGGGGCGGTCGATCGCGGCGACGCGGTGGCGTCCGCCGCCGAGCAGCCGCTCGGTCGAGGCCGCCGCCCGGAGGGCCGCCGGATCCGCGGGGCGGTGCCCGGGGGTCGCGGGGCGGAGCCCGGGAGTCGCGAGGAGAGTCACGATCGTGTCCTTCGGTCGGTCGAGCGGATCAGAAGAGGTAGGTGACGACGAGGTAGGCGCCGCCCGCTCCCCCGACGAGGAGGGCGGTGTTGACGAGCAGCTTCTTGAGGGGCGAGGGGCGGGTCGAGGCGGTGCGCGAGGTGGTCATGGTGGTGTCCTTCCGAGGGGTGGTGGTGGTGGATATCGGGAGCCGGGCCTAGGAGGCGTCGGCGGCCTTGAGGGAGGCGCGGAGCGAGACGCGGGAGCCGGTGCGGAGCGCGTTGTTGCGGTAGACGCGGACGACCAGGCGGAACAGCAGCGGCACCGTGATCGCGGCGACGACGGCGGCGATCACCATCTCGGGGGTGCCGACCGAGTCGAGGCCGAAGCGCATCGGCATCAGGTAGGAGGAGAAGAGGGGGACGAAGGAGAGCGCGTGCACCCAGGCCTCGTCGAGGTTCGCCGGCACCACGTAGAGCGCGATGATCAGCAGCGCCATCTGCACGACGGAGAGCGGCATGGCGGCGGTGCCCAGGTCCTCCTGCCTCGACACGGTCGAGGCGAGCAGGGTGCTGAGGAGCGCGAAGAGCACGTAGCCCTGCAGGAACCAGACGAGGAACCAGACCAGGCTCGGGCCGAGCTCGATCTCGAGGACCGACCACCCGCCGACCACGCTGAACCCGCCGACGACGGCGCCGCCGATCACGAGCAGCTGGGCCAGGGTCACCAGGCCGACGCCGATCATCTTCCCGGCGAGCAGCGGGGCGACGCCGATCTTCGTCAGCAGGATCTCGACGATCCGGGACGACTTCTCCTCGACCACCCCCGAGGCCAGACTCGACGAGGAGTAGACCATCGCGGCGAGCAGGGCGCTGATCATCGCGGTCGCGAACAGGATCCGGGTGTCGAGGACCACGGTCCCCGCCTCCCTCGTCGCGTCGACCAGGAACCAGCCGCCGATCCCGGCGCCGAGGCCGGCGATCGCGGCCAGCGCGAAGGTCGCGGTGAGGATCGTGCGGTTCCCGGTGCGGGTCAGGATCTCGCGGCGGACGATCGTCGCGGCTCCCCGGGCCGGCGTCGGAGGAGCGGAGCTCTCGGCGGTCCGGGCGTGGGCGGCGCGGGGGTGCGTGGTGGTCATCGTCCTGCTCCTTGGATCTCGAGGCGGCGCTCGGCCGCAGGGGTGGAGGCGGCGGTGAGCCGCTCGGACAGCAGCTCGGTCAGCGAGCGCTGCTCGGTGCGGATGCTCCGGAGGCCGCCGTGGCGGGTGAGGGTCGCGAGCACCTGCTCGGGGACGTCCCGGCCGCTGCCCTCGATCGAGACGAGCAGCGACTCCGGCTCACCGGGGACCGGCTCGGCCGACAGTCCCGGTGTGACGCCGAGCTCGGCGACGAGCAGGTCGTCCAGGGGGCGGGAGAACTGCAGCTGCCAGCGGCTGCGGCCGTCGTCCTGCAGCTCGGCCACCGCTCCGTTCGCGGTCACACGGCCGGAGTCGAGCACGCAGACGGTGTCGCAGAGGCGCTCGACCAGGTCGAGCTGGTGGGAGGAGAAGAGCACGCCGACGCCGCGGGCGGACTGCTGCCGGATCAGGCCGGCCATCGTCTCCACGGCGACCGGGTCGAGCCCCGAGAAGGGCTCGTCCAGCACCAGGAGCGACGGATCGCCCACCAGGGACACGGCCAGCTGCACGCGCTGCTGGTTGCCGAGCGAGAGGTCCTGCACCAGCGTGTCGGCCCGCTCGGCCAGGCCCAGCGCGTCGATCACCTCCTCGGCGGTCTCACGGGCTCCCCGGGCGTCGTGCCCCTCGAGCAGAGCGAAGTGGATCACCTGCTCGCGGACCCGCATCTGCGGGTAGAGGCCGCGCTCCTCCGGCATGTAGCCGATCGAGCGGCGGTCCTCGGCGGTGATCGGCGCGCCGTCCCAGGTGATGGTCCCCGTGTCGGGGGTGAGCAGGCCCAGGATCAGCCGCATCGTCGTGGTCTTGCCGGCGCCGTTGCCGCCGATGAAGCCGACGATCTCGCCGCGGCCCACGGACAGGTCCACGTCGTGCAGGACCCGGTGGCCGCCGAATGCACGGCTCACGCCGCTGAGCTGAAGCCCTCGCATGTCATCTCCTCGAAGTCGTTTCTCTTGACTCCTCAGACGCTACGGACGCTCTCGCGACGGGCTCCTGTACTTCGGTACAGCGCCGAGGTGGCCGAAAGTGCAGGTCCCGCATCACCGGACGTGCAGGTCCCGAGGCGGCCGCGCGTGCAGGTCCGGGGGCGGCCCGGGTGCGGGCCGCCTGCGTCCCGAGCACGACGGACGCCCCCGTGCTCGTCCGGTCGGCGACCGGAGCGCACAGGGGCGTCCGTGGAGGAGGAGGGGCGGGGTCAGGCCGTCGCGCAGCTCCCGTCGACCTCGCCGATGACGCCGTCCGTCACCGACACGACCGCGCAGTTCGGGTAGCCCCGCTGCGGCCGGTGCGCGGGGTCGAGCGCGCGGAGGATGCTCCCGAGCACCGCTCCGTGCGTCACGACCAGCACGTCCCCGTGCTCGGCCGCCGGCACGAACCGCGCGATCGCGGCCTCCACGCGGGCCTGCACGGTGGCACCGCTGTCGGCCCGGCCGGAGGGGTCGTGGCGGTGGATCGCGTCGAGCACCGAGTCGAGACCGGCGTCGGTCATCCGCGGCCAGTCGGCGGAGGAGGGCACGTAGGAGTAGCCGTGATCGGCGAACACCGGCTCCCAGAGCGAGGCGTTCGGCTGCCCCTCGAAGGCGCCGAAGTGCCACTCGCGGAGCTCGACCATCGGCTCGGCCTCGAGCGACGGGTGCCCGGCGAGCGCCGCCGCCGCCGTGGTGCGGGTGCGGGTGAGGTCGCTCGTGAACGCCGCGACGAGCGGCACCTCGCGCATCCGCTCGCCGAGGGCCGCCGCCTGGCGCTCGCCGCGCTCGGTCAGGGGCGAGTCGCACCAGCCCTGCAGCTGGCCGGCGACGTTGAAGAGGGTCTCGGCGTGGCGGACGAGGTGGATCGTGCCGGTCACGGGCGCGCGCTCGCAGGCGTGGTCGGGCAGGCGGGGGTGGTGCGGTGCATGCGGTTCTCCGGGGTCAGCGCGCTACTCCGGAGCGGCGCGCGCGATGTGGAGGGCCAGGAAGGCGACCTCCTCGTTGGGCAGGGCGGCCTGGTACTCGGCCGCCACGAAGGAGCGGACCCGCTCGGCGGAGGCGATCGCGCGCGGGTAGCGGGCGCTGAGGCTGGTGAAGAGGAAGTCGTCCTCGCTCTCGAGCAGGCCGCCCGAGAAGAAGCGCTCGGCGAAGTACTGCAGGTGCGCCACGAAGCGGGCGGAGCGGAGGTCGTCGCGGTCGAGCGCGGCTCCGCTGGAGTGCTGGATGATCGCGGTCACCGAGCGGATGAGCTGCACGATCCGGAGCGAGTCGATCCCGACCTTGCCGAGCTCCGCGTTGGCGAGGTGGAAGGCGACGTTCGCGGCCTCGTCGGCGGGCAGCTCCACGTCCAGGCGCTCGCGCATCCGCTCGACCGCCCGCTCCCCCACCGCGTACTGCACGGGGTAGACCGTCCGCATCTCCCAGGCCAGCCGGTTGGCGACCGAGAGCCCGCGCCGCTGCCGCTCCACCGCGAAGTGCAGGTGGTCGGTGAGCGCGAGGTACACGTGCGGGTCGAGCTTCAGCCCCTGCTCCTCCGCGTCGGCGACGACCGCGCGGGTGAGCTCGACGAACTCCGGCGGGATCTGCGCCAGGAGCTCGACGAGGTTGCGCTGATCCGAGTCGTCCAGCGCCACGAACACCTGGTCGACGCTCGAGGGCTCGATCGCCTCGCCGGCCTTCGCTCCGAAGCCGATCCCCCTGCCCAGGAGCACGCGCTCGACGCCGCGCTCGTCGACGACGAGGACGACGCTCGAGTTGAGCACCTTCTTGATGGTCTGCATGCGTGTCTCCGTCGACGGCCGCGTCAGGGCTGGGGTGGGGGTGGCGGGGCCTCTGCCCGGAGAGCCGGACGGCGCCTCCGGGCAGAGGAGGATCATCCCAGATCCGCGCCGTTGGAGGCGATGACCTTCTGGTACCAGAAGAACGAGTCCTTCCGGTAGCGCTCGGTGCTGCCGTGGCCGAGGTCGTCCATGTCGACGTAGACGAACCCGTAGCGCTTCGAGATCTGCGAGCTGGAGGCGCTGATCAGGTCGATCGGCGCCCAGCTCACGTAGCCGAGCAGCTCCACGCCCTCGTCCACCGCCTGGATCATCTGCTCGAAGTGCGCGCGGAAGTAGTCGATCCGGTACGGGTCGTGGACCCGGCCGTCCTCGGTCAGCTCGTCGCGCATCCCGAGCCCGTTCTCGACGATGAACAGCGGCTTGCCGTAGCGGTCGTAGAGGTCGATCAGCGAGATCCGTAGCCCGACGGGGTCGATCTGCCAGCCCCACTCGCTCGACTCGAGGAACGGGTTCTTGACGCCGAGGACCGTGTTGCCGGGGGTGCGCTCGGCGTCGGGGCGCACGGACTCCGTCATCGACATGTAGTAGCTGAACGAGATGAAGTCGACGGGGTGCTCGCGCAGCAGCTCGGCGTCGCCCGCCTCGAACGGGATCTCGACTCCGCGGCTCTCGAGCGCCCGCAGCGCCAGGCGCGGGTAGGCGCCGCCCGCCTGGACGTCGGTGCAGAGGTAGAGCATCCGCTCCTTCGCCTGCGTCGCCGCGACGTCGTCGGGGTGGCAGGTGTTGGGGTAGGTGGTCAGCATCGTGAGCATGCAGCCCATCCGCGACTCGGGCCACAGCTCCTTCAGCGTCCTCGTGACCGAGGCGGAGGCGACGAACTGGTGGTGCAGCGCCGTGTAGCAGGCCTGCTCCACGCTGCCCTCGACGGTCTCCTCGATGATCCCGCCCGAAGTGAACGGGTGGCGGATGATGCCGTCGATCTCGTTGAAGGTCAGCCACATGTCGACGAGGTGGCCGAAGCGCTCGAAGCAGGTGCGGGCGAAGCGCTCGAACAGCCCGATCGTGCGGCGGTCGACCCAGCCGTTGTGCTTCAGCGCGAGAGCGAGCGGCGGGTCGTAGTGCGAGAGCGTGACCAGCGGCTCTATCCCGAGGCGCCGCATCTCGGTGAAGAGGGCGAGGTAGTAGGCGATGCCCTCCTCGAGCGGCTCCGCCTCCTCCCCCGTCGGGTAGAGGCGGGTCCAGGCGATCGAGACGCGGAGGGTGGTGAAGCCCATCTCGGCGAACAGCGCGAGGTCGCCGGGGTAGCGGTGGTAGAAGTCGATGCCGCGGCGCTTGGGGTAGTACTCGGTGTCGTCGTCGGACATCGCCGCCGTGATGCTCTCCACCGTGTTGCGGTGGTGGATCGCGTACTCCTTCGGGTCCGCCTTCGGCTTGTAGGAGGCGACGTCGCTGACCGCCGGGCCGCGCCCGCCCTCGCGCCACGCGCCCTCGACCTGGTTGGCGGCGAGGGCGCCGCCCCATCGGAATCCGTCAGGAAGCGCCATCGGCGAGCTCCTTCTCTCTCTGCGTCACGGTCATGATCCGGTCGCCGGCGGTGATCCGCTCGGCGGCCTCGACGAGCACGGTGTACTCGGCGGAGTTGGTCACGAGCACCGGGGTCGTGGTGTCGTAGCCGGCCGCGGTGATCGCGGCCAGGTCGGCGGTGAGGAGGAGCTGCCCGGCCTCGACCCGGTCGCCGACCGCGACGTGCGCCTCGAACGGCGCGCCGTCCAGCTGCACCGTGTCGATGCCGACGTGGATGAGCACCTCGACGCCGTCCGCGCGGCGCAGCCCCACGGCGTGGCGGGAGGACAGCAGTGCGATGACCTCGCCGGCGAACGGCGCCCGGACGGCTCCGTCGGTGGGGCGGATCGCCAGCCCCTCGCCGAGCACGCCGGCCGAGAACACGGGGTCCGGAACCTCCGAGAGGGGGATGACGGAGCCGGTGAGCGGCGCCTGCAGCGCGAGCGGGCTCCCGGCGTCGGCCGCCACGTCGCCGAGCGCCTGGACGCTGGCGGAGGCGTCGTCGCGCCAGATGACGAAGGAGACGACGAACGAGACGGCGACCGAGATCAGCAGGCCGATCACGGCGTTGAGCAGGTTCCAGGGGTTCAGCCCGTCGATGAACATCGAGATGCTCGCGACGCCGGGGCTGACCAGCGCGAACGCAGCGACCTGCGTGGCGCCGATGTAGGCGCCTCCGACAACGCTGCCCGTGATGACGGAGACGAGGGCGCGCTTGTTCTGCAGCGTGACGCCGTAGAGCGCCGGCTCGGTGATCCCGAAGAGGGCCGAGAGGCCGCCCGAGAAGGCGGTGGCGCGGAGGGTCGCGCTCTTGGTGCGCAGGGCGATCGCGAGGCTGGAGCCGGCCTCCGCCGCGTTGTGGGCGAGCGAGGAGGCGAGGTAGAAGGTGTCCTTGCCCGCGCTGGCCATCGTCGCGATGGTCGGCGGGATGAACGCCTTGTGCATGCCGACCGAGATGATCAGCGGGAGCACGCCGGCCAGCAGCGCGACGGCCACCCAGCCGAGCGCCCCGTAGAGGCCGATCATCGCGCCGGTGAGCATCGAGCCGAGCCAGTAGCCGAGGGGGCCGAGCAGGAAGATCGTGGCCGGGGCGACGATCACGAGGCACATCAGCGGCACGTAGAACGTGCGGATCGGGCCCCACGAGTGCTTCGTGAAGAAGCGCTCGACGACCGAGAGCAGCAGCACGGCCAGGATGGCCGGGAACACCTGGGCGTTGTAGGCGATGACCGGCACCGGGATGCCGAAGAGCGCGACGCCGCCCTCCTGGTTGAGCAGCGTCGTGAACGCCGGGAAGACCAGGACGCCGACGAGCCCGAGCGCGAGCGGCCGGTTCACGTCGAGCTTCTTCGCGCTCGTGTAGGCGACGAGCAACGGCAGGAAGCCGAACACCGCGTCCGGGATGGCGGACAGCAGCTTGAAGTTGTCGGAGGCCGGGTCGAGCCAGCCCAGCGCCGAGGTGAGGACGAGGAACGACTTGAAGATGCCGGCGCCCGCGATGGCCGGGATGATCGGCGTGAACACGCTGACCACGAAGTCCATGATCGTCGCGCCGAGGCGCTTGAGGGACCGCGGCTGCTTCGCCTGCTCCGCGGATGCGGTGGTGCCGCCGCGCAGCTTCTCGACCGCCGCGTACATCTCGCTGACGCCGCTGCCGACGATGACCTGCGTCTGCGGGCCGGTGACGACGCCGATCACGCCGGGCACCGCCTTCAACGCCTCGACGTCGGCCTTCGCGTCGTCCGCCAGCGCGAACCGCAGACGGGTCGAGCAGTGCTGCAGCTTCGCCACGTTGGCGGCGCCGCCGACGTGCTCGAGGATCGCCCTCGCGCTCTCCTGGGTACTCATCGGTACTCCTCCGGGTGTGTGGGGACGCGCGCTTCCCTGCGCTGTGCTGCCCGGCCGTCCGTCGCCGTCCCCGCCCAAACCGGCACCGTCATCGGTGCTCCGGCGGAGCGTCAGGAGGCGTCCGGGCACAAAAAAAGGACCCGACGACGCTCATTACGCGTTTCGTCGGATCCTGCCTGCACGACCAGTCACATGTCCGAGAGCGACGCTAACACGGGGGTGGGTGGGGCGTCAAAGAGGGGGGGTTTATGGGTGAGCGCAATCATTCATCGGACCGACACGAGCCTTCGTCACTAAGAGCGGGACAACATCATTCTGCCGCGTCGGTGCGAGAGTAGTCGTCGACCTCATCCGGATGAGCATGGAGAAGAGCAAACAATGGCCAGGATCAGATCGCTGGAGCGCGGCGACCAGCGGGTCACCGTTCATCCGACCGAGGTCGACTGCACCTTCCAGGAGATCCAGTCCGATGACGGCCGGACTTACGTCCATCTGTCGACCTTCGGATCAGATGACCGCAAGTCCGGCCCCAAGAGCAGTCAGACCCTCCAGCTCGACGAGAAGATGGCGCGCGAACTCATCGAGGTCCTGATCACGGCATTCCACCTGGATTGAGTCGCGCACCGCGCAGGACCGCCTTGCGCCATTCGCTCTCCACATCTGCCGCTACCTCATCCGGATCCTGGTGCTCCCAGTAGCGGAGCACCTGCCATCCCGCTCCAGTCAGGCGCTCATCCGTGTCGCGGTCCCGCGCGGTGTTCGCCTGCAGCTTGGCCGTCCAGTAGCCGTCGTTCCGCTTCGGCTGCGTGGCATGCTCGGGGCAGCTGTGCCAGAAGCAGCCATCGATGAAGACCGCGATCCGACGAGCGGTGAAGACGACGTCTGCACGCCGCCGCAGTCCCGGCAGCGGAGCGTGATCGACCCTGTAGCGGAGCCCCCTGGCATGGAGTCGACGGCGCACCTCGAGCTCAGGACGGGTGTCCCTTCGCTTGTTGCCGAGCATGGACCGGCGGGAGCCGGGCGTGCTCGCCCACGACTCTGCCCCCACTCCGCGGTCCGGCCTCAGCTCAGGACGCTCGCGACAGAGCGGGGAAGGTTGGTGTGCGTCGTCTCGTAGTCCACCCCGAGGAATGACTTGAAGAGCGCGGAGAAGACGACCTCCGCCCCCTCCACCGGCACGGCCATGCCGATCTGGCGTCGCACGCTGTCCCTTCCCCCGACGAACTGGTACTGGTCCGGGAACGTCTGGAGTCGGGCGCGCTCGCGATTCGTCAGCGCTCGCGGCTCATCCCAGTGGTAGACGTGGGTACCGCCGCCGCCCGAACCAGTGACGGTGTACGAGGGCTTGTCCCTCTCGAGACGCTTGTAGATCTGGCTGATCGTCGCGCCTGTGACGTTGAGTCGGAGGTGCTCAGGGAGCTCCGCAGTGAACGCGCTCTGCCCCGGCTTGATGTGCGTGAGCCGCTCGATGACCCAGGGCTTCTGCTTGGCGAGCTCGTTCTGAGTCACGTCGGGGCCGATAGGCGGGTTCTCGAGCCGATTGCCCGCCGAGTTGTCGATGTGCGCATAGGGCTCCACCGCCGGGATGCGGAACTCGACGTCGAGGTCCCTCCGGATGCCCACGATGAGGATGCGGTGCCGGCGCTGGGGCACCCCGTACTGCTCGAACTTGTACAGGTGCGGAGTCAGGACGTATCCGCCCTGGTCCCCCGCTTCCTCCAGCTCGCGGAGGATCCGACGGAAGGAGTGGCCGTCGTTCGCGCCCTTCAGGTCGCCCACGTTCTCGGCGACGAACCAGGACGGCGAGTGCTCGTTCAGCACGTTCACGCCGTACTTGTAGAGCGGCCCGAAGCGCCCCATCATCCCCTTGCGCTCGCCGACACGGCTGAAGTCGTTGCACGGGAATCCGAAGGCGAAGCCGTCGATCGGGTCGAGCGCAGCGGTGTCGAGGGTGCGGACGTCGCCGTGGATCACGGACTCCCGGCTGGCGCCGGGGATGTTCAGACGGTAGGTCTCACAGGTGTCCGCGTCGTAGTCGTTGGCCCAGACGTGCTCGAGGCCAACATCGAGCCCCTGCGCAGCGCGATGCGCACCCAGTGCCATCCCGCCCGGTCCGCAGAAGAGCTCACCCATCTTGAAGTCCACGTGCTGCCTCTCGTTCGACCCCGACACAGTGTGCGGCTTGCCACTGACATGCGCAGAGCGGAGCAGCTGCGCACCGCCGCGCGAGCGTTCCCCGCTGAGCACGCGCGATGCCCCGTCGGGCCAGGAGCAGCTTACCGTTCCCGGAGGAGTCGGCTGCACGGGTGCGGGAATGCCCGAAGGCCCACCAGCTTGCGCCTCATCTCCTGCTTCATCGCACCCGGCCTCGGCATTCCGCGGAAAACTCAGTGTCCTTTCCTGCCCTTAGGCTGTCGATGAGTTCATCGAGGGGGCGGCTTGCAGCACGAGATTCTTGTTCCCGGCGTGGAGCTGCTCGAATCGATGCGCTCCGTCGGGTACTCGTTCCACGCGGCTATCGCAGACCTGGTGGACAACAGCATCAGCGCTGGGGCGGTCCGAGTCGAGATCGTCGGCGACCCGGTGGACTCCTCATTCCTCACCGTCCTGGACGACGGCGCGGGGATGAGCCCCGACGAGGCTCGGACAGCACTGCAGCTCGCCGGCAGCGCGCGCACGACGACGAGAGCGGGAAACGACCTCGGACGGTTCGGCCTCGGCCTCAAGACCGCATCGCTCTCGCAGGCGCGGCGATTGACCGTGCTCACCCGAAAGAACGCTCAGACGACGGCTCTCCAGTGGGACATCGACCACGTCCTCTCGTCGGGTGAATGGTCCCTGAGCGTGCTTGCCGAGAACGAGTACACGTCGCTTCCCCGGGCGGATGCGCTTCTCTCCCGACCGTCGGGGACGCTGATCGTGTGGCAGGAGCTCGACTACATGCTCGGCGCCGCGTCACGGCCGGATCTCGTCATGGCGGAGCGGCTGGCCGACCTCAGGGGCCACCTCTCCCTCACCTTCCACCGGTTCCTCGACGACGGAACGCGCAGCCCCCTCGTCATCAGCGTCAACGGCCTCGACGTTCCGGCGCTCGATCCCTTCCTGTCGAAGAACCCTCGGACGCAGCAGTCCCACCGCGAGCCGCTCACGATCGAGGGGCAGAGGATCGAGTTCCAGGCCTACACGCTCCCGCACCCGTCGGCACTCTCGAAGAAGGACCGCGAGCGCTGGGATCTGAGCGCCGGGATGCGCGAGCGCCAGGGCTTCTACATCTACCGGAACCGCCGCCTCATCTCCTACGGCCACTGGTTCGGGCTCTCCCGTCGCGAGGAGCTCTCCAAGCAGTCCCGCGTGATGGTCGACATCCCGAACACCGTCGACCACCTCTGGCAGCTCGACATCAAGAAGTCACGTGCGGAGCCGCCTCAGGTTTTCCGCCTCCACTTCCGGCGGGTCATGGACAAGGTCATCGATCGCAGCAAGCGGGTCCACACGTTCCGAGGAAGGCGCGTGTCCGGCGAGACCATCGCCAGGATGTGGGACAAGATCACCGATCGAGAGGGCTCCCGCTACCAGGTGAACGCCGAGCACCCGCTCGTCGCGGCCCTGCAGGAGACGATGACCGACGAGCAGAAGCGCCAGCTCTCCCGGCTGCTGACCGATCTCGCCCAGACCTTCCCGACCGCGGATCTCTACATCGAAGCCGCCAAGGGCCAGACGAGCACCGCACCGGCGGCAGCTACCGCCGACGTTCTCGCGCAGCTCGCGGCACTCCGCCGTTCGGGCGGCTTCGGCGACCTTCCTCCGGCGCAGGTGGCCTCCACTCTCCGCGCCACGGAGCCTTTCGACCGCGTCGAGGACCTCGACGGACTCATCACTCAGATCTGGAGCGCACCCGCATGACGACCACCGCCGTCGAGAAGGACAAGAAGAAGCTCCTGGACATGCTCACCGGTCTGCTCGTCAACGATGACTCAATCGAGCTGGACGAGCTCGAGACGAAGGCGCGCCTGTTCGCGCCGATCGTCGGTCCGCACCTGCAACCAGGGGATGTCGACGCCGTCATCGCACGAGTGACGGAGCTCCACGAGGTCACAATCATCATCGGGCCGGTCGTCGTCGACCCGACGACCTTCACGGAGTGGCTGGAGAAGCGCAAGAAGACGATTGAGACGAAGCGCTGGAACGCGTACCAGCAGCTCCTCGTCAACCGGGAGTGGGGCCCGACCGTCATCAGGAAGCTCGACGAGCAGACGGACATCATCCTCGAGCGCATGGGCGATCCCAAAGTGGGCGGCGAGTGGGCCCGTCGCGGACTTGTCATCGGCGAGGTCCAGTCGGGGAAGACAGCGACTTATCTGGGCATCCTCAACAAGGCCATCGACTACGGCTACAAGATCGTCGTCGTCATCGGCGGACACACGGAGGACCTCCGCCGTCAGACGCAGCAGCGCCTCGACAAGGACATGACCGGCGTCGATTCGGTGTACATCGCCGACAACATCGACTCCCGCTACGCCAACATGCGCATCGGGGTCGGAGCGATCGACGGGTCCATCCAGAGCAACATACTCACGACGACCCGCTCCGACTTCAGCGCGGCGAGCAAGAACGCCGGGGTCGTAGCGCTGGGCGGCGACACTCCGACGATCTTCGTCGTGAAGAAGAACGCCCGAGTGCTCGCGAACCTCGCCAACTACCTCGTCGGACAGGCTCACCAGGGGAAGCTCACCGCGCCGCTCGTCGTCGTCGACGACGAGGCCGACTGGGCGTCAGTCAACACCAAGACCGAGGATGACGCGGCGGCAGTCAACCGCGTCATCCGCCGGTTGCTCGCCACCTCCAGCCGCAGCTCCTACCTCGGCATCACGGCGACGCCCTTCGCGAATGTGCTGATCGACGATTCTGTCGAGGAGGACCTCTTCCCTCGCGACTTCATCCAGGCCCTGGAGAGCCCCTCGAACTACACGGGCGTCGAGGCGTACTTCGGTCGCGACGCGGGGGGCTCCGACCCGCGGATCAGGACCGACGTCCAGGACTGCCTGGAGGTGCTGCCCTTCACTCACAAGCGGACGGCGCAGCTCGACGAGCTCCCCGGCACGCTGATTGAGGCCATCAGCGCGTTCCTCGTCGGGACAGCCATCCGGCGCCGGCGCGATGGATCAGTGCGACCGGCATCGATGATGATCAACGTCTCGCGCTTCAACGACGTCCAGTCGAATGTGACCGCGGAGGTCCAGAACTTCGTGGACGATGTCCGGCGGGCGGTGCTGGCTGAGTACGCCATGCCGGAGGAGGAGGGCGACACGACGACAGCCGCCTCGATCCTGAAGGACACCTTCGACGGCGAGTTCGCCGACGAAGCCTCCTGGGCCGAGCTGCGACCGCTGCTCCTCCAAATCGTCGAGGAGGTGAGCGTCGTGCTCGTCAACAGCGGGACGATGGGCCCGCGCAACAAGCGGCTGAGCGAGATGTCCCGAGAGGATCGGGAGGCCGAGTCCCGGCTCCCGACGATCTTCGTCGGAGGCGATGTGCTGGCTCGAGGTCTCACCCTCGAGGGGCTCCAGGTCAGCTACTTCGTGCGGAAGGCCGCCGCAGCAGACACGCTCCTCCAGATGGGACGGTGGTTCGGCTACCGTCCGGGCTACGAGGACCTTGTCCGAGTCTGGATCGACTCCACAGTGGTGGATCTCTTCAAGTACGTCGCCGACGTCTCCGACGACCTGCGGGGCTCGCTGCGGCTGATGAACTCCTTGAAGATGACGCCTCAGCAGTTCGGCCTGAAGATGCGACGGCATCCCGAGGCGTTCCTCATCACCGCAGCGAACAAGCAGAAGCACGCCGCGCAGATCGAGGGGGAGGTCGACATCGACGGCGCATCGTTCGAGTCTCATGTGCTGTCGAACGATCCCCTCGACAGGAAGAGGAACTTGGACGCGGCGAGGGAGCTGGCCGAGACGCTGCAGGAGGATGCGGGCAGCGGTCCGGATGAGACGCGCTCCTCGATGGTGTGGTCGAACGTGCCTGCCGAGGTGGTTGCGCGATTCTTCTCGCGCTTCCGCGGCCACGACAGCGAGACCTTCTTCGGGAGGACGAACAAGAGCGGTGGGAAGGCCCAGCTCGCCGCGCACCTGGCCGATGCAGTCAACTCGGAGACCTGGGACGTCGGCTTCGTTGAAGGCCGGCATGATGAGACGACGAACGTGCTCGGACTGCCCCGGGCGATTAAACCGAGCATTCGCAACAACCTCGAGGCGGCCTCAGGCGGCTCGGTGCGCTTCGGGAATCGGCGAGTAGCAGCTGGCGCAGATATTCGTAACGCGATGGACACGGCTCGCATCCTCGAGTTGGAGGACGGGCTCGAGGTCGACGTTTCGGGCAAGAAGAGGCGCCTGTCCGACCAGGACGTTATCAGGGGCGCGCTGGTACGCCCCCTTCTCCTCGTCTTCTCTGTGATCAACAAGAACTCCTCTTCTGAAATGCTGTCGAAGCATGAAGCTGGCGGCGATCGCAAGTCAGACTTGCAGTTCACCCCGGAGGACCCCCTGATCGCTGTAGTGGTGGCTTTTCCTGTTTCACCCGACGACGCCGAGCGGGCTGGGAGCAAGAAGCATCGAGTCGCTCGCTTCGTCGCGAACACCGTCTTCGCCCGGCTCAACCTGGGACTTCCCGACGACGAGGAGCTCGCGGGGGACGAGGAGTGAGACTCGACGAGGCATTCGCTGCGGTATTGAGAGGGACGGATGGCCAGGTAGTCAAGCTTCGGCACCTGTGGTTGCGCGTCTTCGCGCAGAACAGCCAGCAGAAACCTGCGCTCGTCCTCGAGCTTCCGTCTATGCCGGCCTACTTCATCGACGGCGGTCGAGGATTTAACGTCCAGCTCACGCAGTCCGTGCATTCCGCGACGAGCTACCTCAGGATCAGCTCGTCGGACTCAGAGGTGCAGCCGGCCTTCCTGGCGCTGTGCCAGTACCTCCTGGACGAGAGCGGGAGAGCGGACGGCGCTTCAGCGAGCGTGGACATCTTCGCGCGTAGCCTGGAGTCGTTCCGGGACCTCCTCGCCAGGCCCCGGGGCCGTCTGGGAGAGGATGCGCTCCGCGGACTGATGGCCGAGCTCTCGATGCTCGAGAGCCTTGCAGACGAAGCGGACTCCCTGTCGGGCGCTCTCCGCGCCTGGAGCGGCCCCTACGGCAACAGCAAGGACTTCATCTTCCCCTCGGGGCACTGCGTCGAGGTGAAGTCAGCACGCCTGCCGTCGATGGAGGTGACGATCTCGAGTCTTCAGCAGCTCGAGCCCGCGAACACGACTCTCCAGCTCGCGGTCCTTCCGATGGAGCGCTCGAACGCCGACGACGGCGAGGCCAGGAATCTCCTTCAGCTCTTCGACGCGCTCGCAGAGGCCGCCGATGCTGATCCTGTCTCCCGGAAGCTGTGGCGGGACGCGGTCGAGACGCTGGGCTTCGACCGCGACGATGCGTACTACGCCGACTGGTGGTTCCGCCTCGGCGAGATGCTCGCCTTCGACGTCCTGGAGGGCTTCCCGCGCATCCGCGCGCACTCGGTGCCGGCCGCCGTCAGGAGCGTCAGCTACCGCCTGGACATCACGTCGCTGTCCGACTTCACCGCCAGTCTCCGACTGCACTGATCAGCAACACGAGGTACGCACCAATGACATTCGAGGAAGATCTCCGCGAGCAGATCGCCCTGCGCGCCGCCGGCTCGTCCTCCTTCGCAGTCCAGGCTTTCGGCGAGGAGCTCGTGGAGCGTCTCGAGGACGCCGAGGTCGTCTTCGATGCCACGGTCGAGCCGTTGCGGTGCATCGGGCGACGGGGCAGGAAGCTCGAGCTCCTCGGCTCCGCAGAGGATTCCGCGGACGACTCGCTGGTGATCATCGTCGGGACGTTCCGTGGGACGACGGGCGCCGTGCTGACGAAGTCCGAGTCGGACAAGATCTTCGGCGCTGGTGCCGCCTTCCTGGAGCACGCACTCGACGGATGGCTCACCGAGCACCTCGAGCCCAGCTCCCGAGAGGCTGACTATGCCGCGTATCTGAGGGACAATCTGGCCCGATTCCAGCGCTTCAAATTCCTCCTCGTGACCGATGCCACTCTGAGCGCCAGGGTCACGACGATCAACGATGAGGTCGTCCTCGACAGGCCTGCGTCCTACTCGATCTGGGATCTGCGCCGCTTCGAGGAGCTGGCCGCCTCGGAGAGCGGCCGGGATGACATCCGGCTCGACCTGACGGAGTGGATGCCCGAGGGCCTCCCCTGCCTGGTCGGAGCGGAGAACGGCGCGGAGGCTCAGAGCTACCTCGCCGTCCTCCCCGGCCGCGTGCTCGCCGACGCCTTCCAGCGGTTCGGCAGCCAGCTGCTGGAATCGAATGTGAGGACCTTCCTGAGTGCGCGGGGGAAGGTGAACAAGGGGATCCAGACCACGCTGGCTGAGGAGCCCGAGATGTTCCTTGCCTACAACAACGGCCTGACCACGACCGCTTCCGACGTGACCGTCGAGCAGCGCGACGGGGGGACGTACCTGACCGCGATCGACAACTGGCAGATCGTCAACGGAGGCCAGACGACGTCCTCCCTCGCTCACTTCGTGCGTCAGGCGAAGGACAGGTCGCTCGACGGCGTCTTCGTCCAGATGAAGCTCGTCAAGGTTGCCCCTGTCAAGGCTCAGGAACTCGTTGCGAAGGTCTCCCGCTACGCGAACAGTCAGAACAAGGTCAGCGAGGCCGACTTCTTCTCGAACAGCCCGTACCACGTGAAGCTCGAGCAGATCAGTCTCCGAGTCAAGGCACCAGCGAAGGACGGTGCACAGTTCACGACCGGCTGGTTCTACGAGCGGACCCGCGGGCAGTACGAGAACTCGAAGAATGCGCGCTCGGCGCCGGAGCAGAAGCGGTTCGAGCTCGAGTTCCCCCGGGCCCAGGTGATCGCGAAGACGGACTGGGCGAAGTTCGCCTTCTCCTGGGACCAGAAGCCCCACGAGGTCAGCAGGGGTGCGCAGAGCAATTTCGTGGCATTCGCCGCCGAGACGGACCGGCTCTGGAAAGAGGCCTCCGACGCCGTGGACGACGAGTACTTCCGGCACAGCATCGCGAAGGTCATCATGTACAACCGGCTGCGCGCCGCGGTCATGCAGTCGGACTGGTACTCGACCGGCTACCTCGCGAACATCGTCGCCTACACCATATCCAAGTTCGCCTACGAGCTCGGACGACAGATGCCCGGCTACCGATTCGACTTCGAGCGGGTCTGGCGCGAGCAACGGCTCGGACCACGCACTGAGGCTGTCCTCCTCGACCTCGCGCATGCCATGCACGGAGTGCTTACCGACCCCTACCGCCTGCAGATCAACGTGACGCAGTGGGCGAAGCAGGTCGCGTGCTGGGACTCGGCCAAGAAGAGACGGTTCGTCCTGCCTGCCGCCCTTGTCGACGAGCTGGTCGAGGTGGGAGGAGCGCATGCTGCCGCAGAGGCCCCCCAGTCCGATCTGGACCCGGCACCTCAGGCGGATCCTGTCCAGCGCGTGCTCGACGTCCCGTCGGCGGTGTGGACGACTGCCCTAGGCGAGGGCGTCGAGCGGGGTATCGTCAGCCCGATCGAGCGCGCCCAGATCGAGCGCCTCACTGCTCCGGGGAAGCCCCCGACCGAGCGGCAGGCCACGAGGGCTCTCGCAGCACTGGCTCGTGTAGCGGAGCACGGGCTCATCGCCGCGGACGCCTACTGAGGCGGTCGCCCCGCCGCCCTCCCCTCAGCCCAGGCCGGCCTCAGCCAGCCCGCTCGCGAGCTCCCCCTCGCCCCGATCCTCCAGCCGGGCCTCGAGCTCCTCACGGCTCGCCTCCTCGGGCAGGCCGACCGCGCGGGCCATCGTCGAGGAGTCCGCGGTGGTGATGCCCATGACGGCGAGCAGGTCGTCCGGCCGTTCGATGCCGGCCACGGTCACGTGCTCGCCGTCGAAGACGAGCCGCACGCTGTCTCCGGCCGCGCTGTCGATGGTCGCGAGCCCTGCGCGGAGGGTGCTCATCATCGGCTGCGTGCGGGCCCAGGTGATCGTCAGACCCCACCCGTCCCCGCTCCACTGCCTGGTCTCCCCGGGGGCCACGCCGAGCGCGAGGGCGACTCCGGACGAGAGCATGGTCCCGCTCCCCCGCAGGTGCTCCCCGGTGACGTCGATGCGGAAGGCGATGCGCCCCTCGTCGAGGAAGTACAGGTTCCTGGTCATCCCCGGCTTCGTCCGGACGACTGCTCTGCGTTCCGCGAAGCGCACCACTCCGGCCTGGACGACGAAGGGCCAGCCTCCGGCGTAGGTCCTGATGCTGTTCGCCGAGATCGAGAACCGCTCCGGTAGATCCTCCAGGAGCGCGTCGAGCGCGACCGCTCCGTCGTTGCGGCGCACCTCTGCGGCGATGGCGTCCTTGATGCTCGTGTAGGCCTCTCCGCCCCACTCGGCGAGCGCCCAGTCGTCGCGGCCGACCCGGACCAGACGCGCGTCGGCTGCGAGGGCGTTGCGGATCGACCGGACCTCGCGCTCGCCCTCGAAAGCGGCCTCGATCCAGTCGACGGACCTCGGCTCGCCCTCGCTGCTCAGCAGGACGACTGCGAGATCGCCGATCGACCTCCGACGCGAACTCGTCCAGACGTCCCCGATGCGGACGTGGCCCAGCATCGCCATCCACTCGACGACCCTCTTCTCGCTGAGCGACGTCCATTCGGCGAAGGAGGCGAGGACCTCCGCGTGGGTCGCTCCGCCGTGAGGATCGACGAGGTCGGCGAACCGGACGGCCGTCTCGGCGCGTGCGGCCCCGAGAGAGGGCGCGGCGAACCAGGCGCCGTCGCCCTCGAAACCGTCGTCGACGGCGTCCAGCACGGCGAGCGCCGACGTGCCGTCGTCGTCGATCTCGTCCAGGAGTCCGGGGACGTCGGACAGCCCGTCGAGGTGGGACAGCGCTCCGATGCGGGCCCTCACCGCGGAGGCGCGGAAGGCCAGCGCCTGATCGCGCTCGAGCCAGAGGGGCAGAGCGGCGCGCAGGCGCACCTCGAGCTGGCGGACCCGTTCGCGAGTGACGCCGAACCGCTCCCCGAGAACGTCGAGGGTCGCGCGGCGACCGGCTGTGTGCCGCTCGAGCAGGATCACCCGCTGACGGTCGTCCAGCTCCGACAGGTGGACTCCGAGCTGCTCGGCGAGCGTCGCTGCCGGCGCTCCTCCGCTCCAGTCCGCAGAGGTGAGCGAGTCGAGCAGAGACCACGCCTCGACGACTTCGGCCGGAGCGTTCGCCGTGTCCCGGGAACCGGCGAGGAGCGGCTCGTCGCTGAGGCCGAGCGCCTCGTTCCAGGCGGAGGCGAGGTGGAGCGCATCGAGGAGCCGCGTGCGCGGGGTGGCCTCGGCCGCCTGACGGGAACGTCGAGACGGCGGAGACTGCTCGGCGAGCGGCGCCGCACGGTCCTCTCCGGTCCGGAGAGCCTCTCCGACGTACCAGCTCAGGAGATCCGTGAGGCTGCGGGCGCCCATGCCGCGCACGACCATGAGCCCCCGGACGCGCATCGGCGCCAGTGCCTCGAAGTCCACGAGTCCTTCCCTCAGGAGGACGTTGGCGAGCCGGACGCTGTCGATGCGCTCGGGCAGGCCGCGGACCCGGACGGACGGGAAGAGCTCGCCCATGGTCGAAGCGGACCTGTGCTCGACGATGTGCTCGACGACGGCCGAGCGCGCGCTCGGATCCGAGGGGTCCGCCTCCGCGAGCACGGAGCGGAGCTCCGCCCTGTCGGCGGTCGCGTGCCCTTCGAGCCAGGGGAGAGCCCGCCTCCAGACGATCGGCAGCTCCCCCTCGTAGTCGAAGTCCTCGTACGCGCTCCCGGTCATCGGGCCCCCTCTCGGCTCAGCCATTCTGGCCGGCGCAACCGACATCCGTCGCCGACGCTCCGCTCGCGACGGCCGGACCGGCCCCTCACTCCCCGCACCCCGCCAGCACCGCCTCCGACGCCGCCCGGTCCCGCGCGTCGATCCCGAGCCCGTAGACGCTGAGCACTTCCACGAACTGCTCCACGTACCCGCAGCGCAGCTCCGCGGCCTGTGGCAGCCACTCCCCCGGGCCGGCGTCGCTCTTCGCGCGGTTGGTCTGCTCGGAGGCGGCGACGAGGTTCGCGGGATCGTTCGCGAAGGCGAGGCGCTGCTCGTCCGTCCACGACCAGGCGCCGTGGTGCCACGCCCAGCCGAGGGCGACGACGTGGTCGATCTGCACGAGGCGGGAGGTGTCGGTCCCGGAGACGAAGGCGACCGAGGCGCCGTCGTAGGGGTCGATCAGGGTGCCGGTGAGGACCTTGCAGTCGCGGGTGCCGGGCTTGAACACGGGGGCGAGCAGGTCGCGGCCGAGGACGTCGTTGCGGGTGTCGCAGCCGTTGCGGTCGACGTCCGACCACGCCTGTCCGAAGAGGTCGCGGTCGTAGGGGACGGCGGCGGGGCCTTCGACCGAGGGGAGAGCGGCCAGCGTCGCGAGGGACGGAGTTGACGGCTCCGTTTCTGGAGCGGACGGCTCCGTTTCCGGAGCGGACAGCTCCGTTTCCGGAGCGGACGGCTCGACGTCCGCTGAGAGGCTCCTCGGCGCGGGAGCAGCGGGACTGCTCGACGCCGCAGAAGCACCGGCCGAGGAGGACACCACCTCCGGTCCGCCTCCTCCCGCCGTGTCCGACAGCGCGACGGCGGCGACGGCGAGCGCCGCAGCTCCCAGCAGAGCGAGGATCGCACCGGCCCGTCGACGAGGGCGCCGGCGCACGGGGAACGTAGGCCAGTGGCGCATGATCGACCCTCCTGCGATGAGACCCGCGATGCGGTCGACGCGACGCGCCTCCTCAGTATGCGGAGTGGCCCGCTCCGGGCTCGACGGTCGGGCGGAGGGTCGGGAACAGGGGGCGGCCGCGCGGAGCGACAGCGTCGACGGCCGGGATCGAGCCTCCCGGAGGCCACCTCGTCGCGCCCGCGTCGTCGACCCGCGCCTGCTTGACTGCTCCCATGGAGATCTTCATCGGAGTGGTCGGCCTGCTCGGCGGGCTGGTCATCGCCGGGCTCGCGGTCGTCGCGGTGGTCATCGGACGGCGGCGGGCGGTGCCGGCGTCGCTGGTCGACGTCGAGGTGCGGCTGACGCACGCCGGGGACGACTGGTGGCGGGTGGGCGCGCGGGTGCGCAACTCCGGCCGCTCGCTCGTGCCGGCGACGAGCTACAGCGACGGGCGGCCCATCTCGGTCGATCTCGGCGGGGCCGTGTCGGCGGAGTGGTACGGGTCGGCTCCCCGGTCGGACGCGTGGCGGATCGATCCGGCGGTCGGGCTCCTCCTCGGACCCGTCGCGCTGGAGCGCGGGGCCGACCTGGGGGCGACGATCGTCGTGCGCGGGCGGCCGCAGGTGCGGATCGACGCGCCGCTGCGCTACGTGCCGGTGCGCGAGAACGTGATCGAGTCGCAGACGCCGGACGCCGCTCCGATCTGGGGCGTGTCCGAGGCCGCGGCCGCTCCGGCAGCAGCGCCGGCGTCGGCTCCCCCTGCGCCGATCCGTCCGCGTCAGCAGCGTCCGATGGACGCCGACCCGTCACGTCCCGAGCGTGAGAGCGTCCTCCGCGGCGGCTTCGGAGTGTGGGCGGCCATGATCGCGGGGGGCGCCGGAGCCGTCGGCGTCGCGATCGGGATCGCCCTCGAGCTGGCCGGCGTCGAGGCGTCGGGGCTCGGCGGCGCGGGCATCATCCTGATCGCGGCCGGCTTCCTCGGCCTCGTCGGCACCCTCGTGATCCGGCTGCTGCGCCGCTGGCTCGAGCCGCCGGCCCTCTGGCGGACGCCTGCGCAGCGCCTCCGCCGTCCCGGGACGATCACCGTCCTCATCCTGAGCTACGCCGGGCTGGCGCTGTTCTGCACCGAGTTCGCGGCGCAGTCGGTGACCGGCGACACGACCTGGGTGGCCGGGATCGCCGTGCTGATGCTCATCGCCGCGCTGATCGGCATGGGACTCGTCGGGTTCCTCCGCCTGGTCGTCCTGCTCGGCGTGCGCCGCGGCTCCGGGGAGACCCCGTGACCCGAGAGGTCGTCGTCGTCGGAGCCGGCCTGGTCGGAGCGGCGACAGCCCGCGCCCTCACCGAGCGCGGCGATCGCGTGGTGCTCGTCGAGCAGTTCGAGCGGGGCCACGACCGCGGCTCGTCCCACGGCGAGACGCGCATCTTCCGCCGCGGCTACCTCGAGGACGACTACCGCGCCCTCACCGGACGGGCCGGGCGCGCCTGGGCACGGCTGGAGGCCGAGACCGGCCGCCGCCTGCTGCACCCGGTCGGCGCGATCGACCACGGCGACCCCGCCGTCCTGGCCGCCGTCGAGGCTGTCCTCCTGCGCGACGGGATCACCGTGGTGCGGATCGGGGCGGACGAGGCGCAGCGGCGCTGGCCGGGACTCCGCTTCGAGACCGACGTCCTGCTGCACCCCGAGGGCGGACGCCTCGACGCGGCGGCCGCGATCGACGCGATGCTCGACTCCGCCCTCGGACGCGGCGCCGTCCTCCGGACGCGGACGCGCGTGCTGGGCATCGAGGAGCGCGCCGACGACGTGCGCGTGCTGACCACCGACGGCGCCCTCGACGCCGACGCGGTCGTCGTGGCCGGCGGATCCTGGACGCCTCCGCTCGTGGACGGCCTCGTCCGCGCGGCCGGCCGACGCCTCCCTCCGCTGCGCGTCACGCAGGAGCAGCCCGCGCACTTCGCGACGGAGCTCCCCCTCGACTCGTGGCCGAGCTTCGCCCACCACCGCGCCGGCCTGCCCGTCGTCTACGGGCTCGCAACGCCCGGAGTCGGGGTGAAGGTGGGCGAACACAGCACCGGAGTCGTCGTCGATCCGGACGAGCGCACCTTCGAGCCCGAGCCCGGAGCGCTCGCCCGCCTCGTCGGCTACGTCGCGGAGTGGATCCCGGGCGTGGACGCGGCGAGCGCCGCTCCGATCAGCTGCCTCTACGACAGCACGCCCGACGAGGACTTCGTGCTCGACCGCGTGGGCCGCGTGACTCTGGCGACCGGGTTCTCGGGGCACGGCTTCAAGTTCGGCCCGGTCCTGGGCGAGCTGCTCGCGGACCTCGTCGCCGGCGGAGCGGCGCGGGAGCGGTTCCAGCTGCTGCCGGCGTGAGGGGCGGGTGCGTCCGGAGGAGCGGCTTCCGACCGGGGAGGAGCGGGTGCTCGCGGGAGGCGGATTCCGATCGAGCAGCGGATGCTCAGTGGCCTGCGGGGCCTGTCCCGCGCTGCTCGCGGCCGTCCGGGTCGAGGAGGACGGCGTCGTCCCAGCCGCTCGCCGCCTCCGTCGTACGGGCCTTCGCCGGCGGGCGCCGCGCGACTGCGACGACGATCAGCGCCCCCAGCATCACCAGGGCGGCGGTCTGGAGCGGCGGCGCGACCATCGCGAGCGCCTGCCGCACGTAGAGCTCCGGCGGGACCGTGATCGAGTCGCCCTGGTACTGGTTCGGCAGCAGGAGGACCACGACCGGGAGCGCGAGCACTGCGGCCCAGAGGACGACGGTGACCGCGATCGCGGTGGCCCAGAGCAGGCGGACCCGCGTCATCGGCGGGGAGCCCTCAGCAGCGGGACCACGACCGCCAGGCCGAGGGCGATCAGGCCGACGGTGAGGAACGGTCCGATCGCGTTGTCGCTGAGCACGCGGAGGTACTGCTCGGGCCCGAAGGCGCTCTGCGACGGCGAGTAGTCGTACCAGCTGTGGGAGCTGTTCCAGAGGGCGAGGAGTCCGACGAGGACGCTCACGGCGCCGACGACCGCCAGGGCTCCGGCGATGCGGCGCGTGGGGACGGCGGGGCGGGGGTCGGCGCCGGTCGCGTCGTGACGGTCACCGGAGTCGGGTGCCGCGTCGCCGGGAGCGGAGTCGGGTTCGGCGGGGAGCGGGACGGTCGACTCGGTCGGGAGTGGGACTGTCGGCTCCGCGGGTCGCGGCGCGGTCGGCTCCGCGGGTGTCGGGACGGCCCGCACCGCCGATCTCTCGCGCTCCGGAGCCGTCCGTCGGCCGGAGGCTCGGGAGCCCGTCGGGCCGCCGACCGATCGCACGTCCTCGTGCTCGGGAGCGGACCGGCCGCCTCTCCGGCCGGCCGAGCGCCCGGTGCCCGCGGCCCCGCCCGACAGGAACGGGGAGCGGAGGCGCTCCTCGCCGCTGCCGCGCCGCTCGGCGCCGCGTCCGTCGTAGCCGCGCTGGAAGCCCGCGTGGTAGCGCGGGTCGGTGCCGCCCTCGTCCGTCCCACCGCTCTCGCGTGGGGAGCCGTCCGCTCCGGTGCTCCGCGCCATGCCGTCCCCCGCTTCGTGCAGTCGGGCCATCATGTCGCACCTCGCCCGCTGCGGGGAGGTGCCGGGCGGAGCTCGGGGTGCGGTCGGCGGAGGCGGGGGTTCAGCGCCCGGCCGCGGTGGTGCGCGACGGGAGGCTGACGATCCCCGCTCCGACCAGCAGCAGGCCGATCGTCACCGCCGTCAGCGCCGGCCAGCCACCGGATCCGACGGCCAGGCCGAGGAGCCAGCCGCCGGCGGCCGAGCCCGCGTAGAAGGCGATCGTGTAGACCGCGCCGGCGTGCCCGCGGAGTGTCGGAGCCGCGCGCGCTCCCGTCCAGGCGGCGCCGGTCGCGTGCAGGGCGAAGAAGCCGGCCGTGAAGACGAGGAGTCCCGCGATCACCACGGCGACGTTCTCGGCGAGCATCACCAGCAGTCCGACGATCATCAGGGCGACGCCGATCCGCATGACGAGGCGGGGACCGATCCGCGGACCCCATCTCCCCGCGAGCCGGGAGGAGACGGTTCCCGCGAGGTAGGCGGCGAAGAGGAGGGAGACGAGCGCGGGCGCCAGCGCGAACGGCGGCGCCTCGAGCCGGAACGCCAGGTAGTTGTAGACCGCGACGAACACGCCGACCGCGAGGAACGTCTGCAGCGCGATCGCGACGAGCATCGGATCGCGGAGCACCTGCGCCGTCTTCGCTCGCCAGCCGCCGGGAGCAGTCTCGCGCGTGCCGCCGCCCCGGGGCGCGAGCACGGCGAAGACGATCGCCGCCGCTGCGCAGACGGCCGTCACGACGAGCAGGGCTCCGCGCCATCCGAGCGCCGCCGCGAGCGGTCCGGCGAGCAGGCGTCCGGCGGCACCGCCGATCGTGGTCCCGGAGACGTACGCCGTCGCGGCGGCCGTCGCTCCGGCGCCTCCGACCCGGTCGTGGATCGCCGCGACGGCGAGCGCCGGGACGGCACCCAGTGCCGCTCCCCCGAGGAAGCGCAGGACGAGGAGGAGCTCGAAGGTCGGGGCGACGCAGGCGAGCAGCGCCAGGACCACCGACGTGAGGACCGCGATCCGCATGGATTCGAGCCGTCCGATGCGCTCGGCCACCGAGGCCCACGGCAGCACCGAGAGCGCCAGCCCGAGGGTCGCGGCCGAGACGGTGAGCGCGGCGTCGGACGGGGCGAGGGCCCACTCCCGCGCGAGCTGCGGGAGGACGCTCTGCACGGCGTAGAGCTCGGCGAAGGTCGCGACTCCGGCGGCGAGGAGGGCGATGGTCAGCCGCCGCGGCGAGAAGGGCGCCGCTGCGCGCATCGGTCGGAGGCGTGCGGCGGTACTCATGATTCCGACGGTAGACCGCCTGCGGGTGCATGACTAATGCCCTTTCTCGTACTGTTCATGCGTTCTGGTCATGTCCGGATCTAGGGTGGTGGCGTGTCCGACGATTGGCCCGCGACCCTCCGCCTCCTGCCCCTGCTCGTCGCGGTCGCCCAGACCGGGAGCGTCACGGCGGCGGCCGCCGAGCTCGGGATCCCGCAGCCGACCGCGAGCCGGTCGCTCGCCCGGCTGTCCGCCCTGGTCGGCACTCCCCTGGTCCGCCGGGAGGGCCGCGGAGTGGTGCTGACGGAGGCGGGGACCCGTCTCGCCGAGGCCGCTCAGGACGGTATGTCGGTGATCCGCGCCGGGCTCGCGGAGGTGCGACAGGCGGGCGACGTGGAGCACGGCCGGATCGACCTCGCCTTCCAGACGCTCCTCGGGGAGAGCTTCGTGCCGGATGTGATCCGCCGGTTCCGCCGCCGCTGGCCGCAGGTCGGCTTCGGGCTCCGTCACGGCTCCCGCGCCCTCTGCCTGCGGGCCGTGGCGGAAGGCGAGTCCGAGCTGGCGATCGTCGCGGATCCGCCCGATCTCCCCGGCACCACCACGACGACCCTCTACTCGGAGCCTCTCCTCGCGGTCGTGGACCCCCGTCATCCGCTGGCCTCGCGGCGCTCGGTCACGGTGGAGGACCTCCGCGGCCTCGACCTGATCATGCTGGCGCCCGGCTACGGCCTCCACGAGTCGGCCCGGCGCCTGCTCGCCGTGGACGGCCGCGACCCCGTGCCGGCGTTCGAGGTCGGCGACTACCGCGCCGCCCGAGGACTCGCGGCAGCCGGCCTCGGACTCACGATCCTGCCGCCGAGCCCGTCCTCGGTCGACGACGACGTCCGCGAGATCCCGATCGACGATCCGGTCGCGAGCCGTGAGATCGGTGTGCTCGCCCGAGACACCGGGAACCCGGTCGTCCCCGAGTTCCTGCGGGCCCTGCAGGCCGCGGCGGCCGCCCGGCGCCGGTGACCGCTGCTCGGCTCTGCTGTCAAGCACAGGAAGCGGTGGCCCTTCGTGCAGCAAGCTTCGAGAGGATCCCCGCACCGCCAGCGACACCCCCCTCCCCCGCTCCTGCACCACGTCACCGAGGACGGCCCCGGTCATGATCCTTCTCCGCACCCACGCCAACCGCTGGACCGCGCGCGCCCGCCGCAGCGGCGGCGTCCTCGGCATCATCACCCTGGTCTCCGACCTCCCCCGCCCGGCCTATCGGACGGTCCGCCTCGATCCGACGAGCGGTGAGCGCGTCCTGCTCCGCGACACCGCCGAGCTCGAGGAGGCCTTCGCCGTGCTCCTCGCCGGGCTCGAGCGCTCGCGCATCGCGGCCTCGGCGCCCCCGGCCGAGTCGGCTCCCCCGTGCGCCCCGGTCGACGCGCCCGTCGCAGTCGAGGACGACCTCGAGGAAGCCGCCTGACCCGACGGCGTCCTTGCGGGGAGACCCTCACCGCGCATCAGGTGCCGAGCTCTCCGCCCGCCTCCTTCACACTCGACGTGTCGCATCGACGTGCCGTGACACCTCGACCGGCGGATCCGTCCTCGGCAGGTCCCGCGGGCCGATGATCTGCCGGAGCCGGGCCGACCTGCGCGACCGGAGGAGAGCCCGGCGCCAGCGCGGATCGGTGCGGGCCCGGAGGTGGGGGTCGAGCGGGCGGAAGCCTCCCGCGGTCCGCTCCTCGATCAGCACGATCGTCGCGGTCGCGAGGTGCAGTCTCCGGACCGGCTCCCTCTCGGGATGCGGATGCCCGGAGCGCGTGCGGAGCTGCTGCTCCAGCTGCTCCGGGTCGGCGGACCACCAGGTGCTGACACCGACGCGTCCATCGGGGAGAGGGAAGCGCTCGGTGATGCGGTACGGGAGGCCGTGCTCGGTCATGCAGTAGTGCCTTTCGAGGAGAGGGTCCGGAAGCCCGAGCCGCGCTGCAGCGGCCCGGGCTCCGGTTCACGAGGTGCGGGTCGAGCGACGGCGCAGCGCCGTCAGGGCGCCGCCGGCCAGGAGCAGAGCGCCGGCTCCGGCCGCGAGGGGCCCGGCCGCCGCTCCCGTCGAGGCGAGCACCGTCGGCACGAGTCCGACCGGAGGCACCGCCACCTGGGCGCAGCTGGCTCCGCCGTCGTCCGCGCACGGGTGCAGGACGGTCGTCGGATCGAAGCCCTCTGGGACCTCGGTCAGGCGTGCCCGGTTGGGGATGGTCCACGCGTCCACGCCGTCGGCGACCCGTCCGGTCACGGTGAACGTCGTCGACGCTCCCGGGGCCAGAGACAGGTTCTCGACAGTCAGGTCGGACGACGCCGGGCCGCCGTCCCGGGAGATCGTGACGTCGCTCAGGTGCGCGAGCTCGGGGATGTCGGTGAGGGTCACCCCGTCCGCCGGCCGAGCCCCCTCGTTGGCGACCACGATCCGGAACCCGGCACGCCCGCCGTGGTCGACCTGATTCCCGATCGCCGTCTTCTCGATGGAGAGCCTTCCCTCGACGGGCGGCACCGGGATCTCGGCGCAGGACGACGTCGCTTCGTCAGCGCAGGCGTTCTCGACCGTCGGCGGGTCGAAGCCCTCGGGCTGGTGGGTGATCGAGACGCGGTTGGGCAGGGTCGCGGCGTCGTACCCGTCGGCGACCCGGCCGCTGACGTGCAGCGACACCTGGCCGCCGGCGGGGATGTCGAGACCCGTGACGGGCTCCGTGGCCGGCTGCGTTCCTCCGGCGCCGTTCTCGATGGTCGCCTCGAGCAGGTGGTCGAGCGTCGGGACGTCGGTCACGGTCACGTCCGTCGCGTCGACCGTTCCGGTGTTCTCCACGACGATGTCGAAGCCCGCCGTGCCGCCGTGCTCGGCGCTCGCCTGGGACGCGGTCTTCCGGATCAGGAGCGACCCCTCGCCGATGTCGTGCGGGACGGTGGCGCAGGGGTTCGCGTCGGTCCCCGTGCCGGACGAGGCGGGAGCGAAGGGCGCATCGGCGAGGCAGGCCGTGTTCGTCAGCGCGCGGTCCCCCTCGCCGGTCACGATCACGTCGAAGGTCAGCTCGGCCGTCGCCCCGACCGGCAGGCTGCCGGCCGCCCAGGAGATGCGGCCCGTCTCCGCATCGATCGTGGCCGTGCCCTGCGAGGCGCGGAGGGAGCCGGAGTCGAGCTCGGCGTCGTCGAGCACGCCCTTGTCGAGGTAGTCGATGACGGCGGCGTCGGAGTAGTCCCCGGTCCCGTCCGAGGTCAGCGTCACCCGGTAGGGCACGCGGGCGCCGCGGAGCAGCGGAGTGGCGGAGTCGACCGACGAGGTCTTCGCGATGGTCACGTGCGGCGCGAGCGGATCGAGGCGTGCGACCGCGACCGCACCGTCCGAGCCGTAGGCCCAGTCATCGATCGCCCGCAGGTCACCGTAGGAGCCGTGCACCGAGTCGTTGGCGTTGGGGATGCGGCCTCGCCCGGAGTCGTCGCCCTCCCAGCGGTGCACCCCGCCGGACGAGTCGGTGCCGCCGTCGCCGGACGTCACCGCGGAGGTGCCGGAGTACCGCTCCGAGTTCGATCCGGCGAGGAGCGAGTCGTCCCAGTGGACCATCGACGGGTCATCGCCGCCGCCGGTCGACCTCACGACGGACACGCCGCCGGCGGACGTCTCGGCGTCGACCCGCGTGAAGTGGAACTCGTTCGTGCGGCCGATGGAGGCGCGGAAGGTGACGTCGGGGTCGGTCACGTCGACCGTCCCGCCCTTCGCGTCCCGTCCGTCCCAGTCGACCGAGAAGGGACCGGTCGTCCCCGCGATCCGGGTGAGGTGCACGTCGCGCTCGCCGTCGTAGGAGCCGTCCCCGTCCGCATCGACGTCCACGACGACGGTGCCCGGCTGCGTCCCCAGGACGCCGGTCAGCGTGCCCGCGTCGGAGCCCGCGGTCGACCGGCGGAAGGCGAGGCCCTCGATCGTCGGCGCGCGGTAGGCCGGAGCGATCGACTCCGGCAGGTCGGACGACGGCGGGTCCAGGAAGAGCTTGTAGGTCTGCAGGCCGTCGATCCCGGAGCGTCCGGACGCCTGCACGTACTGAGCCCCGATCCCGCCCGCCTCGCTCGACTGCGGCATGGGGACCGAGAGGTAGGACGGATCGGACGACCCGACCTTCACATTGCCCTTGTTCGTGGCCTGGACCGTCGAGGCGACTCCGTCGTAGCCGCGCAGCCCCAGCTCGTAGCGGGCGCCCGTCTCCGTGACGGCGTGGAGCGTGAAGGAGGAGCGCCGCTCCTCGGGCGAGGAGTAGGACTCCTTCGCCCCGGACTGGATCGCATAGGAGTCGGACCACACCCGGCCCGCGACCGCCGCGCCCCGCGCGTCCTGGACGCCGATGCTCCAGACGAGGTTCACCGGCGCCGTCACGTCGTCGTCGGACACCCGGATCTGGAAGACGCCGGTCTCGTTTGCCACGAACGAGCCGCCGGCGGACACCGAGGGCGCCGCTCCGGGCGCGAAGTCCTGCTCGTCGAGGACGGCTCCGCCCGGAGCCGTCACCCGGGCGGTACCGCCGCCGGTCTCGCCCTCGCCGGTCCCCGAGCCCGCCTGGAGCGGGTGGAGGTCCACCCGGAGCGTCTCGCCCTTCTGGACCCAGGCCGAGACGGTCGTCACGCCGGCGTTCGTCGCGCCTCCCTGCAGGAGGGTGTTCTCGATCGTCGTGTGAGGACCGTCGGCGGCGAGGGCGGGCGGCGGCGCGAGGCCTCCGCCCAGCAGCCCGCTCACGAGCACGCAGCCCGCCGTCGTGCCGACCAGCGCTCGCGCCGTCCGCGCTCGGGGTCGTCCGCGCTCGTCCAGCCCCGACTGTTCCGTTCGACTCATCCGATGTCCTCTCCTCTGCCGACCGAGCGCACTGCGTCGGCGGCGACCGTTCAGCCCCACGGAAGGAGAGTATTGCTCGGTTCGACGTCACCGCGGCCGGTACGGCTGCATCCGTGGAGAACGGCGCGAGATGGGCGCTGTGGAGGAGGAAACGGCGCGCGAGAAGAGCCGAGCGGCGTGCTCGCGACGGGTGATCGCAGAGCCTGCGAGGAGTGATCGCGAGCACGGGCGCGGACTGATCGCGGATGCGGGCGGAAGACGGTCGGCGCCGTCGACGGCGCGAAGAGGCGTCCTGCGAGGCGGAGGACCGGCCGTTCCGTCGCCCTGCGCTCTCCGGGAGACCGACGCCGACAGCCACCGGAACGAGCGACCGTTAAAACGAGAACGGCCCGCCGAAGCGGGCCGTTCGGCTCTGTCTCAACCAGAGTGCGCCCGGAGGGATTCGAACCCCCAACCTTCTGATCCGTAGTCAGATGCTCTATCCGTTGAGCTACGGGCGCAGTCCATCGCGTGGGCCAGAGGCGCACGCAACGAGGTACGACTATACATGCCGGGAGCCCCCTCCGCGAATCGGCGGCGGCGGTGCAGACGGCTCCCTCTCGGGACGCCGCCGCAGCCACCAGAACCCAGGCTCCGTCGCGGTGTCCCGGAGCGCCTCGCAGAGCCTCCGACCGGCGGACACCGCTGCTCCCCCTCACGGCGTACCGTGGTCTCATGGAGGCCGCCGCGATCGAGCTCGTGGGCTTCGTCGTCTCTCCGCTGCACCGCTACGAGGGCCGCCCCGCCGATGGCCCGGTGCCGTCCGAGGGGAACGAGCAGCCCGAGCGGATCGAGATCCGCGCAGGCCTCGGCATCGTCGGCGACCGCTTCTTCGCCCAGCGCGCGCACCGCCCCGCGGCGATCACGCTCTTCGCGGTCGAGACCCTCGAGCACATCGCAGCCGAGCTCGGCGCAGGGCCCTTCGACCCCGCCGACGCCCGCCGCAACATCATCGTCCGCGGCGCCGACGTCGATGCCCTCGCCGGCCGCACGTTCGCGATCGAGCAGGGCGGGGAGCGGATCGAGTTCCAAGGCGGACGACCGGCGAACCCCTGCGCCTGGATGGACGTCGTGCTCGCCCCCGGGGCGTTCCGGGCGATGCGGAGGCGCGGCGGCGTCCGGACCGCCCCCCTGACCAACGGCGTCCTCCACACCGGTCCGGCCCGCCTGATCCTCCACAGGTCGGACGACATGCTGATCTGAGCCCGGCGGCGAGCGCCTAGGCTCGCAGCGACCGACTCCCCCGATCGAAGGAGGCCCCGTGCTCCGCCCGAGCGACCTCCTCCCCACTCTCGCCACGACTCTGCGGCGCGGAGTCCGCGACGTCTTCGCGACCACGCGCTCCCGGGGGCGGGATCCTCACCGCCGCACCCGCAGCACCGACGTCTCGGTCCAGCGCGTGCACCACCGCGACGTCTGGGCGCGGGTGAGCACGGTGGGGCGCGACGGCGAGCGCACGTTCGTCCTCGTGCCGGGGATCGGAGTCGCGGCCACCTACTTCGAGCGCCTCGCGCCCGCACTCAACGAGTTCGGTCCGGTGCACGCCCTCGATCTGCCGGGGTTCGGCGGCGTACCGCACCCGATCGACGCGCGGCGCATGGACATCGGCGACTACGCCGAGCTGGTCGGCGCCGTCATCGACGAGCTCGGCCTCGACGATCCCGTCGTCCTCGGCCACTCGATGGGGACGCAGGTGGTGGCCGAGCTCGCCGCGCGCCGTCCGGAGCTGACCACCATCGTCCTGCTCGGACCAGTGATGAACCGGCACGAGCGCCGCCTCCCGACCGCCGCGCTCCGCTTCGCCCAGTCGAGCGTCCGCGAGCCGCTCAAGGTCGCGATCCTCGCCGCGGGCGCCTACCTCCTCTGCGGACCGCGCTGGTTCTCCCGTGTGCTGCCCGAGATGATGCACTACCGGATCGAGGAGACCGTCCCCCGGATCCGCGCGTCCGCCCTCGTCATCCGCGGCGAGTTCGACCGGCTCGTGCCGCGCGAGTGGGCGGAGGAGATCGCCCGGTCGATGCCGCACGCGCGGGCCTGGGAGATCCCCGACGCCTCCCACTCCGTGATGCACGCGCACGCGGAGGAGGTCGCCCGCCTCTGCGTCGAGCACGCGCGGGCGCCGCAGCCCGACCGGGACGAGGCCGCCCTCCGCCGCTACCCCGACTCGGAGGTCGACCACTCCGAGGAGGACGCGCCCACCGAGGACCCGATCGGCGCTCTCCGGGGACGCATCACCGAGCTGGCCGGGATCCTCGTGGACGACGACTCCCTCATCGCCGAGGGCAAGACCCTCCACGCCGAGGCGAGCGATCCCGAGGCACTGCACCAGGTCGCTCCGGACCCGGGCGACGGCGAGCTCGTCGAGGGCGGCGGACCGAGGAAGGACGGCGAGCAGGACGGCTGACCACCGCAGGCCACCACGACCCGCACGTCGCGCGGCGTGAGACGCCGAGCGCAGCAAGAGCAGCCCTCCCGCCGACGCCACTCGGCGACCGCCCGTCAGGACTCCGCGCCGACGATCTCCTCGCGGATGCGCCGCAGGTCCTCGGCGAGCGCCCCCAGCAGGATCCAGTGCTGCGGATGCGGAGTCGCGATCACGAGCGGCGCGGTGAGAGCGGGCAGCTCGTCCGTGATCGCCTCCGGCTCGGGAACGTCGACCGAGGACTGCACGAGGAGCCGCAGATCGTGGGCGGCCCGGTGCAGCTGGACGGCGATGTCGGCGATCGTCGGCTCCCCGACGAGCTCGTCGTCGTAGAGGTCGTGCACGGTCCGGGTCATGCCGCGGACCCGGGTCACGATGCGCCCCAGCCGCGGGACGACGGAGTCGAGGGCCAGCAGCCGGTCCCGGTGGGCGGAGCGGCGCGGGTTGAGGCGGAGGGACTCCTCGCCGGTCGCGATCGCCTCCTCCGCCTTGCTCTGCATGGTCTGCAGCAGCCGGGCGTTGATGAGCAGCTCGTCGAGCCGACGTCGCGGGACGGGGGCCTGGAGGGCGTCGCCGAGGTCGTCGAGGGCAGCGGCGAGCTGAGCGGTGAGGTCTCCGATCGCCCGCTCGGCCGGCGCCAGCACGACCGGAGGGACGATGAGCACGTTGATGACGACTCCCACGGCCGCGCCCAGCAGGGTCTCGAGGATGCGGTCGAGCGCGTAGTTCGGCGTGACCGCGCCCACCGAGAGCACGAGCATCGCGCTGATCGGGATCTGCACCGCGGAGGCGGGGGTCAGGCGCACGGCCCACCCGACGGCGATCGCGGCCACGATCGCGAGGAGCACGATGATGCTCTCGCCGCCGAGCACCGTGCCGATCACGGATCCGACGATCACGCCGATGATGACGCCGACCGAGCGCTCGAGTGCCTTGGAGAACGACTGGTTGATGCTCGGCGCGACGACGAGGAGCGCGGCGATCGCGCCGAAGACGGGCAGCGTCCCCGGGAAGACGACGCCGGCGAGGAGCCAGGTGACGACCGTGGCCGCCGCCGTCTTGACCAGCTGCAGCACCGGCGGCCGCGTCGGCACGGTGAAGCTCGAGGTCAGGCGCATGGGACCACGGTAGCGAGCGCCCGCCGCCTCGCGGTCTCCGCGCGCATCACCGGCTCGCGGCCGCCTCGACGCTCGCGAGCACCGCGCGGAGCGAGCGCGACGCCTCCGCCCGCAGATGGGCGGGCACCCCCGAGAGCAGCGCCCGCTCGGCGTCGAGCACCTCGGGGAAGGCCCGGTCGACCAGCTCCTCCCCCTCGCGAGTCAGCGTGATGAGCGAGCCGCGCCCGTCCGCCGGGTTCGCGGCGCGCCGCACCAGGCCCCGCCGCTCCAGCGAGTGCACGCGCTTGGTGATCGCGGGAGCGGAGGCGAGGGCGATCGTCCGGAGGGTCGTCGGCGACTGCGGAGCGCCGGCGCGACGCAGCGTGGAGAGCACGTCGAACTCGCCGCGGGTCAGCCCGTGGGCGGCGAGCAGCTCCTCCGTCGCCCGCACGATCAGCGCGGAGGCGCGGATCACCCGCCCGACGACGTCGACGGCGGAGGTGTCGAGCTCGGGCCGCAGCACTGCCCAGCCCGCCCTGATCTCGTCGACCGCGTCATCCGGCTGGCTTTCAGAGTCATTCACGCGTAAAGTATATCTGCTTCACCCGTGAAACACTTCTCCGGCCGCCGCCGCTCGGACCCCGATCAGAGGACCCGATGGCCGCCACCCCCGTTCTGCCCCACCCCCGCGAGCTCCTCGCCTTCGGCCCGCACGCCGGCGCCCATCGCGTCGCCCTGCGCGCCGGCGTCTCGATCGCCGTCCCGCTGCTCGTCCTCTGGGCGCTCGGCCGCACCGATCTCGCCCTCTATGCGACCTTCGGCGCCTTCACGGCCCTCTACGGACGCCAGCACACGCACCGGCCGCGCCTGCTGATGCAGCTGTCGGCAGCCGCGTTCCTCGTCACCACCGTGACCCTCGGCACCGTCGTCTCCCTCTCTCCTCACCGCGACTGGCTGATCATCCCCGTCGTGGTCGCCGTGACCGTCGCGGCCGCCTATCTCAGCGACGCCCTGCACTGGCATCCGCCCGGCCCGCTGTTCCCGGTGTTCGCCGTCACGGCGTGCGCGTCCGTCCCGTCCGAGCCCTCGCGGATCCCGCTCGCCGTCGCTCTCGCCGCGGGCTCCGCCGCCTTCTCGCTCGTCGTCGGCCTGAGCGGTGTCGCGCTCCCCCGCGCACGCCGCCTCGCCCCGACGCCGTGGCGCACCTCGTTCCGCGCGGCGGCGGCCCGTCCGGCGACGCGCGCCGCCCTGCTCCGCTTCGGGACCGTCGTCCTGGTGGCGGGCACCGTCTCGACCGCGACGGGCCTGGGCCACCCCTACTGGGCGATGGTCTCCGCCGTCGCAGCCGTCTCAGGAGCGGACGCCGGCGCCCGGCTCGTGCGCGCGGGACACCGGATGCTGGGCACGATCGTCGGAGTGCTGATCGCGGCCGCGCTCCTGGCCCTGCCGCTCTCCCCGCTCGCCGTGATCGTGGTGGTGGTGCTCCTCCAGATGACCGCCGAGCTCGTCGTCGGCCGCAACTACGGCCTGACCCTCGCCTTCGTCACTCCGCTCGCGATCCTCATGGTCGAGCTCGCGCATCCCGTCGACGAGCTCGTGCTGCTGCGCGACCGGGCGCTCGAGACCGCGCTGGGCGTGCTCGTCGGAGTCGTGGCGACGCTCCTGACCCACGCCGCCTCGCAGCGCTCGCGCTCCCGCTCCTAGGCTCAGGAGGATGGACCGCACGATCCCCGCTGTGCTCGCCGAGATCACGGCGGCCGTCGCCGAGGTGCGCGACGTCGCACGGTCGCAGCAGGACGGCGCGCGGGCCCGCGTCGCGGACCGGCTCGACGAGCTGTTCGCCGGAGCGACGACCCGCCGAGACGTCCGGGCGGCGGCCGCCGACGCGCTCGGGCTCTGGGGCGGGGCGGGCTCCTTCTCGGACGTCGGCTCGGCCGAGGCCGACCACGCGATCAGGCGCCTGTACCGGGCCCTGCGCGCCGGCCGCTCCTGGCTGCTCCACACCGGCTGACCCGCACGTCGCGACCGCCGCACGACGCCGGGAACGACGAAGGCCCCCTGCTTCCGTGGAAGCGGGGGGCCTTCTCGTTGGCGGTACCGGTGGGATTTGAACCCACGGTGGACGCAAGCCCACACATGTTTTCGAGACATGCTCCTTCGGCCGCTCGGACACGGTACCGGGGTCGAGTGTACGCGACGGCCGGAAGTCGCGCCAATCGAGCGGACGGGCCGCCGTCAGGCGGGGAGGAGGAAGCCGAGCACGCGGTCCCACTCCGGGATCGCGAGCAGGTGGCCGCGGCCGGGCACGACCTCGAGGCGGGAGTCGGGCAGCCGTGCGGCGTACCACTCGGCGTGGCGGCGGCCGGCGACCGCGTCCTCGGCGCCGTAGAGGAGGAGCGCGGGCGGCTCGGCGGACTCGACGGCGAAGCCCCACTCCTGCACGCCGTAGCCGATGAGGTCGGCGGCCATGCCGAGGGCGCCCTGGGCGGCGGCGCGCTCGAGCATGCGCGAGAGGCGCTCGCGGACTCCGGGGGTCTCGAGCACCGCCGTGTCGGCGTCGCCGGAGCCGAGCATCCCGAGCAGGGCGTCCGGGGCGGGGGCCGGGCCGAAGGCGCCCTCGAGCGTGCGGGTGAGCGAGCGGACGGCCTCGTCGAGCGGAAGCTCGGCCAGGCGCGCGAGCTCGGCACGGTTCTCGTCGCCGACCCACGGCACGGCTTCGTCGGGAGCGGGCGTGCCGATCACGGCGACGCGCTCCACGAGGCCGGGGTAGTTCGCGGCGAGCGCGAGGGCCACGCGGCCTCCCGCCGACCAGCCGGCGACGCTGACGGAGGCGATGCCGACGGTCGCGAGGTACTCCGCGATGTCGGCGGCGGCCTGCTCGGGGCTGGCTCCGACGCCCGCTCCGGCGGGGTCGAGGTCGGTCAGAAGGGAGGAGGCGCCGTAGCCCGGGCGGTCGAACGAGAGCAGGCGCACCCCGTGGCGCGCGGTCGCCTCCGGGTCGGGGTCGAGGTCCGAGGAGCCGGGAGCGGGATGCGCCAGGACGACGACCCGCTCGGCGCCCTCGGGGCCGGACCAGCTGACTCCGAGCGGGCGGCCGGACTTGAGGACGTGCACTGTCGAGGGCATGTCCCCCAGTCTCCCGCAGACGTCCGACGCCGACGGAGCGGCGCTCGGGAGTCGTCTTCCGTGGCGCGATCCTCCGCCTCCGCCCCTCCGCGACGACGGTCCTCCACAGACGGCTTCCACGCGACCTCTCCCCCGGCCTGGCGCGCCCCGCTCCCGGCGTCGGTGGTCGACGGTACTGTCGAAGACACGTTCGAACGAGCGGCGGTGTCGGGGGTCCCCCGTAGCGTCGCGCTCGTCCCCCTCCTCCGCCCCGAAAGGACCTCATGGCCTCCTCGAAGACGCGCACCGCCCCTTACCGCTGCTCGGAGTGCGGATGGACGACCGCGAAGTGGGTCGGCCGCTGCGGCGAGTGCCAGCAGTGGGGCTCCGTGATCGAGAGCACCGAGCGCACCGGCCTCGTCCGCGCGGTCGCCGCTGTGGCTCCGGCCGCCGGCCGCATCGCGCGGCCCATCACCGAGATCGAGACCACGTCCGCGGCGCACCGCCCCACCGGCGTGGGCGAGCTCGACCGCGTGCTCGGCGGCGGGATCGTCTCCGGCGCGGTCGTGCTGCTCTCGGGAGAGCCCGGCGTGGGCAAGTCGACCCTCCTGCTCGAGGTCGCGAGCCGCGCCGCGGCCGAGGGCCAGCGGGTCCTCTACGTCAGCGCGGAGGAGTCGGCCGCGCAGGTGCGCATGCGGGCCGAGCGCACCGGCGCGATGCACGACAGCCTCTTCCTCGCGGCCGAGACCGACCTCGCCACCGTGCTCGGCCAGATCGACGAGGTCCGGCCGGACCTGCTCATCGTCGACTCGGTGCAGACGGTCGCGAGCGACACCGTCGACGGCCTGCCCGGCGGTCCCAGCCAGGTCCGCGAGGTCGCCGCGACCCTCATCCGCGTCTGCAAGGAGCGGGCGCTCCCCCTCGTGCTCGTCGGACACGTCACGAAGGACGGCTCCATCGCGGGGCCGCGCCTGCTCGAGCACCTGGTCGACGTGGTCTGCCACTTCGAGGGCGACCGGCAGACGGCGCTGCGCTTCGTCCGCTCGCTCAAGAACCGCTTCGGCCCGACGGACGAGGTCGGCTGCTTCGAGATGACCGCCGAGGGCATCGCCGAGATCCCCGACCCGAGCGGTCTGTTCCTCAGCCGCACCCGCTTCCCCACCCCGGGCATCTGCGTCACGGTCGCGATGGAGGGACGCCGCGCGCTCCCCGTCGAGATCCAGGCGCTCGTGATCGCGAACGACGGCGAGCACCCGCGCCGCGTCACGAACGGAGTCGACGCGTCCCGGGTCGCGATGATCCTCGCGGTCCTCGAGCGGCAGGCGGGCATCCCCCTGCGGCGCTGCGACGTCTACGTGTCGACCGTCGGCGGCGTGAAGCTCATGGAGCCGGCGGCGGACCTGGCGATCGCGGTCGCCATCGCCTCCGCCCACGCCTACACGCCGCTGCGGCCCGGGATCGCCGCGTTCGGCGAGATCAGCCTCTCGGGAGACATCCGGCCCGCCTCCGGAGCGAAGCAGCGCGCCTCCGAAGCGACACGACTCGGGCACTCCTCGCACCTCGACTCCAGCGCCTTCACCCTCTCGAGCGCGATCACCCACGCGCTCGTCCCCGTTCCCGAGCGCATCCGTCCGGAGCGGGTGCCCACGCACTGACCGCCGCGTCCCCGGCACGCCGCACACGCACCCGTCCACCGCTCGGAGCCGCCGGCGCCCCCGTCCACCGCATGGTCGAGGATCGCCACCGGAGGCGAACACGGGCTCGATGGGCACTGCCCGACAGCTCCGCCCGACCACGCGCGCGTCCGCTCCGCCGACCACTCCTTCTCGAGACCGAAGAGCACGGCCCACGGCAGCAGGCGTTCCGTCACCTCGACCACCTCGACCGGTCCGACCGTGCGCCGGTCCGCCCCGCGGGGCGACTGCAGCATCGCGATCCGGTCGGCCTCGGCCAGGCGGATGTACAGCTCGAGCCCGCGCAGATGGTCGCGCAGCTCCGCGCCCGCGGCCGTCAGCGGCACCCTCGAGACCAGGATCGTCCCGACGACGGCCGCGACGATCGCGACCAGCATCAGCACGAGCGGGAGCGCTCCGCCGAAGGAGCGGGTCATCAGGAGGATCGCGCCCAGGAAGGCGGCCATGACACCCAGCAGCAGCGGGACGATCACGAGCACGCTGCCGCCGATCGTCCCGGCCTTCTTCAGTCCCGCCTCGGTCACCCGGTTGCCCAGCGCGGTCCGGAACTGTCCGACTGCCTTGCCGAACTCCTTGTCCTTGCCGGAGAGCTCACGCACCGTCCCCGGGACCCGGCCGAGGGCGATGTCGAGGAACTCGCGGTCGTCGGAGGCGAGGGGCCGCGGGCGTCCCGCGCGTCGCGTCGGCGTCGTCGCGGGGTCGAGCACCCGCACGGCGTACTCCTGCTTCCGCCCCTCCCCCGTCTCCTCGATGCGCACGAGACCGCGGACGGCGGCGTCCAGGAGTCCGGCCGCGGGGGCCTTCGACGTCTTCCGCAGCAGCGCGGCGGAGAGGAACAGCCCCTCCGCGGGCGGGTCGTACTCGGCGACGACGGTCGGGCGGCCGGGAGCGTCGCGGAGCACGGTCCGGCGGCGGTGCACGGCGAGCGCGAGGCCGATCAGGACCGCGGCGAGGCCGCCCAGCTGCACCCAGGACCAGCCGGAGGCGAGGTAGCGGTCGTCGCGCGGCGTGAAGGTCCCGGGAGCGAAGCCGATCGCCACGGTCACGTTCTCCCCCGGAGCCAGCGACTCCCCCGATGCCGTGACGACCGCGCCGTCGCGGCCGATCGGACAGGGCGTCGTCGAGCCCTCCGGCCCCCGGTAGCAGCTGACGGTCCCCGTCGCGGCGGAGGCCAGCGAACCGGCGAGCTCGACGCGCACGTCGTAGCGGTCGAAGGACTGGCGCCAGCCCGTGCCGTTGACGTCCCAGTAGAACTCGTCCTCGCCGCTGCGCGTGCCGGATCCAGGCAGGGTCGTGTTGTGCTGCGTGTAGGTGAAGACATAGGTCTGGCTGCCGCTGACGAACTCGTCCGCTGCGCTGGTGACCAGGAGGAAGCCGTCCTCGCGCTCGGTGTCGACCGGCCGCGCCGCCCCGTCGCCGTCGGTGACGGACACCAGGTCGACGTCGGTCGGGTGCCCCTCGTAGTCGAGCGGGATCGCGCGCTGCATGCCGCGGTTCTGCGACGGCGGGAACTCGGCGACGAAGGTCTCGACGGTGGTCAGCGTCGAGCGGCCCTCCTCGTCGCGGTCGAGGCGGAAGTCGGCCGAGTACTCCGAGAACCGGAAGCGGTCCACATCCGCGCGCACGACACCCGCGACGGGCTGCGGAGCCGCGACAGGGTGCGGAGCCGCCACGGCCTGCGCCGCCGCTCCGCCGACCAGCAGCGGGACCGCGAGGGCCACGGCCGCCGCGCGCCGCGCGACCACCCCCGCCCGGCCGGTCGAGGCGGACAGGATCGTGCCGAGCAGCCCCCACATGCCTGCGATGCTACGCGCCGACGCACGCCCGGCACGTCCCCCGGGCGGACTACTGGAGCAGGAACTGCGTGGGCGAGCCCGAGGGGATGCCGGCGACCGACACCGACAGGTTGTAGGCGGCGCCGCCCGCCTCGACCGCCTCGCGTCCGCCGGAGCAGGTGTCGGCGGAGGAGCGGGTGCGGTCCCACGTCAGCGCGCTGCCCATCACCGAGCGGCCCGCCTGGAGGAGCACCGGCAGATCGGCCGCGCCGGTCTGGCAGTCGGTCGAGGTCCAGATCTGCTCGGAGCCGCTCGTGATCGTGAAGACCTGCTTGCTCGTGCCCGCGTCGATCACGCAGTCGGTGCTCGAGATGTTGGCCAGCGAGAGCGAGAGCTGCGGATCCTCGCCGGGCGCGTAGCTCGTGGCGTCCGTGACCGCGGTGACGGCGACGGAGTCGGCCGAGCAGGCGGGTGCGGCGCCGGGCGTCGCACCGGGCGAGGTGGTCGGGTAGAGCGTCGGCAGCACGACGGTCGGCGTGGGGCTCGACGCGGCGTCGGAGCCGGTCATCCGCGGGAGCAGCGACAGCACCACCGCCAGGCCCGCGACGATGACGACCAGCGCGAGCAGCACTCCGGCGCGGCGTCGCCGGTAGACCCGGGAGGGCAGGCGGCGGGGCGGCGGAGTCACCGGGACAGGCTACGACGTGGCGGCGGTCAGAGCGTCTTCAGCATGCGGGTGTTGCCGAGCGTGTTCGGCTTCACCCGGGCGAGGTCGAGGAACTCGGCGACTCCCTCGTCGGGAGAGCGGAGCAGCTCGGCGTAGACCTCGGGGTCGACGACCTTCTCGCCGATCGGCTCGAAGCCGTGGCGGGCGAAGAAGTCGACCTCGAAGGTGAGGCAGAACAGGCGCTTCAGGCCGAGCTCGCGCGCGTCGTTCTCGAGGCGCTCCAGGATGTGGTGACCCACACCCCTCCCGAGCCAGTCCTGCGCGACCGCGAGGGTGCGCACCTCCGCGATGTCGTCCCACATCACATGGAGCGCACCGCAGCCGATCGCCGTCCCGTGCCCGTCCTCGGCGATGCGGAACTCCTGCACGGCGCCGTAGAGCACCACGCGGTCCTTGCCCAGGAGGATGCGCTCGTTCACGAGCGGCTCGCTGAGCTCCTGGATGAAGGGGACATCGCTCGTGCGCGCGCGGCGCACCGGGTACTTCCAATCGGCCATTTGACAAGCCTAGGCCGCACCGGGCGCGGGATCCTGCGAGCAGGCGCCCACCCCCGGACGACGACGTGCCCGCCCCCTCGCGAGAGGGGACGGGCACGGGGTCGTTCGGCAGCCTGCTACGACATCAGGTCGGGCGTCGCCGGGCCGGCCGTGGCCGCTCCGGTGGACGCGCCGGCGCTGATCGAGATCAGGCGCGGGGTCGTGGTGAAGACGAACCTGTTGTCGGCGAAGTCCACGTGGATGTGGTCTCCGGCGCCGAGCTCGCCGTGCAGGATCCGCTCGGACAGCTGGTCCTCGATCTCGCGCTGGATCGCGCGGCGCAGGGGGCGCGCACCGAGGGCCGGGTCGAACCCGACCTCGATCAGGCGCTCCTTGGCCGGCTGCGTCAGCTCCACCGTCATGTCACGGTCGAGCAGGCGGTCGCCCAGGCGCTTGATGAAGAGGTCGACGATCTGGAGCAGCTCGGGCTTCGACAGCTGCGGGAAGACGATGACGTCGTCCACGCGGTTGAGGAACTCGGGCTTGAAGTGCTTCTTGAGCTCCTCGTTGACCTTGCCGCGCATGCGGTCGTAGCCGGTGGCGTTGTCGCCCTCGATCTGGAACCCGACGGGACCACCGGCGATGTCACGAGCACCGAGGTTGGTGGTCATGATGATGACGGTGTTCTTGAAGTCGACGACACGGCCCTGGCCGTCGGTCAGTCGACCCTCCTCCAGGATCTGGAGGAGCGAGTTGAAGATGTCCGGGTGCGCCTTCTCGATCTCGTCGAAGAGGACCACACTGAACGGCTTGCGGCGCACCTTCTCGGTGAGCTGGCCGCCCTCCTCGAAGCCGACGAACCCGGGAGGGGCGCCGAACAGCCGCGAGACGGTGTGCTTCTCGCCGTACTCCGACATGTCGAGCGAGATCATCGCGTTCTCGTCGTCGAAGAGGAACTCGGCGAGCGCCTTGGCCAGCTCGGTCTTCCCGACGCCCGTGGGGCCGGCGAAGATGAACGAGCCCGAGGGGCGCTTGGGGTCCTTGAGGCCCGCGCGGGTGCGGCGGATCGTCCGCGAGAGTGCCGCGATGGCCTCCTCCTGGCCGATGACGCGCTGGTGCAGGGCCTTCTCCATGAAGACGAGCCGCGAGGACTCCTCCTCGGTGAGCTTGAAGACCGGGATGCCTGTCGCCTGGGCGAGGACCTCGGCGATCAGGCCCTCGTCGACCACGCCGGTGGCCTTGACGTCGCCCGACTTCCACTGCTTCTCGAGGCGCAGGCGCTCACCGAGCAGCTGCTTCTCCTCGTCGCGCAGCGACGCGGCCTTCTCGAAGTCCTGGTCCTCGATCGCGGCCTCCTTGGCGGAGCGGACCACGGCGATGCGGTCGTCGAAGTCGCGCAGCTCCGGCGGCGCCGAGAGGATCGAGAGGCGCAGGCGTGCGCCGGCCTCGTCGATCAGGTCGATCGCCTTGTCGGGGAGGAAGCGGTCGCTGATGTAGCGGTCGGCCAGGTTGGCCGCCGAGACGATCGCGCCGTCGGTGATGGACACCTTGTGGTGCGCCTCGTAGCGGTCGCGCAGGCCCTTGAGGATGTTGATCGTGTGGGGCAGCGACGGCTCCGCGACCTGGATCGGCTGGAAGCGGCGCTCGAGAGCGGCGTCCTTCTCGAAGTGCTTGCGGTACTCGTCGAGCGTGGTCGCGCCGATGGTCTGCAGCTCGCCGCGGGCGAGCAGCGGCTTGAGGATCGAGGCGGCGTCGATCGCGCCCTCAGCGGCCCCTGCGCCGACGAGGGTGTGGATCTCGTCGATGAAGGTGATGATGTCGCCGCGGGTGCGGATCTCCTTCGTGACCTTCTTCAGGCGCTCCTCGAAGTCACCGCGGTAGCGGGATCCGGCGATGAGCGAGCCGAGGTCGAGCGTGTAGAGCTGCTTGTCCTTCAGCGTCTCGGGCACGTCGCCGCGCACGATCGCCTGGGCGAGGCCCTCGACGACGGCGGTCTTGCCGACGCCGGGCTCGCCGATCAGGACGGGGTTGTTCTTGGAGCGGCGGGAGAGGATCTGCATGACCCGCTCGATCTCCTTCTCGCGCCCGATGACCGGGTCGAGCTTGTTGTCGCGCGCCGCCTGGGTGAGGTTGCGTCCGAACTGGTCGAGGATCTGCGATCCCCCCTGAGGCTGCTGCTGCTCACCGCCCACGGCGACCTGCTCCTTGCCCTGGTAGCCGGAGAGCAGCTGGATGACCTGCTGGCGCACGCGGTTCAGGTCGGCACCGAGCTTGACCAGCACCTGAGCGGCGACGCCCTCGCCCTCGCGGATGAGGCCGAGCAGGATGTGCTCGGTCCCGATGTAGTTGTGGCCGAGCTGCAGCGCTTCGCGCAGGGACAGCTCGAGGACCTTCTTCGCCCGAGGCGTGAAGGGGATGTGGCCGGTCGGCTGCTGCTGCCCCTGGCCGATGATGTCCTGCACCTGCTCGCGCACAGCGTCGAGCGAGATCCCGAGGGACTCGAGCGCCTTGGCGGCCACTCCCTCGCCCTCGTGGATCAGGCCGAGCAGGATGTGCTCCGTGCCGATGTAGTTGTGATTGAGCATCTTGGCCTCTTCCTGGGCCAGGACGACGACGCGCCGCGCGCGATCGGTGAATCTCTCGAACATGCTGTCACTCCCTACAGAACCCGCAGGGGTGGGCTCCGATACGTCGACTGTAACCAGCGCTCCCCCCGGTGAGCAGGCCTGTTCGCCCTGGGCGTGCACGCGATCCGGGAGGGGTGCGGGCGGCGGTCCCGTCCACCGGTCCATGCGAAGGCATACACTTCCCGCATGAGCAACCTGGAGGAGCATCCCGACGAGCTCCCCGTCGCCGCGGAGCCGGTCCCTCGCGAGCCCGGCGCGGTCGAGATCCTGGAGGCACGGCTCGTCCCGCTCGGCGGTCCGCGTGCGATCGAGGTGCGCCGCACCCTCCCCCAGCGCTCGCGCTCGACGATCGGCGCATGGTGCTTCGCCGACCACTACGGCCCGGTGCGGCTCGGCGAGGAGGCCGGGATGGACGTCCCGCCGCACCCGCACACCGGCCTGCAGACCGTGAGCTGGCTCTTCGAGGGCGAGATCGAGCACCGCGACAGCGTCGGCAGCCTCGCCGTGGTGCGCCCGGGCGAGCTCAACCTGATGACGGCCGGACGCGGCATCTCGCACTCGGAGGTCTCGACCGGGGGCGCGCCCGTCCTGCACGGGGTGCAGCTCTGGGTCGCGCTGCCCGAGGAGGCGCGGCTCGTCGATCCGTTCTTCGAGCACCACCGCGGCGTGCCCGTGGAGCTGCCCGGCGCGCTGGTGCGCGTCTTCGTCGGAGGGATGCTGGGCGCGTCGGTGCCCGCGAGCACCTTCACTCCGCTGGTCGCCGCCCAGATCGACCTCGAGCCGGGTGCCCGGGTCGAGGTGCCGGTCGAGGAGTCGTGGGAGTACGGCGTGCTCGTCGACGCCGGCCCCGTGGCGGTCGAGGGCGCGGACGTCCCGCGCTCGGACCTCGCCTACCTGGCGCCCGGCCGCTCGCACCTGGTGCTGACGGCCGGGGACGCGGGCGCCCGCGTGGTGCTGCTCGGCGGCGAGCCGTTCGCCGAGGAGCTGGTGATGTGGTGGAACTTCGTCGGCCGCAGCCACGACGACGTGGCGGCCGCCCGCGAGCGCTGGCAGTCCGACGTGATCGCCGGGGCGGATCCCGCGGGACCGTTCGGCACCGTCGACGGGTACGGCGGACGCGCGCTCTCCGCGCCCGTGCTGCCGACCGTGCGCCTCAAGCCGCGCCGCCGGGCCTGAGCCGAGGACGTCAGGCCGAGGCGCTCCGAGGCGGGGCCCACGACTCGGGAGCGCGGGAGTCGCGATGATCCTGCTCGACCACCCCGACTCCCGCGCTCTCACCGGTGCGTCAGGACGCGTCCGACTCCTTCTTCGCGGCGGCCTTCGCCGCGGCCTCGCGATCGGTGGCCTCGGCCGTCTCGCGGAAGGCTCGGCGCGGATCCTGCAGCGCGCTCATCGGCGAGAGGTCGCGCGGAGTGACGGCGTCGACGAGCCAGCCCGTGATGATCCGCCACTTGCGGTCCAGGGTCGGCATCGCCGCTCCGTGGTAGGCGCGGTGCGCGATCCAGGCGGGGAGGCCGCGCAGCTTCACGCCCTTGATCAGGCCCGCGCCCTTGCCGATGCCGTACTCGGCGACGGTCCCGACGGAGGCGTGGCGGTACTCCTCCACGGTGCCTCCGGTGAGGTCGGCGATGATGTTGCGCGCCAGGAGCTTGGCCTGCCGAACGGCGTTCTGCGCGTTCGGCGGGTAGTACGCGGGCTGCTTCTCGCTGGTGAGGTCCGGCACCTGCGCGCCGTCGCCGGCCGCCCAGGCGCCGCCCACCGGCTCGCCGTCCTCGCGGATGACCCGCAGGCGTGCATCCGCCATGACGTGGCCCTTCGGCCCGCGGGGCGCGTCGGTCGCGTCGAGGATCGGGTTCGGCTTCACGCCGGCGGTCCACACGATCGTGGCCGTCGGGATGCGCTCGCCGGAGGAGAGCTCCACGACGCCGTCCTCGCAGGAGGGCATCGTCGTCTTCAGGTGCACGTGCACGCCGCGCGAGCGGAGGTGGTCGAGCGTCCACTTCGAGAGCTCGGGACCGACCTCGGGGGCGACCCGGTCCAGTGCCTCGACGAGGTGCCAGGTGACGTCGCCCATCGAGAGCGAGGGCTGCGCGGCGAGCGTCTTGCGGCTGAGGTCGAGCAGCTCGCTCAGCGCCTCGACGCCGGTGTAGCCGCCGCCGACGAAGACGAAGGTGAGCAGGCGCCGACGCTCGGCGGGATCGGTGGTGAGCGCCGCCTTCGCGATGTTCTCGATGACGCGGTCGCGCAGGTGCGCCGCCTCCTCCACCGTCTTGAAGCCGATGCCGTGCTCGGCGAGACCCGGCGTGGGGAAGGTGCGGGTGACGGCTCCGAGTGCGAAGACGACCTGGTCGAACTCGATCGTGCGGGTGGAGCCGTCCATCGCGGCGACGGTGGCGCTGCGCTCGGCGAGGCTCACGCCGGTGATCGCGCCGCGGATCACGCGGGTGCGCTTGAGCGCGGAGACCAGCGGCACCGTGACGTGGCGCGGCTGGACGTGGCCGCCGGCGACCTCGGGCAGCAGCGGCTGGTAGGTCATGTAGGGGTTCGGCTCGACGACGGTGACGTCGATCGGCGCCTCCCCCCGTCTCTTCTCGAGGCCCCAGGCCGTGTACAGGCCGACGTAGCCGCCGCCGAGGATGAGGATGCGCGTCGTACGGGATGCCGTCATGTCCGTTCCCTTCTCGAACCCGGCGCCGGGCAGGCGGAACCGGATGGTGCTGAGGACGCTCCGACGCTACGCGGGGCGCGGCGGCCCGCACAGGGACTTGCGCGACGAATCGGTCCCACGCATCCTCCGCCGGCGGGCGGACGGGAGCCGCGCTACTGCAGCGCCGAGGTGAGCCGCGCCAGGTTGTCGAGCAGGGTCGAGCGGAGCGGCTGCTGCCGCCACTCGCGGAGGGTCAGCTCGCGGGAGTGCTCGCGGTAGTCCTGCTGCACCTGGCGCAGGTCCTCGACGAACTCCGAGCCGCGCACCATGAGCGAGACCTCGAGGTTGAGCGTGAAGGAGCGCATGTCCATGTTGCTCGAGCCGATCACGGCGACGTCGTCGTCGATCGTGAAGTGCTTCGCGTGCAGGATGGTCGGCTTGCGGTACATCCAGATGCGCACGCCCGCGGTCAGCAGCGTCTCGTAGTACGAGCGCTGGGCGTGGTAGACCACGGCCTGGTCGCCGATCTCGGAGACGAAGAGCTCCACGTGCACGCCCCGCCGGGTCGCCGTCGTGATCGCGTAGAGCATCGCCTCGTCGGGCACGAAGTACGGGCTGGTGATGATGATCGACTTCTGCGCCGAGTAGAGCAGCGTCAGGAACAGCCGCAGGTTGTTCTCGCCCTCGAACCCCGGGCCGCTCGGCACCACCTGGCAGTCGATCGTGTCGCGCTGCTGCAGCGCCTCCATCGGCTCCGACTCCCGCAGGAGCAGCTCGTCGGTCTCGCTGTACCAGTCGGTGATGAAGATGGCGTTGATGCCCTGCACCACCGGCCCCTCGAGGCGCACCATCAGGTCGTGCCAGTGCAGGCCGCGACGGATGTTGCCGCGCTTGTTGTAGCTGGAGTCGACGACGTTCTGCGAGCCCATGAAGGCCGCGTTGCCGTCGACGATCAGCAGCTTGCGGTGGTTGCGCAGGTCCGGCCGCTGGTACTGGCCGCGCCACGGCCGCACGGGGAGCATGTACGACCACGAGGCGCCCGCCCGCTCGAGGGCGCGCAGCCGGCGATGGGTGCCGCTGTAGTAGCCGGGCACGCGGATCGACGCGATGTGGTCGAGGAGGATCCGCACCCGCACCCCGCGCGCCACCGCGCGGTCGAGCGCGTCGAAGAAGGGCGCGGTGGTCGAGTCGGCGGCGAGGATGTAGAACTCGCAGTGCACGTACCGGCGGGCGCGGTCGATCTCGGCGGCCATCGCGCGGATGGTCTGCTCGTAGTCGCCCTGGAGGCGCGCGTCGTTCCCGCCGACCAGCGGCATCGCGCCGAGGTTGCGGTTGAGGGTGACCACCGACTCCAGCCACTGCGGCCACGGGTGCTCCCGGGCGACGCGGTCGATGCCGTCGGTCGACTCCAGGATGAACCGGTTGATCTCCTGCTGCTTCCGGCGGCGCTTGCGCGGCAGCCGGTAGCTCCCGATGAAGAGGAACAGCAGGATGCCGACGTACGGGATGAGGAAGATCGCCATCAGCCAGGCGAGGCCGGTGGTCGGACGGCGGTTCCGCGGCACGACGATGACGGCGATCACGCGGACCGCGAGCTCGACGACGACGGCCGCGATCGGGAGGATCACGGCCCAGTCGGGTGCGGGCACCGCGCCTCCTCGTTCGTCGTGCGGAGCCGCTCAGCGGGCGCGGGAGGCACCCGCGCGGCGGCGGTGGTCAGGAGGCGTCGCGGGGAGGCAGGCCGCGGCGCTCGCGCTCGCGGGCCTCGATGCGGTCGTACGCTCGGCGCTCGTTGCGGTCCGAGCGGATGAGGGCGCGCATCACGAACCAGAAGATGGCTCCGACCGTGATCGTCGGCACGAGGGCCCACAGCCCCTGGTTCCACAGCTCCCAGTCCATGCGGCGATCCTACCCGCGGCACCGGCGCGGGAGCCGTGAGCCCGGAGGCCCGTGCGCCCAGCGGCCTTCGCGGGCGCTGGGCGCTACTGGCTCTCGACCGACTTGTTCAGCGCCGCGGCATCGGAGTTGAGGCCTTCCAGCTCCGAGCGCAGGCCGTCGTACACGGCGATGTCCGCGTCGATGGCGGCGCGGGTGGCGTCTACGGCCTGGCTGCGGGCGAGCAGATCGGCGCGCTCCGTCTCGAACTCGGCCGTCGATCCGAAGTCGCCGCTGTCGGCGCGCGAGTTGAAGTCGTCGATCTCGACGTTGAGCGCGTCGTACTCGGCGTTGTTCGCGTCGACCCGCGCCGTGAGGTCGGCGTACATCGTCTCGATCCGGGAGACCAGGTCCTCGATGCGGTTCTCGAGATCGGTGAAGACCGCCTCGTAGCGGGCGTTCAGGCCCACGACGACCGAGCGGTCGTCGAAGAACTCGGCGTAGTGCGCCTCGAGCGCCGGCGGCAGGTCGGCCACCTCGGTCCCCAGGATCGAGTGCAGCTCGTTGACGCGCTCGCCGAGGCCGCCGGTGCGGTACAGCTCGAGGCGCTCGGCGATCGTGCCGTCCTGCGGGAGGGTCTCGTACGCGGCCTCGAGCTCGTCGCCCAGCTCGGCCTGCTCCTCCGCGTCGAGCCGCACCCACGCGGCGTGCAGCATCTCGTGGGCCGCCGTGACGTCGCGGATCCCGTCGAGGTCGGGGTTGGCGACGTCCGAGATGTAGATGCTGGTGCCGGTGTAGCAGCCGAGGACGATGTCGTCGGAGGCGCCGTAGCCGCAGAGGTCGTTGAAGCCGGCGGTCGGCTCGACCGACGGGCTCGACGCGTAGTAGAGGGCGCGGCCGCGGTCGGACATGGCGGTCCGCTCCGCGAAGCCGGCGATCGTGGGGTCGGGCGTGAACGCCTCGGCCGCCCGCCGGTCGGCCAGCGCGGTGCCGACGTCGCCGGAGGAGGTGAGGACACTCGCGGCGACCGCGGTCCCCACTCCGAACTGCGCGATCGTGAGGACGCCCGCCGCGACGGCCGCGACGATGCTCGATGCCCTGACCATGTCTCCCCCTCGGCTCCTGCGACCCTACTTGACGAGCGGGAAGAGGATCGTCTCGCGGATCCCGAGGCCGGTGATCGCCATCAGGAGGCGGTCGATGCCCATGCCCATGCCGCCGGTGGGGGGCATGCCGTGCTCGAGGGCGCGGAGGAAGTCCTCGTCCAGGCGCATCGCCTCGTCGTCGCCGGCGGCGGCCTGGCGCGCCTGCTCGACGAAGCGCTCGCGCTGCACGACCGGGTCGATCAGCTCGGAGTAGCCGGTGGCCAGCTCGAAGCCGCGGACGTAGAGGTCCCACTTCTCGACGACGCCCGGGATGCTGCGGTGCGCGCGCACGAGCGGCGAGGTGTCGACGGGGAAGTCCATCACGAAGGTCGGACGCGTCAGGCCGCCCTTCACGAAGTGCTCCCACAGCTCCTCGACGTACTTGCCGTGCGTGGGGACATGCACCTCGACGCCCTCGCGCGCGGCGAGGGTCTCGAGCTCGGCGAGCTCCGTCTCCGGGGTGATCGCGATGCCGGCCGCGAGCGACAGGCTCTCGTACATCGAGATGCGGTCCCACCGGCCGCCGAGGTCGAACTCGGTGCCGTCGGCCCAGGTGACCACGTGCGAGCCCGCGACGGCCTGCGCCGCGTTCTGGATCAGCTCCTGGGTGAGGTCGGCGATCGAGTTGTAGTCGCCGTACGCCTGATAGGCCTCGAGCATCGCGAACTCGGGCGAGTGCGTGGAGTCCGCGCCCTCGTTGCGGAAGTTGCGGTTGATCTCGAAGACCCGGTCGATGCCGCCGACGACCGCCCGCTTGAGGTAGAGCTCGGGCGCGATGCGCAGGTACAGCTCGGTGTCGAAGGCGTTCGAGTGCGTGGCGAAGGGGCGGGCGGAGGCGCCGCCGTGCATCACCTGCAGCATCGGGGTCTCGACCTCGAGGAACTCGTGCGAGGCGAAGGTGTCGCGGAGGGAGGCGTTCACGCGGGCGCGGGTGACGACCGTCTCGCGGGCCTGGGGGCGCACGATCAGGTCGAGGTAGCGCTGGCGCATCCGGGTCTCGTCGCCGAGCTCGTTGTGCAGGTTCGGCAGCGGCAGGATCGCCTTCGCGGCGATCGTCCACTCCGACACCCACACGCTCAGCTCGCCGCGCTTGCTCGAGACGACCTCGCCCTCGACGAAGAGGTGGTCGCCCAGGTCGACGAGCTCCTTCCACGCCGCGAGCGACTCCTCGCCCACGTCGCCGAGCGAGACCATGGCCTGGATCCGCTCACCGTCGCCGGCCTGCAGGGTCGCGAAGCAGAGCTTGCCCGTGTTGCGCTGGAACACCACGCGGCCCGCGAGGCCGACGCGCTCGCCGGTCTTCACGTCCGGCTCGATGCCCTCGTGGCGCGCCCGGACGGCCGCGATGGTGTCGGTGACTCCGACCGCGACGGGGTAGGCGCCGGCGCCGAGGTCGTCGCCCGCGAGCTCGAGCAGGCGCTCGCGCTTGGCGAGGCGGACGGCCTTCTGCTCGGAGGCCTCCTGCTGCGCGGCCCGCTCGGCGGCGGCCTGCTCGGCGGCGGACTGCTCGGCGGCGGGGGTCGTGGACTCGGGGACGTCGGGGGTGTCGGCCATGAGGGGTCGCGGTGCTTTCGGTTCGGGGCGGACGGCCGCGATCAGGCGAGCAGGATCGGGGCGTTGTCGAGGAGGCGGGTGGTGCCGACGATCGCGGCGACGAGCACGAGTGCCGGGCCGCGGTGGTCGGCGTCGACCGGGAGGAGCGTCGCGGGATCCACGACGACGAGGTAGTCCAGCTTAACGAGCGGCTCGGCGTGCGCGACGGCCTCGGCGGCCTCGATCGCCGCGGCGGCACCGCGGTCCGCGGCTTCCGCGGCGGCCGCGAGGAGGCGCGGCAGCACGAGGCCCGCGCGGCGCTGCTCCTCGTCGAGGTAGCGGTTGCGGCTGGAGCGGGCGAGCCCGTCCTCCTCCCGCACGATGCCGACGCCCTCGATCTCCACGGGCAGGTCGAGGTCGCGGACCATGCGGCGCACGAGGAACAGCTGCTGCGCGTCCTTCTGCCCGAAGACCGCGATGCCCGGTTGGGCGATGCTCAGGAGCTTGGCGACGACGGTGAGCATCCCGTCGAAGTGCCCCGGCCGCGCCCGCCCCTCGTAGAGGCCGCCGACCTCCCCCGCGACGACCCGCGTCGAGGACGGCCCGTCGGGGTACATCTCGGCGACTCCCGGAGCGAAGAGGAGGTCGGCCCCGGCCGCGTCGAGCAGGGCGGTGTCGCCCTCGAGGTCGCGCGGGTAGCGGTCCAGGTCCTCGGACGGGCCGAACTGCAGCGGATTCACGAACACCGACACGACGACGACGTCGGCCAGCTCGCGAGCCCGCTCGACGAGGGCGAGGTGCCCGGCGTGCAGGGCGCCCATCGTCGGCACGAGCGCGATGCGCCGACCGGCCCGCCGCGCCTCCTGCAGCCGCTCGCGGAGGTCGCCGATGCGGTGGACGGTGCTGATCACCCGACGATGCTACCGGCGGTCCCGCGGCCGCCCGGGCCCTCGGCACCGAGCCGCCGTGCTCCTCCGCGAGGCACCGCCTCCCGAGCGGCGTCCCACCCGGGAGCGGCGTCTCGAGCGGCGCGCCCGTCAGCCCGCCGCGCGGCGCAGGGCGTCGTCGACGGAGGAGCGGACGAGGCTGGAGAGGAAGAAGCCCGGCTTCTCGACGCCGATGCCTGCCAGCAGTCCCGCCGCCTGGTCGACGATCGCGGTCGAGAAGGTCGTGGCGGTCGAGACCGCCTCCGCGTAGGCGGCGCGGTCCGACTCCGCCACGGTGACCGGCTCCCCGCCCATCTCGACCACCAGCGCCTGCGCGATCGGCAGCACCGGGCCCGGTGCCGACACGGCGAAGTAGGTCTCGGCGAGGCGCGCCAGGTCGAGGCTGGTGCCGCTGAAGGCCATCGCCGGGTGGACTGCCAGGGGGATGACCCCGGAGGCGAGCGCCGGAGCGAGCACCCCGTAGCCGTGCTCAGGCGCCGTGTGCAGCACCAGCTGGCCGGGCTGCCACGCTCCGGTCGCGGCGAGCCCCGCGACCAGGGCGGCGATCTCGCTCCCGGGGACGGCGACGATCACCAGCTCGCTGCGCTCGACGAGCTCGGGGATCGCGAGCACGGGGACTCCGGGGAGCAGCGCGTCGGCGCGCTCGCGGCCGCTCTCGCTGGTGGTGGCGATACCGATCACGGCGTGGCCGGCCCCGGCGAGCGCGGCACCGAGCACCGGGCCCACGCGTCCGGCACCGATCACGCCGACGCCCAGGCGTCCGTCGCGGCGGTTCTCAGGCATGCGGTTCCCCCTCCGGAGCGGGCCAGTCGGGCAGGGCGGGTGCGGCCGCGCGCCGCCCCCACTGGTGGCTCGCGTCGCGGTCGGCGGCCCGCACTCCGGCCGTCGCGAGGCTCTCGAAGAAGGCGAGTCCGTCGGCCGCGCTCATCACCGGCACGAGCGGAGTGACGGGGCCGGCCACCGTGTGCACGCGCGCCGAGGCCAGCCCGAGCAGGCGCTGGAGCGGTCCCTGCTGGACCCCGACGCTCTGCATCCGCGCCAGGGGCACCACGGCGACCCGCCGCCAGACCGCTCCGCTGCGCAGGATCGCGACCTCGTCCGTCAGCCGGTACCCGGTCCTCCGGAACGAGAAGGGGCGGAGCCACACCGCCGAGCGCGGCGCCCGGGTGAAGCCGGCCGCGTCGCGGTGCCGGAGTGCGTCTCCGACGGGCGTCGACTCCGCTCCCTCAGCCGGTCCGGGCAGCAGGAGGGCGAGGACGCGCTCGACCGCGGCGAGGTCGCCGACGGGCAGGATCGTGGTGTTCGGCTCGCCGTTCGCCCCGCGGGAGGCCGCGTGGCCGGCGCGGTCGATCCGCACCTGCCACCAGCCGAAGGGGCGCCAGAGCAGCGGCTGCGTGATCTCGACGGCGTGGATCCGGCCGGGCGGGATCGTGTCGCTGCTGGTCGAGAGCACGCCGTAGCCGACCCGCACGCCGTCGGGCGTCGCGGCGATCGAGTACCGGAGCGAGCGCACGAACTGGCGGACGTAGTAGCTGCCCGAGCCGATCAGGCCCGGCAGGATCGCGAAGAGCACGTAGGGCGAGCCGTAGACGGCGACGAACACCACGGCGACGACCGAGGCGGCCAGGAACAGCGTGAAGCCGCTGAAGACGAGCGAGCCGAGGAGCCGGCCCGGCGGGATCGAGACGACCGACTCGGGCGGCGTCTCGTCCTGAGGCTCGCCGAACTCCTCCAGCCGCCGCGCCAGGAACCCGCCGGCGGGCGCCGCTCCGTCGACCGTCGCCTCCCGCTCGCGCACCCCGGACGCGAGCCGCAGGATGTCGCGGCGCAAGGCGTCCACCAGCCGCGAGCCGAGGTACGACAGCTGGACGTTCGCGTCCTGCCCGGCCACGCTCACCTCGAGCTTCGCGGCCCCGAACAGCCGCGCGAACAGCGGACGCTGCACCGCGATGCCCTGGATGCGGTCCAGCCGCGCCCGCCGGTTGGTCCGGAAGAGCACGCCGGAGCGCACCTCGACGAGCTCGTCCGTGATGCGGAAGGTGTGCATCCGCCAGGACAGCCAGAACGCGAAGACGGCGACCGCCAGGCCCACCGCGACCGCCAGCAGCGCCCAGCCGACGAGACCGCGGCGCAGCAGCTCGTCGACCGGATCGCCGCTCTCGAACCCCTCCGGCCCGGGCAGGAACAGCTCGACCAGGCGCTCGCGGAGGTTCGTGATCACGATGCCGAGGACGACCAGCAGGCCGATCCCGCCCTTGAGGACCGGGGTCGCGGGGTGCAGGCGGTGCCACTCCCCGTCGGCGAGGTCCGTCTCGACGGCGCGGAGCTCGGTCACAGGCCGGCCCGGCGCGACTCGGCGAGCTCGACCAGGCGGTCGCGGAGCTCCTCCGCGTCCTGCTCGGCCAGGCCCGGGATGCTGACGCCGGTCGCCGCGGCGGCGGTGACGAAGCGGAGGTCGGCGAGGCCGAGCGCCCGGGCGAGCGGCCCGCGGTTGACGTCGATGAGCTGCATCCGCCCGTACGGTACCGACACGAAGCGCTGGAACATGATGCCGCGGCGGAAGAGGAGGTCGTCCTGGCGCAGGAGGTAGCCGTAGGCGCGCGCACGGCGCGGGGCCACGATCAGGAGGGTCACCGCGAGGGCGGCCGCGGCGGCCATCGGGATCCAGCCCCACGGCAGGCCGATCAGCATCAGCACCACGGGCACGGCGAGCAGCAGCACGCTCGACACGACGGCCGACACGATCTCGACCGCGACGTACCGGGGCGAGACGCGGCGCCACTCCCCCGTGATGTCGAGACGGTCCCGCCGGCGTCCCCTCGCGTCGCGGCGGGTCGTCGGCGACGCGTCCTCGGGCTCGGCGGGCATGGCGTCGTCCTCACTGCCCGCGGCGGTCCGGGCGTCGGCGTCAGGCGTGATTCACCTCGCCGACGGCGCTGTCGTCGTCGTCGCTCGGCGGGATGGTGCACAGGTGCTCGGCGACCAGGCCGGCCACCAGCAGGACGAGCGCACCCACGATGGTCGCGACGTCCTGCCACACGGAGCCTAGCGAAGGGATCGCACGGCTCAGCAGGTACACCAGGATGCCGCCGGAGGCTCCGAGCAGCAGAGCACCGACGTGGCTGGACGCCTTCGCCAGCACCACGACGCGCATCGCCCGGAACGGATCGATGGGCCGGCGCAGCGTGCCCTTCGTGGCGCGGTGGATCGGGACGGCGAAGCCGAGCACGAGGGCCGCGACCACGATCAGGGTCAGCGGAACCGTCAGCGGCGGGATGAGCACGGGGCGGCCGGCGGCGGCGATCGCGAGGTCGAGGAGGAACCCCGCGACGGCCCCGGCGAGGCCGAGTCCGAGCAGGGTGCTGATGCGGGTGCGCCTCACGGGGTCCTGCTCTCGGGGTCGGCGGTGCTGCCGCGGGCGGAGTCGCTCCCCGGCCAGGTCAGCCCGGCCGGGTGGTCGGTCACGCGGTCGGTCGCCCGTGCGCGCAGCTCGGCCACGGGTCCGGCCCCGGGAAGGACCGCCGCCGGCTCGACGTCGAGCCACGGCTCGAGCACGAACGCCCGCTCGGCCGCCCGCGGGTGCGGGAGGGTCAGATGCGCGTCGTCGCGGAGCACGCCGCCGACCGCGATCACGTCGATGTCGAGGGTCCGGTCGCCCCAGCGCTCCTCGCCCTCGCCGCGGATCCGGCCGCCGGCCGATTCGATCGCCGCCGTCGCCGCGAGCAGGTCGTCGGGCTCGAGGACGGTCGAGCCGGTCACGACCGCGTTGAGGTACCCGGGCGCGTCCTCGTCGACGCCCTCGGGCTTCCACGCGGGCGACTCCACGACCTTGGACACCGCCTCGATGCGCAGGCCCGGCGTCGTGGCGAGGGCCCGCAGCGCCTCCTCGAGGTGCGCCAGGCGGTCGCCGAGGTTGCTGCCGAGCGCGAGCACGACGTGGCGCACCGGGCGGACGCGCTCCTGCCGCGGCCTCACGAGCGGGTCCTCGTGATCTGCACGGCGACGTCCTCGAACGGCAGCGGGATCGGCGCGTCCGGCTTGTGGACGGTGATGCGGACGACGTCGGCGGCGGCGAAGCCCAGGGCCACCCGGGCGAGGCGCTCGGCCAGGGTCTCGATGAGGTCGACCGGGTCGCGGGTCACCGCGTCGGCCAGGGCGATCGCGAGCTCGCCGTAGTGCACCGTCTCGGCCAGCGCGTCGCCCTCGGCCGCCGGCGCGGTGTCGAGCCAGACCGTCGCGTCGATCACGAAGTCCTGGCCGTTCTCGCGCTCGAAGTCGAAGACGCCGTGGTGCGCGCGCACGCGCAGCCCGGTGAGGGTGATGGAGTCGCGCACGGCCAGGGCGGCGGGGTCGATCGCGGTCACGGGGTCTCCTCCTGGAGTCGGGCGGCGAGGGCCAGGGCGCGGGCGGACGAGCGGACGTCGTGGACCCGGACGCCCCAGGCGCCGTGCCCGGCGGCGACGAGGCTCAGCATGGCGGAGACCTCGTCGCGCTCGGCGGCCGGGGCGCCGGCGGGGGCGAACGGAGCGAGGAACCGCTTGCGCGAATGGCCGACCAGGACCGGGAAGCCCAGCGAGACGATCGCGTCGAGCCCTGCCAGCAGCGCCCAGTCGTGCGCGCCGACCTTCGCGAAGCCGAGGCCGGGGTCGAGCAGGAGGCGGTCGTCCCGGATCCCGGCCTCACGGGCGGCGTCGACGCGGCGCTCGAGCTCGCCGCGGACGTCCGCCACCACGTCGCCGTAGGAGGCGAGAGCGGTCATGCCCGCGCTGTGCCCGCGCCAGTGCATCGCGATGTAGACGGCGCCGCGCTCGGCGACGAGCGGGAGCATCCGCGGATCGGCGAGGCCGCCGGAGACGTCGTTGACGACGACGGCGCCCGCGTCCAGAGCGGCCTCCGCTGTGGCAGCGCTCATCGTGTCGATGCTGACGCGCACCCCCTCCGCGGCGAGGGCGCGGACGACGGGCAGCACGCGGCCCTGCTCGGCGGCGGAGTCGACGCGCGCCGCACCGGGGCGGGTGCTCTCGCCGCCGACGTCGACCAGGTCCGCGCCGAACGCGGCGGGTCCGTCCCCGGCGGGCCGGGTCAGGTCGAGGCCGTGGCGGACGGCGTCGTCGACGGACAGCCAGCGTCCGCCGTCGCTGAACGAGTCCGGAGTGACGTTGAGGATCCCGAGGAGCGCGGCGCGGCCGGTCGGCGTGAGGTCGGCGACGGTGGTGGCCACGTCACTCCCCCCGCGCGGCGCCGATCAGCGCGATGATCTCGGCGCGGGCGGCCGGGTCGGCGAGGGAGCCGCGGGCGGCGACCGTCACGGTCGAGCTCGCGGTCTGGCGCGGCCCGCGCATCCGCACGCAGCCGTGCTCGGCGTCGACCACGACGAGCACTCCCTCGGGAGCGAGGCCCTGCTCGAGCGCGTCGGCGATCTGCTCGGTCATCCGCTCCTGGATCTGCGGTCGCGACGCGACCGTCTCGACCACGCGCGGCAGCCGGCCGAGGCCGACGACCCGCTCGCGCGGCCGGTAGGCGATGTGCGCGACGCCGAGGAACGGCAGGAGGTGGTGCTCGCAGACGGAGCGGAAGGCGAGGTCGCGCACGATCACCGTCTGGTCGAGCGGCGACTCCTGGCCGCCCTCGACCACCGCGAACGTCTCGGTCAGCTGGGCCGCGGCGTCGTCGTCGAACCCGCCGAAGAACTCCTCGTACGCCTCGGCGAACCGCCGCGGCGTGTCGAGGAGTCCCTCGCGGCCCGGGTCGTCCCCGATGGCCGCGAGGATCTCGGCGACGGCCGCCTCGATGCGCGCCTTGTCGACGGGCACGCGCGCGCTACGCCGTCGCGGGGCGCGGGTTGATCAGCGGCGGGCGCTTCGGCGCGACCTCGTCGGCACCGGCGGAGGAGACTCCCCCGTCGGTCGCACCCGAGTCGATCGGCGCCTTGGCGACCGGGACCGCGATGGGCGGCAGGTCGGACAGGGGGCGCTTGTCGCTCGAGAGCCACTGCGGGCGCTCGTCGATGCGGCGGACGTCCTTGAAGATCTCGGCCAGCTGGTCGTGGTCGAGCGTCTCCTTCTCGAGCAGCTCCATCGCGAGGCGGTCGAGGATGTCGCGGTTGTCGTTGATGACCTGCCACGCCTCGTCGTGCGCCTGCTCGATGAGCTGGCGCGTCTCGGCGTCGACCGTCTCGGCGATCTGCTCGGAGTAGTCGCGCTGGTGGCCCATGTCGCGGCCGAGGAACATCTCGCCCGACGACTGGCCGAGCTTGACCGCTCCGACGTTCGCGGACATGCCGTAGTCGGTGACCATCTTGCGGGCGATGGAGGTCGCCTTCTCGATGTCGTTCGACGCTCCGGTCGTGGGGTCGTGGAAGACGATCTCCTCCGCGACGCGGCCGCCCATCGCGTACGTGAGCTGGTCGAGGAGCTCGTTGCGGGTCGTGGAGTACTTGTCCTCCAGCGGGAGCACCATCGTGTAGCCGAGGGCGCGACCGCGCGGCAGGATCGTGACCTTGGTCACGGGGTCGGTGTGGCGCATCGCCGCCGCCGCCAGAGCGTGTCCGCCCTCGTGGTAGGCGGTGATCAGCTTCTCCTTGTCGCGCATGACGCGCGTGCGGCGCTGCGGCCCCGCGATGACGCGGTCGATGGCCTCGTCGAGCGCGCGGTTGTCGATCAGCTGCGCGTTGGAGCGGGCGGTGAGCAGCGCGGCCTCGTTGAGGACGTTGGCCAGGTCGGCGCCGGTGAAGCCCGGGGTCTTCCGGGCGACGACCTCGAGGTCGACTCCGCCGGCGAGCGGCTTGCCGCGGCCGTGGACCTCGAGGATCCGCTTGCGGCCGAGCAGGTCGGGGGCGTCGACGCCGATCTGGCGGTCGAAGCGGCCCGGACGCAGCAGCGCGGGATCGAGGATGTCGGGGCGGTTCGTCGCCGCGATCAGGATGACGTTCGTCTTGACGTCGAAGCCGTCCATCTCGACCAGCAGCTGGTTGAGGGTCTGTTCGCGCTCGTCGTGACCGCCGCCCATGCCGGCGCCGCGGTGGCGGCCGACGGCGTCGATCTCATCGACGAAGATGATGGCCGGCGAGTTCTCCTTCGCCTGCTGGAACAGGTCGCGGACACGGCTCGCGCCGACGCCGACGAACATCTCGACGAAGTCCGATCCGGAGATGGAGTAGAAGGGGACGCCCGCCTCGCCCGCGACCGCGCGCGCCAGCAGGGTCTTGCCGGTGCCGGGAGGGCCGTAGAGCAGGACGCCCTTCGGGATGCGGGCGCCGACGGCCTGGAACTTCGCGGGCTCCTTGAGGAACTCCTTGATCTCGTGCAGCTCCTCGATCGCCTCGTCGGCGCCGGCGACATCGCCGAACGTGACCTTGGGCGACTCCTTCGAGACGAGCTTCGCCTTCGACTTGCCGAACTGCATGACGCGGTTGCCGCCGCCCTGCATGCCCGAGAGCATCAGCCAGAAGAACGCGCCGATCAGCAGGATGGGGAGCAGGAAACCGAGAGCCGAGAGGAACCAGTTGGTCTGCGGGACCTCGTCGTTGTAGCCGGTGCTGCCGAGATCGGCCGCGGACACCGCGTCGACGACCTCCGCGCCGCGAGGGGCCACGTAGTAGAACTGCACCTGCGTGCCGTTGTCGCCGTCGGCCTGCTTGAGCGTGAGATCGACGCGCTGCTCGCCGTCCACGATCTTCGCCGAGTCGACCTTGCCGTCCTTCAGGAGGTCGAGACCCTCCTGCGTCGTGACCGGCCGGAAGCCGGACATGGTGATCAGCGAGGAGCCGATCCACACCGCGACGATCGCCAGGACGACGTAGAGGATGGGACCCCGGAAGATGCGCTTCACGTTCATGCTTGTTGCGGGTGCGACACCCGGCGCCTTTCTGACGAGGAGATTGTGCCTGCCAGGCTACCTCCCGCACTCTGAGCGCCGCCCACGCGTTCGCCGTGGGCCGAACGGCCGCGGGCTGTGTGGTCTGGCGGGGATGCGGCGGGCCGCATCCCCGCGCGCGGTCGGCTTCGCGAGATGGTGCGTTCCGCAGAGCGGGGTGCGTCGGACTGCCGGGAAACGCTGGCACGCGTTTCCCGGTCCGCGTCCTCTGCCTTGCGGGTGGAGGTCGCGGGGATCGGCGCTTCGGCGGTGGGGACGCGCCGTGAGAGCGCAGGAGTTGTCGCACTCGAGCTCGACAGCGACGACTACTGCGGTCTCGGGAGGGCGAGGGTGTCCGGGCGGGGCGTGCCGCGACGAGGGGCAGCAGGCGCGGACGGACGGACGGGCCCGCCCGGCCCGGGTCAGGCCGACTCGAGGAGGGGCTCCGGGTCGCGGAGGGCGGGCACGAGGCCGCGGCGGCGGCGGGCGGCGGCCAGCACGGTCACGGCGAGCGCCCCGACCAGCCAGAGCACGAGCACCAGGACCGCGTGCGCGACTCCGATGCTGCCGCCGGCGATCAGCGAGCGGAACGCCTCCACCGTCCAGGTCAGCGGCAGCACCCCGTGGATCGCCTGGAAGAAGGCGGGCGCGGTCTCGACCGGGTAGGTGCCTCCGGCCGAGGACAGCTGCAGCACGATCATCAGCAGCGCCAGGAATCGGCCCGGGGCGTCCAGCAGCGCGATCAGCGCCTGGTTGATCGCCACGAAGGTGAGGCTCGTGAGCACGGCGATCCCGATCAGCCCGGGCAGGTTCGACGCCTCGACGCCCACTCCGAAGCGGATGACGAGCGCGGCCAGGACGCCCTGGGCGACCGCCATCAGCGCGCCGGGCAGGTAGCTGCGCAGTGCGATGACCCAGGCGGGACGGCGCGCGGCGAGGAGGCGGGAGCTGAGCGGGGCGCTCATCAGGTAGAAGGCCAGCGCGCCGACCCAGAGCGCGAGGGCCATGAAGTAGGGGGCGAGGCCGTAGCCGTAGGACGGCACGCGGTTCATCCGCTCGGCGTCGATCCCGACCGGGGCGGCCGCGACGGTGCTGAGCTCCTGCGCCTGCTCGCCGGTGTAGGTGGGCACGTCGTCCGCGCCGTCCGAGAGCTTCGTGTCGAGGGTGCGCGATCCGGAGGCGAGGGAGTCGATCCCGTCGGCGAGGTCCTGCGAACCGGTGGCCGCGTCGGCCGAGCCGGTCGCGGCGGTCTCGGCGCCGTCCGCGAGGTCCGACGCGCCCGTCGCGAGGGCGGCCGTCCCGGAGGCGAGGTCGGAGGCGCCGGCGGCCGCGGAGGCGATCCCGCTGGTGAGCGGGCCGACCGCGCCGGAGAGGGTGTCCACTCCGCCGGCGACCTGGGCGGCTCCGCCGTCGAGGGTCGCGGCTCCCTGGGCGAGGGCCTGCGCACCGGTCTGCAGCTTCTGGGCGCCGTCGGCGGCGGAGGTCGCCCCGGTGGACAGAGCGGCGGTGCCGGTCGCGAGGTCGGCGGCTCCGCTCGAGACCGTGGCGGCACCGGCGGCGAGCGCCGTCAGTCCGCTGCCGTCGTCGCCGACGAGCGCGGTCGCACCGGAGGCGAGCGTCTGCGCGCCCGCGTCCGCCGAGGCGGCTCCGCCCGCGAGGGCGGCCGCACCCTCCTCGAGGGCGGTCAGCTCGGCCACGCGCTGGGCGTCGGACAGCGAGTCGTACCGAGAGAGCAGGGAGGCGAGGCCGGAGTCGACTCCGGTCGCTCCGGTGGCGAGTTGCGGAGTGGCGGTCGCGAGCGCTCCCGCGCCGGTCGCGAGCTGCTGGGCTCCTGCGAGGGCCTTCCCCGCTCCGTCGGAGAGGGAGGCGGACCCGGTGGCCAGCGCCGCGGCGCCGGACGCCGCCGAGGCCGCGCCGTCCTTCAGGGTCGACGACCCCGCGACGAGGTCGGCGGCGCCCGAGGCGAGCGACGCCGCTCCGCCGTCGAGCTGCTGGGCGCCGTCGGCGACCGTGCGGGCTCCCGTGTCGAGCGCCGCCGCCTGGTCGGGCAGCTGACCGGTCCCGCTCGCGATCCGCTGGAGTCCCGACGAGAGGTCGGACGCTCCGGAGGCCGCGCTCCCCGCGCCCGAGCGGAGGGAGTCGGCGCCGGTCGCCAGCTGCGCGGTGCCGTCCTGCAGCTGCGCGAGCCCGACGACCAGCTCGGAGGAGCCGGACGCGGCGGTCCCGGCGCCGTCCGCCAGCTGAGCGGCGCCGTCGGCCGCCTGCTCGAGGCTCGAGTGCACGTCGGTGAAGCCGAGGTAGACGTTCTCGAGGTAGGTCGCGCCGACCTTCTCCTCCAGCGTCTTCGTCACGGTGGTGCCGATAGTGGAGGCGATGTTGCCGACGATCAGGTTGGCCGCGTCGTTCGTCTCGATCGACAGCTTCGCCTGCACGGCCGCGGCGGGGTCGTCGCCGCCGACGGAGGCGACGTCGGCCGAGAAGCCGGCCGGCACCGTCAGCACGGCGAGGACGTCGCCGGAGGCGAGCTCGCGGGACGCCTCGTCGGCACCGGTCGCCGTCCAGGCGAAGTCCGAGCCGGAGGTGTCGGTGGTGAGCTGCTCGGTCAGGTCGTCGCCGAGGGCGAGCGCGGAGCCGTCCGAGGCGGTCGCGCCGGTGTCCTCGTTGACGATCGCGGCGGGCACCGTGTCGAGGTGGTGCGTGGGATCGAGGTTGGCCGAGGTCAGCAGTCCCGCGTAGATCAGCGGGATGAGCGCGATCGCGGCGAAGACGACGACGAGGCGCGGGTTCACGGCGCGCAGGGCGCGGCGGAGCGGGGAGGTGGTCATGGTCCTTCTACTTCGTGGAGTGCAGGGCGGCGAGCCGCGGCGAGGCGACTCCGGTGACGAGGAGCTCGGCGATGTCGGCGGAGGCCGAGGCCGCGGGACGGCGGGCGTCGCCGTCGAGGAGCCAGCCGACGACAAGCCAGGTGGTGCCGGCGGCGAGGAGGACGGCGAAGCGCTCGACGCGGGCATGGTCGCCGCCGCCCGATCCGCGCTCGGCGAGGGGCGAGAAGGCGAGGAGCCGCTGCGCGAGGAACGCGACGACCGACTCCTGCACGGCGCGGGCCGTGCCTCCGCTCAGCACGCGGCGGTAGAAGTCGGCGTGCACGAGCAGGCCCTCGAGGAGCCCGCGGACGATGCGGGGGACCGCGCCCTCCCAGTCGGCGGGGGCGGTGCCGGGAGCGACGTCGCCGAACAGCGCGTGCATCCGCTCCACCGCGGCGGCCTCGATCAGGGACGGCACATCGCCGAAGTGCTGGTAGAACGTGGGGCGGCTGACGCCCGCGGCGCCGCAGAGCTCCGTGATGGAGGGCTGGTCGTCGCCCGGGCGGTCGAGGGCACTCGTGATCGCGGTGAGCAGGAGCTCGCGCGAGCGGGTGAGCCGCGGATCGGTCACGGGGTCCTTCTTCCCGGCGCGAGGAGCGCCTTCTTTACGTCCGTCAGATAACTTACAACCGTAAAGAAGAGCGCGCAAGCATCAGGAGGAGGGCGGCTCCGGGAGCAGCGTCGCGATGGCGGACGTATCGACGATCACCGAGTCGTGCGGAGTCAGTCCCGGGCTCCGCGGCGTCGGCACCGGCAGGCGCACGAGCAGGGCGCCCGGATCCACGCCGAAGCGCCCGGAGCGGGTGCGGCCGACCGGATCGCCGTCCAGCTCGGCGAGCACCGGCTGGTCGAGCTCGAACGAGAACTCGCGGCCGGGCCACTGCCGGAGGGAGGCGAGCCCGTTGCGGTTGCCGGTCGCGACATCCAGCGCGAGGCCGAAGCGCCGACGCAGCAGCACCAGCTCCAGGTCGCCGTCGTCGAGCACCGCGCCCGCGGCCAGCTCGATGTTCGCCACCACGGAGCTGCAGTTGCAGGCCAGCACCATGAAGCAGCGCTGCGGAGGCTCCTCCGCGCCGTCGATCGTGAGGGTCACCTCGAATCCGGCCTTGAACATCGCCGGCGCCCCCGCCGCGAAGTAGGCGCCCCAGCCCACCCGCTTCTTCAGCTCCTCGTCCGTCTTGTCCATGATCTCGGCGTCCAGGCCCACCCCGCCCATCACCATGAACACCCGCTCCTCGCCGTCGTCGAACGCGGCCGTGCCCACGTCGATGGCGCGGTCCTGCCCGAGCAGGGCGATCTCGACCGCCTCGGGCAGCGAGGCGAGCGGGATCCCGAGGTTCCGCGCGAGGAGGTTGCCCGTGCCGCTGGGCAGCAGGCCGTAGGGGACGCCGGTGCCGCGCAGCACCGTGGCGACGGCGCGGACGGTGCCGTCGCCGCCCATCGAGCAGACCAGGTCCGGGCCCGCCTCGAGCGCGGCGCGGGCCGCGGCGGCACCGGAGTCGCCCGGGCTGGTCTCGAACCAGAGCGGCTCGTTCCAGCCGTGGCGGCGCGCGATCGTCGCGACCAGGTCCTCCGCGGCGCCGACGTCGTCGAACTTGCTCGGGTTGATCACGACGGCGACGGTGCGCTTCTCGGGTGCCTTCACCCCGTCAGTCTGACGGCACCGGCGACCGGTCCAGTCGCGCTGACGCCTCCAGCGCGAGCACGGCGCCGATCTCGGCCGAGAGCGTGGCGGGCAGCGACGGAGGCGCGTCCCACCGGGGCCCGGCCAGCAGCACGCCGCGGCGGACGCTCGAGCTCTGCAGCGCGGCGACGCTGCCGGTGACGAAACCGCGGACGCGAGCCGCCACCGCGGGCGCGACTCCGCTCGTCGTGGCGAGGTCGACGAGGTGCCGGTAGGCGATGCCGCCGAACAGGGCGCCGTCCCCCGAGCCCTGGTCGACGAAGACGCCATCGGGGGCGAGCCGGTCCAGCAGGTCCTCGGCCGTGCGGGAGGCGTGGGCGACCAGGCGGGGGTCGGGCCGCAGGCGGTGCAGGGCGAGCGCCGCGCCGATGTAGACGGCGTGGTTGTAGCTGAAGGCCCAGTCGTCGCGCGCGGAGCCGCCCTCGCGGCCGATGCCGTCGGCGACGAAGCCGGTGTCGTCGTCGCGGAGGCGCACGTGCATCCAGTCGAGGGCGGCGCGCGAGAGCTCCTCCCGGCCGTCCGGTCGCAGCCGCTCCAGGCGCGCGCCGAGGATCGCGAACGGGCCGTTCGCGGGCGCGTTCTTGTAGTCCAGCTGCCGGCGGCGCCAGGCGAGGCTCGCCCCGTGGCGGAGGTTCCAGCCCTTCGCGACGGCGAAGCGCCACAGGCGGTCGGCCCGGTCGAGGAACCGCGGGTCGCCGGAGGCCTCCCCGAGGCGGGCGAGCGCGCCGCCGAGCCACATCATGTCGTCGAAGTAGCCGTTGACCAGGCGCCCGCCGTTGCGGAGGCGGATCGCCCGGTGGATCCGCCGGGCACGCTCCAGGTGCGCCTCGTCGCCCGTGCGCTCGAAGGCGTCGACGGCCGCGTCGATCGCGTGCGCAAGCCACCAGTAGTTGAACTCGAGGTCGGCCCGCAGCGAGGTCGGGTAGCTCATGTGGTAGCCCAGCAGGGGCACCGCGAAGAGCCGCTCGAGGCTCTCCTGCGCGGTGTCCGCGGCGCTACTCGTAGACGTGCGGGGCGAGGACGGCGACATCGCGGAGGTTGCGGTAGCGCTCGGCGTAGTCGAGCCCGTAGCCGATCACGAACTCGTTCGGGATGTCGAAGCCGACGTAGGCCACGTCGACCTCGACCTTGGCGGCCGCGGGCTTGCGGAACAGCGCGCAGATCTCGACGGACTCGGCGCCGCGGCTGCGGAGGTTGCCCTGCAGCCACGAGAGCGTGAGGCCGGAGTCGATGATGTCCTCGACGATCAGCACCTTGCGGTTCGTGATGTCGGAGTCGAGGTCCTTCAGGATCCGCACGACGCCGGAGGACTTGGTGCCGCTCCCGTAGGACGAGACGGCCATCCAGTCCATGACGATGTCGAGCTTGAGCTCGCGGGCCAGATCGGCCATCACCATCACGGCGCCGCGCAGCACCCCGACGATGAGCAGGTTCTCGCCCGCGTAGTCGCGCTCGATGGCGCGGGCCAGGGCGCGGATCCGCTCGTGGATCTCGGCCTCGGTGTAGAGGACCTCGGTGATGTCGTCGGCGATGTCGGCTGCTTCCACCCGGCCACTCTACGGGTGACCGGCCCCCGTCTCCCCTCCGCGAATTTCCGCTCCGGTACACCTCCGCCGGCGAGTCGCGCGCCGGAGCGGCATCTCGCGGGGAGGGGGCGGGCGTCTCGCGGGGACCGGCCTCGTGGAAACGGGGTCAGGAGGAGGCGGGTGCGAAGACGAGGGTGCTGCCGCGGCGGGTGGCGAGGACGCCGGGGAGGTCGACGCCCTTCTGGCCGTGCCAGTCGGTGACCAGCGCGGCGACCGCCAGCGTCTGCGAGCGCGAGAGCGCGACTCCGAACTCGTTCGCCACGACCAGGCGGATGATCCGCTGCCGCAGCGCCGGCGGGTCCGCGGCGAGCCCGCGCGCGTCGACCGTGACGTGCCCCGCCTCGTCCTGGCCCACCAGCTCGAGCGCCCAGTCGAGGGCGAGCGCGTCGAGCGCGTCCCCGTCCTCCCGCAGCTGCTCGGCCGTGCGCGCCAGAGCCTGGGCCACTCCCGGCCCGAGCTCGTCCTCCAGCACGGGCAGCACGCGGTTCCGCACCCGAACCCGCGAGTAGCGGGGGTCGTCGTTGTGCGGGTCGTCCCACGGCACGAGCCCCTGGTCGGCGCAGGCGAGGCGGGTCGTCTCGCGGCGCAGTCCCAGAATAGGCCGACGCAGCGGCCCGCTCACCGGCGCCATCCCGTGCAGCGAGGCCGCACCGGCTCCTCGTGCCAGGCCCAGCAGCACCGTCTCGGCCTGGTCGTCGAGGGTGTGGCCCAGGAGGATCGCGGCGGCGCCCGTCGCGGTCAGCGCGTCGTCGAAGGCGCGGTAGCGCGCGCTGCGGGCGGCCGCCTCCGGTCCGCCCTCGGCGGACACCGTCACCACCTCGCGCAGCACCGGCGCGAGCCCCAGCCCGTGCGCCTGCTCCGCGGCCCGCCGCGCGACCTCCGCCGACGCATCCTGCAGCCCGTGGTCGACGATCACCGCGCCGGCCCGCCTCCCGCCCCGCGGGGCCTCGAAGGCGACCGCCGCCGCGAGCGCGAGCGAGTCCGCTCCCCCGCTCAGCGCGACCAGCACCAGCGCTCCGGGGGCGAGCCCGTCGAGGCTCTCGCGCACCGCCCGCCGCAGATCGGCGACGGCGGGGGTCAGGCGGGGGCGATCGGGCACATCAAGTAACGTAATGCCAGCGATCCGCCCCTCCCGCGCGCGCACCCGCGCGAGCGATCCGGAGGCCGATCCGTCCGCCGATGCGCCGCTCACGGCGCCACCGACTCAAGGAGAGAGCATGGCCGCATACGACGTCGTCGTCGAGATCCCCAAGGGGAGCCGCAACAAGTACGAGGTCGACCACGAGACCGGTCGCGTCTACCTCGACCGCGTGCTCTTCACCTCCTTCGTCTACCCGACGGACTACGGGTACTTCGAGAACACCCTCGGCCTCGACGGCGACCCCGTCGACGCGCTGGTGCTGCTCGAGTACCCCGTCTTCCCGGGCGTGGGCGTCTCCGTCCGCCCGGTCGGCGTGCTCAACATGAGCGACGAGGCCGGCTCCGACGCGAAGGTGATCGTGGTCCCCGCGAAGGACCCGCGCTGGCAGCACATCCAGGACATCGGCGACGTCCCGGAGCAGACGAAGAACGAGATCAAGCACTTCTTCGAGCGCTACAAGGACCTCGAGCCCGGCAAATGGGTCAAGGTCGACGCGTGGGGCGACGCCGCCGAGGCGGAGCAGATCGTCCAGGACGGCATCAAAAAGCTGGCCGAAGAGGGTCACTGACCCCTCGCATCAACGAAGGAACCCCCTCCCGTCGTCTCGACAGGAGGGGGTTCTCTCGTTGTGCTGTGCGGCCGCGGCTCAGGCGGCCGGGCGGCCGACCATGCCGGCGGGCGTGCCCCAGGTGTTCCAGATGCGCACGGGCTTGCCGTAGTCGGCGGCCTCGATGATCTGGTTGTTCCCGAGGTAGATGGCCACGTGGTAGTAGTCCCCGCCGCCACCCCAGAAGATCAGGTCGCCGCGCTGGCGCTGGCTGTAGGGGACGAGCTTGCCGGCGCCGGCCATGGTGTTGTACTGGTTCGTCGCCGAGTGGGTGCCGATGTAGATGCCCGAGGACGCGTACGAGGCCTTGGTGAGGCCCGAGCAGTCCCACTGGTCCGGGCCCATGCCGCCGAGGACGTACTCCTCGCCGAGCTGAGCCATCGCGTACGAGATCGCGTTCTCGACGGCGCCGCTGGTCGGCACCAGGACCGGAGCGGTCACCGGCTGCGGGAGCGGCTGAGCCGCCGGCTGGGCGACCGGCTGAGCAGCGGGCTGGGCCGGAGCAGGAGCGGGCTGCTGCTGCGCGGGCTGCGGCGCGGCGGGCTGCGGGAGGGACGCGGTCTGACGCGACGGGGCGGCGGTGTCGGCCTGCGCCGAGGACTGCTGCTGGGCGGAGCGGGCGGTGGACTGCGCCTGAGCGGCGGCCTCCGCCTCGGCCTGCGCCTGGGCGGCGGCCTCGTCGGCCTGGCGCTTCTGCTCGCCCGCGAGGTACTGGGTCTCGGCCTCGACCGAGGAGTCCTTCAGCAGAGCGAGCTGGGCGACCAGCTCCTGCGACTTCTCCTCCTGCGCCGAGAGCGACGCGCGGGCCGACTCGGCGGCGGCGTCGGCGTCCTTGCGCGCGGCGTCGGCCTCGTCCGAGAGCGCCTGGTGCTCGGTGACAGCGCGGTCGGCCTGGTCGCCGAGCGACTCCGCGTTCTGCTTGTCGGCGAGGGCGTCGGCGTAGACCTTCTGCGACTGCTCCGAGAGCTGCGACATCGCGCCTAGCTGGTAGAGCAGGTCGCCCGCGTCCTTGCCCTTGGCCACGAGGCTGGCGGAGAGGTCGCCGCCGGCGGCGCGAGAGAGGTGCGCGGCCAGCAGGCCGGCGCGCATCTTCGAGGTCTGGGCCTTGGCGGAGGCGGTGGTCGCCTTCTCCTCGAGGTCGACGACGGCCTTCGCAGCGGCGTCGAGCGCCTCCTTGGCCTGGCGCCAGGCCTCGGCCTTCTTCATCGCGGTGATCGACTTCTCGTCGACCGCGGTCTGCAGGCTCGCGATGAGGCCGGTGATCGAGTCGATCTCGGCCTGCTTGCTCGCCTCGTCCTTCTTGGCGTTCTGCACGTCGTCCCACGAGGGGTACTTCGCGTCGTCGGCGAGGGCCGGGGTGATGCCGAGGGACGCGGTGACCGCCGTGACCGCGAAGGCGGCGGAGATGACGAGCGGGAGGCGGCCCTTCCAGGCGCGCTCCCGGGGTGCCGGGGTGAAGGTGCGTGCGGTCGTCTGTGCGTCAGCCAAGGGTGACTCCTCGTTGGGCCATGAAAGGTTGGGCGTCGACGGCGGAGCCGTTGACGCGGGTCTCGAAGTGCAGGTGGCAGCCGGTGGACGCGCCGGTCGAGCCGACGGCGGCGATCTGCTCGCCCGCCTGGACCTGCTGGCCGACGCGGACGTAGATCCCGCCGGACATGATGTGGGCGTATCCGGTGCTGATGCCGCTGCCGTGGTCGATCAGCACCCAGTTGCCGTAGGTACCGTTGGGGCCCGCGTAGGAGACGGTGCCGCTGTGCGCCGCGAAGATCGGGATGCCGCAGCCGCCCGCGAGGTCGGTGCCGCGGTGGTACGAGCCGGAGGATCCTCCGCCGGTCGAGATGCTGTCGCGCGGGCCGAAAGTGCCGGTGATGCGGCCCCCGGCAGGGCGGACCCAGCCGGAGTCGCTGACGGCGCTGGAGCCGCCGCCGCCCGAGGGGGCGACGTACCCGCCGCCGCCACCGCTTCCGCCGCTGGACGCGGCTGCGGCCCGGGCGGCCTCGCGGCGCGCGGCCTCGGCCTGGGCGGCGGCCTGACGGGCGGCCTCCTCCTCGGCGAGCTTCCGGAGGCGCTCGGCCTCGCGGGCGGCGACGCCGGCCTCGTACTCGGCCACGGTCTTCGACTCGGTGTCGCGGAGCGCGGCGAGCTGCTGCTCGAGCACGACGCTCTGCTCCTGCTGCTCGGCGAGCGCGGCCTCGGACGCCTCCTGGGCGGCGGTCGCCTCGGCCAGCTTCTGCTCGGCGGCGACGCGGAGGCGCTCGCGCTCCGTCTGCGCGACCTCGGCCTGGTCGGCGAGGGAGGACGCGGTGTTGCGGGCGGTGCTGGCCTGCTCGTAGATCGCGGAGGAGCGCTCGACCAGCTTGGTCATGCTCCCGATCTTCGACAGCAGCTGGTCGGCCTGGCCGGCCTTCTGGTCGAGGAAGATGTTGACGGACAGGTCGGTGCCGGTGCTGCGGTAGAGCTGCGCGGCGAGCAGGCCCGCCTGCTGCGAGGCCTTGTCGGCCTCCTCGGCGCTGGCGGCGGCCCGGTCCTCGAGCTTCTTCGACTGGTCCGAGGCCTCGTCGAACGCCTGCTGAGCGGCGAAGTGCTCGTCGCCGCGCTGCTGCGCGAGCTGCTGGGCGGAGGCGACCTCGCTCTGGAGGTCGCCGATCAGGGACGTGATCCGGTCGACCTGAGCGGCCGCGGCGGCGGTGTCGCCCTTCGCCGCCTCGACGTCGGCCCACGACGGGTACTCGACCGCCTGGGCGGGAGTGGCGACGAGCAGGCCGGCGACGAGCGCGACGACGGCGGAGGCCAGGGCAGCACCTCGGAGTCGCCCGAGTCGCGGCGCGCCGGGGAGGCGGGCGGAACGCGGACGGCGCAGGGAGTGGGGCATGGGACCTCGGGGATAGGGGGCCCTCCCTCCGCGGCGGTGCGGCTCCGGCGCGCGGGTGGGGGGAAGAGCGATTCCGCCCCACCCTAACCGCGGCCCTGCCCGATCTCCTAGACCCGGGTCAACCCCGGACGGGGTGCACGCCGCCTGCGGAACCGTCGATTTTGCATCCTGCGCCGCGGCCCCCTATGCTTGCGTGTCGGTAGTCATGGGGGGTCGGCCGCAGGGTCGCCCCGCGAGTCTCCGGCCCCATCGTTTAGTGGCCTAGGACACCGCCCTTTCACGGCGGCAGCACGGGTTCGAATCCCGTTGGGGTCACGGATGGGTCGGTACTACCAGCACCACCAGAAGTACCAGCACCACCGGAAAGTGCGCCGGCTCGAGAGGGTCGGGGCGTGAAAATAGAACAGCCTCGAAGGCAGTATGCTTGTCTTCGCAACGAGGCCCTGTAGCGCAGTTGGTTAGCGTGCCGCCCTGTCACGGCGGAGGTCGCGGGTTCAAGTCCCGTCAGGGTCGCAAAGAGGCCCTTCCGAGAGGAAGGGCCTTTTTCAGGAGATCACCTCTCCAGCGACATCACGTCGCAACGGCTCTGTAGCTCAGTTGGTAGAGCGCACGACTGAAAATCGTGAGGTCACGGGATCGACGCCCGTCGGAGCCACTGTCCCGTTCCCAGGCTTCTACTGGGTTCGGGACTTCTTTTTTCCCCGGAGTGACGCGGATCTGCATGGCTCTACGCCTCCCCGGCGGCGGGCGTGAGCGGGCTCCGGAGTTGACCCTCCGACTGGCGGGCGTACAGCGCACTCAGGGCTACTGCCCCACGCTTCGCAGCCTCGTTCCGCGTGTCCGCATACTGCTGCGTCACGACGAGTGTCGAGTGACTGAGGATCGCTTGCACGTCCGGCGCTGACAAGCCCGCGAGGAAGAGCATGACCGCGGCCGTGTGCCGAAGGTCATGCCAGTGCAGAGGCGGCTCCTCCGGAGGGAACGACTTGACGGAGTCTCTGACGTCGAACCAGTTCAACGCACGGCTCAGGTTCTTCGAGCTGATGTAGCCACCGCGCGGCCCGGGGAACACCAGGTCCCAGGGGCCCTTGTCCGCGACTGCTTCAACGAGGATCGGGACAAGCGGGGCAGGCAAGGGCACTGTCCGCCCGCGTCGCCCCTTGGTCGGGCCGACGACCAGCTCACCACTGAAACCGGGCGACGCAGTGCGGACCACTCTGATCGTTCGCGCGTCCCAGTCGATGTCGGACACTCTGAGCCCGGCAACCTCGCCGACGCGACATCCGGTGTAGAGCAAGGCGAGCACGAACCGTCGATATGGGCCGCTCGGCGGCAGAACGTTCAGGAGCAGGCCGATTTCGGCGGCCGACAGAGCGCGGGACGCCGGATCGGGCTGCTGCACGCGAGGACGTTCCACTCCGATGCACGGGTTCGATGCGAGGACTCCCCCTTTGACCGCCACACGGCAGATCGCGGACAGCACCGCCAGCGCATCGATGCGCGTGGACCAAGACCCGGACCAGCTGCTGAACGCTTCCTCGACCTCGAGGGTTGTGATGTCCGTGAGTTCGCGATGCTCGAAAGTGGGAGCGACCCGCTGACGCCACGCCACCATGTAGCCGCCCCCAGTTCGCCCACTCACCTTGCTGAGCACAGTCGAGCGGTATCGCTCGAAGAACTCTCCTAATGTCGGCACTTCCACCGCTTTCGCGTTCGCTAACGCTTGCACGCTAGCACGTCGCGTTAGCGAGCGCTAACGCGAACATCAGAGCGAACGTCGGAGGGTGTCGGTAACCTCGTGCGCATGGCAGATGACCCCGCGGAGCAGCCGATCAATCAGATCGACGAGGTGGAGCTACGCGACATCGGCAGGAACCTCGTAGAGCTCGCGGAGCGACTCCGGCGAGCGGGGGCGCTGATCGAGACGCGTCAGATCGCCCCTCTCGGCCCGCTCTACCACGACGCCAGCGGGCGGGAGATGACCGATGAAGAGGTAACGGCGGAGAACACCAGCACTCGTGTGGCGTTCCGCGACGCTCTGAACGCCATGCGCGATTTCCGACGTGGCTACAACCGTTGGGAGCGCCTTACAGCCGAGTACGCCCTCACCCGCATGAACTACAGCCAGCGGGACGCCGCGAGCGAACTAGGAGTGGCAGCGAGCACCATCAACCGTTGGGCGCAGCACCCGCTCCCCATCGAGGACTACAGCTAGGGGCTGCTCTCCCGAAATCTTCTACACAGGATCAAGAGCGCCGCAGGAATCCCGCGAACTGAGCGTGCCGCTTCAACGTCGTTCGTATCGCATCTTTGATGCTTGACGGACGAGTGCCTTCCGTTGAAAAAACCTTCAACTCCACGATGCACACCGATTGGGCACTGGCCGGGCGATCGACAGCAATATCTGCCCGCACAGCAGCGTGAGGCGAGCGGAGCTCTCGCTCATACCCAGCAGTCAGGCCACTCAACTCAATGCACTTCGCGAGTCGACGGCCCAATTTGGTGGGCTGTGTCGTAATTCCACCTTCGTACCATTCTCTAGCCGCTGACGCGCGAGTGGACTCACGTTCCCGCATCGGTGCATAAGTGGTCGGATTCCAAGACTCCGAGATGATGGAGTAGAAGTGCGTATGAGTGAACTGTTCAACGTATGAGTCACCGGGGACAAAGTCCGGGTCGTCAAGATTCCTACACAAAGGCTTAATATCGGCAACGGCAATCGGCACCAGCCGAACGTCAAAGTAGAGCCGAGCACGGTTCAGCTCGGCGAGGGGCAGCGTTCGTCGATCATCAGCGTTCAATTCGCGATAAAACGCGTCCCAGTTAAGCTTGTAACCGTCACGCGGATTGGTGAATGCGGAAACACGCGTAATCCGATGCCCATCTGTCACCGGCCAAAGCATCACAACCTGATACTGGGAAAGGTCCTGCAGCCCGGACTGCTGTTGGCCAAGACGCGCACCGACAGCCTCGATCGTCGCGCCGAGCGTAGCGGCCTGATCAGCCATATCGACGATGTCAGCCTGGAGGATTTCATAGTCGGCTAACGGCTGGCCGTTGTGGAACGCGAAGGTATCCTCAACAATGCTCGGCCAATCATCCTCGTCCGGGCCCTGAAGTTCGAAGTCGGCTCTGAGAAGTATCCGCTCGTTCCGACTCGTGGCTGCGGATAGTGCCGCCTGAAAATCACGATTCGTCGTCAGCCAAAGAAACATGACGGGAAGCTCGCGAAGCTCGTTCCGATCCATCAGGCTCAGCCGCTCAACAAATTGGGTTGGAATCGACGAGCGCTCGGCAACTGTTTCCTCATACTGGTCAATCACCGCAATCAGCAACGCCGGATGATCACGTCGTCCATACGCGTCGCGTAGCTCCTCGAGAAGCGCTGACGATGAAGCTAGAGCTTGCCTAGTAAGTACAACGACCCGCGATTCAGGAAGGTGCGTCCCCAATTCCCGAGCCGCCGAGCTTTTCCCGGACCCGCTTCGACCAAAAATCGGAAGGAACCGGATACCGCCAGAGATATCCATCGAGCTCTTGCCGCTACGCACGAGATCGATAAGCTGACGATTCGGTTTCAAGCTGCCGCGATAGGCAACGTCTAAGTCCTCGTAGCGGGAAGGGAGCCTCACGTTCATGCGCGCCAGCCTAGCGGGGCTGCTGCCGCCCTCCGCGCTGTGCGCTCCGGTTGCCCTCGACATCGTGATCCGCCAGCACAGACGAGGGCCCTGAGCGGTGGCGGGGAGGGCGCTCGCGTGCCGCAGGCGGCACCGCTACGGGTCCTCCCCACCACCACTCAGGGCGTCTCGTCTGACGCCCTTACGGGCACGCCGCTCGTGCGTACAGCCACGAGCGGGACTGCGGACAATTCAGGGAAGATAACTCGAAAGGTGTCCAAAGCAGCTTCGGACGTCTGGACGATGCCGGAAACCCCGCCCACGATTTCACCTTCTCGACCTAGTGCTTCGCGTACTTTGATGTCCCAGTACGGCTGCGGATTACCAACCAGGTGACAGCGACTATTCGGCAATTGCGAGCACTCCTTTCATGGCGCGGATCCATCCCGCGCAACCAACTCGCGACGCGAGCGCGCCGCGAGGTCCTCGAGGGCCGCCGGCGCCGCGGTCGGTCGGCCCGCTCCGCCGTCGTCTGTCGGGCGCGCGTCCCACCACGCCCGGCGTAGCTGGCGCTGGACCGTCCTCGTCAGGCCGGTAAACGACCAGCCGGTCCTTTTGACCGTCCGCCGCGATGCGCTGACGATCTGTGACCGTGACCCGTGCCTCTGATGCACGAGGCTGGAGCAGTCCTGGGGCGTGCAATCACGCGCGCAGCGCATCTGCCGCGCGGCCTGCCCGAGCGCGGCTTGATGCCTCCACACCTCAACCGGAACTGCGTCCGCATCGGACGCCACGTCTTTGAGGACGTAGTTCAGGGCCTTGGAGAGATACCAGATCGTCTTCGCGCCGTCGCCGTCAGCTCGGAACGCCTTGCAGTCTGCTTGAGCGCCCCACTCCACCAGGTACCCGTCAATGCGTGATACCGCAGTCGCCGTCCGCGCCGCATCACGGAGCGTGTCCTGGTCCGGTGCTTCAAAGCGCTTGATTCGCACCAGTGCGTGCACGTGCAGGACTCCTCGGTCCTGCCACTCGCGGACGATGAAGTACTCGAGCGAGTCCCACCTGTCGCGTATCCGCCGCCGCGTGCGGTCCCACAGCAGCCCCGCGTCCCGGTTCCAAGCGACCTGACCCGCGTAGTCGTAGCTGCCAGTGTCAAGCGGGACACCACGGAGTCCGGCATCCGACGCGTCGTGCACGCTGCCGCAGCGGCAGTTCGCACTGCCCTCGCGGGGCACTCGGTGCACGCCGCCGAACGATGGAGCGGTGAGCGTCAGCAGGTAGAAGCGGTAATGCTCGACCGGTCCGTCAAAAACACCCGAGCGTGCAATCGCTGCCCAGTCACTGCGGTACAGCTCCGCGCACGAACCGCACTTGCTCCTGATCCTCGAACCACACCGAACCCAGACGTCCGTGGCGGTCTTGATCGGTGCCCCGCACCCACGAGCGAGCACAGCCGCGCGCGCGGTGTTGTCTTCCGATGTGCGCTCCGTCACATCGACACCGCAGCGGCAGTACGCCTGAAAATCGTGAGGTCACGGGATCGACGCCCGTCGGAGCCGCTGGAACCCTCGCCTAGCTTCTACATGGCGGGGGTTTCTTCGTACCCGGAGGTCCCCGCCGCCGCGATCCGCGACGTGCGCCCGTCCTGCCGATCCGGACCGCGCCGAGCAGTGACTGCGGCCCGGATCCCGTCCAGGCGGTCTGCGTAGGCTGGCCCGGCCATGCAACCCGACGCCTTCCCGCCGCCCGATCCCGCGACGCTCGCGCCCGACTCCGCTGCGACGACGTCGTGGCCGGCCGAGCCCATCCCCTCGGTCCACGCGCCCTACTCCTCCCTCCTCTACCTGCCCGATCCTCGGGTCCGCTGGGGCCTGCCGACCGCCGTGCTCACGATCGTCGGGATCGTCCTGCCGCTGGCCGTGCTCATCCTGCTGTTCGGGTTCGGCGTGCTCCCCTACTCCGCCGGACTCGCCTTCGCGGGGGCGCTCGCGAGCTACCTCGTCGCGCTGATCGTCCCGTTCGCGGCGTCTCGGCTGCGCGGGCTGGGCACGATGGCGGCCGACTTCGGGCTGCGGTTCCGCTGGATCGACGTGCCCATCGGGATCGGGCTCGGCATCGCGGTGCGCGTCGTGATCCTGTTCGTGCTCGCCGCGTTCGCTCCGCTCCTCCAGGACGCGCAGGGGAACCTCGACATCGACCCCGATCCGCTGTGGTTCGTGCTGAGCTCGGTCCTCATCCCCGTCGTCGTCGCGCCGCTGGTCGAGGAGGTCCTCTGCCGCGGCGTCGTGATGCGCGCGGTGCGGAACCGGATGCTCCGGGGCTCCGCGGAGTCGGCGCCGCCCACCCGCGGCCGCCGGGTCTGGGCGATGGTGTTCAGCATCCTGGCGTCCACGGCGGTCTTCGCCCTGCTGCACGGGCACCAGATGGTGAACCCGGCGACGATCGTGACGCTCGGCGTGACCACGGTCACCGCGGGACTCGCGCACGGCTGGATCGCGACGATCACCGGGCGGCTCGGAGCGGCGATCGTCTCGCACGCGACGCTGAACGGCTCCGCGGTGCTGCTGCTGGCGCTGCTGCCGCTGCTGACTCCGTAGGGAGATCTCGAGACGCCCGTTGCGCGGGCTGCTCGATCGGCAGGAGTCGGGGCGGCCCGATCGCGGGCGTGGGGCGGCGTGTCAGACGTCGTAGGTGCGCGCGCCGGGCAGCGGGCCGCGGACCTGGCGGTGCAGGCGCTCCATGTCGGCGTCGAGGGTGGCGGCGGTGCGGGCCGCGTCGGCGAGGCCGTCGAGGAGCTCCTGCGGGACCTGCCGGTCGTACTTGTAGTAGATCTTGTGCTCCAGGCTCGCCCAGAAGTCCATCGCGATGGTCCGGAACTGCACCTCGACGCAGACGTCGACGGATCCGCCGGAGAGGAACACGGGCACCTCGACGATCGCGTGCAGGCTCTTGTAGCCGTTCTCCTTCGGCTCGGCGATGTAGTCCTTCACCTCGAGCACCGTCACGTCGGACTGCGAGGTGAGCAGGTCGAAGACGCGGTAGACGTCCGAGACGAAGCTGCAGGTGATCCGCACGCCGGCGATGTCGGTGATCGCGTCGGCGATGCCCTCGAAGGTCGTCTCGCAGCCCTTGCGCTCGATCTTCTCGATCAGGCTGTCGGCCGACTTGAGCCGGCTCGTGACGTGCTCGATCGGGTTGTACTCCTGCAGCTCGCGGAACTCCTCCTGCAGGATCGACACCTTCGTGACGATCTCGTCCATCCCGAACTTGTACTGGAGCATGAAGCGCGCGAAGTCGTCGCGCAGGGCGCGGATCTCGGCGACGGTGGTGGCGTCGAGCGCTTCGGCGACGGCGTCCGTCAGCGGAGGGACGGCGTGCGCGGGTTCGGGGATGCGGGATTCCACAGTCGGACACCCTACGCGCGGAGTCGTTCGAGACCGGTGGGAGGCGCCCGGCCTAGCCTGGGAGCGTGATCACCGAGCCCCGCCCGCTGCGCTTCTGCGCGTTCGTCATGAACACCGCCTCCCACATCCAGCACGGCCTCTGGCGCCACCCCGACGCCCGGCAGCACGAGTTCGACGACGTGCAGCTCTGGGTCGACCTCGCCCGGACGCTGGAGCGCGGCCGCTTCGACGCGATGTTCTTCGCCGACGTGGCGGGGCTCTACGGTCCGGCGGACGGCGACTGGGACGTCAACGCCCGCGAGGGGCTGCAGCTGCCCAGCAACGACCCGTCCGTGCTGCTCTCGGCCCTGGCGGTGAGCACCGAGCACCTCGGCTTCGCGTTCACGAGCTCGGTGCTGCAGTCGCATCCGTTCGACTTCGCCCGCAAGGTCTCGACCCTCGACCACCTCTCGAAGGGGCGGATCGCCTGGAACATCGTCACCAGCGCCCTCGACGGCGCGGCCCGCAACTTCGGCTACGACCGGCTCGAGGAGCACGACGAGCGCTACGCCTGGGCGCAGGAGTACCTCGACGTGGTCTACAAGCTGTGGGAGGGCTCGTGGGACGACGGCGCGCTCCTGCGCGACAAGAGCGGCTCCTTCGCCGACCCGGCGCGCATCCACCGCATCGACCACGTCGGGAAGCGCTACCGCGTGCAGGGGCCGCACCTCTCGGCTCCGTCCCCCCAGCGCACGCCCGTGCTCTTCCAGGCCGGCTCCTCCCCCGCGGGCCGGCGCTTCGCCGCGCGGAACGCGGAGGCGCAGTTCGTGTTCTCGGGGTCGCCGGAGAAGACCCGCGAGCTGATCGAGGACACGCGGGCCCTCGCCGCGGCGGCCGGTCGCGGAGCGGGTGCGCCCTCCTTCTACCTGGGGCTCTCCTTCATCACCGGCGACACGGAGGAGGAGGCGCGCCGCGCCGAGCGCGAGATCGACGAGTACCTCTCCTCGGACGCGTTCCTCGTGCACTCGAACCTCGGCTTCGACCCGGCGACGGGCGAGAAGCTCGACCCCGACCTGCCGCTCTCGGCGATCGAGACCTACGCCGGCCAGAGCCACCTGCAGTGGATCCGCGACGCCTCCCCCGACCGCGAGCCGACCGTCCGTGATCTGGCCCGGCTCTCGGCGAAGCTGCGCGGACGGGTCGTCGGCACTCCCGAGCAGATCGCCGACCACCTGGCGGGCTGGCGCGACGCGGGGATCGACGGGATCAACGTCGTCAACTGGATCCTGCCCGGCAGCTACGAGGAGTTCGTCGACCGGGTGATGCCGGTGCTCCAGGAGCGGGGCCTCGCGCAGACCGAGTACGCCGAGGGGACGCTGCGCCGCAAGCTGTTCGGGACGGACGAGCTGCCGGCGACGCACCCGGCGCGGGCGTACCGCGGGGCGTACGCGGGCTGAGCCGTCGCGGGCCGGGCTCTGCGCGTCCACTGCCCCTGCACCGGCTGCCCGCCCCGCCCCGCGCTCTCCGCCGAGCGGGGGACGCGAGGGCGGGCGCGGCTCCGTAGCGTCGAGGGATGATCCAGACCTGGGGAGTCCTGACCGCGCTGTACGGAGTCGTCGTGACGGCCGTCGCGGTGCTCGCGATCGTGCTGCTGGTGCTGCTGTGCCGCCTGGTGCTCGCCGCGCGCGAGAACCTGCAGGCCTCGACGCGGCTGCGCGAGCTGCAGATCGAGCGGATGCTTCTCGAGGACGAGTAGCGGACGCGCGTCGCCGGCCGCGACCAGGTCTCCTCAGCGAGGAGCACTCGCGGCCGACGACGCGCGGACCGGTCAGGGCAGAGCGGGTCGCGCCTCCGGTCGGGGCGCCCGCGGGATGAGCAGGCCGAGGGCGACGGCGACCAGCGCTCCGATCGCGCCGATCACGAACGTGGTCTCGAAGCCCTGCGAGCTCGGCAGCTGCACGTCGCCGACCGACACGGTCAGCTGCGCGAGCACGCCCGCGGTCACGGCGGAGGAGAGCGTCGTGCCGAGGGTGCGCATCAGCGAGTTCAGCCCGTTCGCGGCGGCGGTCTCCGAGGCGGGGACGGCGTGCATGATGAGCGTCGGCATCGCGGCGTAGGCGAGGCCCAGGCCGACGCCGATGAGGGCGTTGATCACCAGGATCTGCCACACCTCGCCGCCGAACGGGAGGATCAGCAGGTACGAGACCGCGATCAGCCCGGAGCCGGCGATCAGCACGAGCCGCGGCCCGGACTGCGCCGAGAGGCGGGCGGCGAGCGGGGACGTCGCCATCATCGCCAGGCCCGAGGGGGCGAGCACGAGGCTCGCCACGATCAGGCTCAGGCCGAAGCCGACGCCCGACGCGGCGGGCAGCTCGAGGCGCTGCGGCAGGGTGATCTGGGCGCCGAAGAACGCGAAGCCGACCGCCACCGAGGCGAGGTTGGTGAAGAGCACGGCGGGGCGGGCGGCCACCCGGAGGTCGACGAGCGGGCTCTCCTGCCGCAGCTCGTACCAGCCCCAGAGGAGCAGGACTGCGATGCCGCCGAGGCCGGAGCCCAGGATCGCGGGGCTCGTCCAGCCGGAGTCGTTGCCGCGCGAGACGGCGATCAGCACGCCGCTCAGTCCGAGGGCGAGGCCGATCGTGCCGACCACGTCGAAGGTGCCGGGCGAGCGCAGCGTCGACACCGGTACGACCAGGAGGACGAGGACGATGTCGAGGACGCCGAGGCCCGCGGACATCCAGAACAGGACGTGCCAGTCGGTGTTCTGCGCGATGAGGGCGCTGAGCGGCAGGCCGAGCGCGCCGCCGATGCCGAGGGTCGCGCTGACCAGGGCGATCGCACCGGGGAGCCGGTCGCGGTGGAGGGTGTCGCGGAGGATCGAGATGCCGAGCGGGATGACGCCCATCACCGCGCCCTGGAGGGCCCGGCCCACGACCAGCGTCCATACGTCACCCGCGAAGGCGCAGACGATCGAGCCGATCACGAGCACGACCAGCGCGGCCACGGCCATCCGCCGCTTGCCGTAGAGGTCGCCGAGGCGGCCCGAGACCGGGGTGAGGATGCAGGCGCTCAGCAGCGTCGCGGTGATCACCCACGCGGTCTCGGTGCGGTCGGCGCCGAGCAGCGTCGGCAGCTCGGACTGGATCGGGACGACCAGCGTCTGCATGAAGGAGGCGCTCATCCCCGCGAAGGCGAGGACGGCGGTGATGAGGCGCGGGTCCGGCGAGCGGGTCAGGGAGCGTCTGTCGGAGTCGGGCACGGCTGTCCTTCGTGTCGGCGGCGGACGCGCACCCGGACCGCGGCGGCGGGCGGGCCGTCGTCGGCGGGATCGTATCGCTCGGCTCTGCTTTCGACCGGCTCGGGGCTCAACAGCGCGGGCCGCCGCTTTGTTCCCTCCTCCTCCTTCCCGCGCGCGTCGGGCAGGACGAGGATGGGCGGATGATCGACATCGAGAGCTGGATCGCCGGCTACGAGAAGGCCTGGGCCACGGACGACGCGGCAGACGTGGCCGCACTGTTCACCGAGGACGCCGAGTACTTCACGGCGCCGCACCGCGACGCGATCACCCCGCGCGACGCGATCGTCGAGTGGTGGCTGGCGGAGGAGGAGCCCGCCGACCCGACGTTCGCGTGGGGCCTGGTCGCACTGACGGAGGAGACCGCTGTGGTGGAGGCGCGCACCGTCTACCCGGGCGACCGCACCTACCTGAACCTCTGGGTCATCCGCTTCGCCCCCGACGGGCGGGCGCGCTCGTTCACCGAGTGGTACATGGAGGAGCCGGCCGACTCCGTGTCCTGACCCGCGCGGGTCCTCATCGAGCGGCGAGGAGCGCTCAGCGGCGCCCGGTCAGAGCTGCGCGGCCGCGAAGGTGTCGCAGTCGATGGCGTCGCCCTCGAAGCCGGCCTGGAACCAGCGCTGGCGCTGCTCGGCCGAGCCGTGCGTCCACCCCTCCGGATCGACGGTGCCGGTGGCCTGCTCCTGGATGCGGTCGTCGCCGACGGCGGCCGCGGCGCCGAGCGCGTCCTGGTACTCCTGCGCCGTCACCGGCTTGAGGTAGGGCGTGCCGGTCTCGTCGGGCACCGTCGAGGCGTCGCCCACCCAGGCGCCGGCGAAGCAGTCGGCCTGCAGCTCGAGGCGCACCGAGTCCGACTCGGGGCCGGTGCCGGAGCGGTCCGCCGACTCCATCGCGCCGGTCAGGTTCTGGATGTGGTGGCCCCACTCGTGGGCGAGGATGTACATCTGCGCGAGCGATCCGCCCGAGGTGTCGAACCGGGTGCGCAGCTCGTCGAAGAAGTCGGTGTCGAGGTAGATCGTCCGGTCCGGCGGGCAGTAGAACGGGCCGACCGCGGCGGTCGCGCTCCCGCAGCCGGTGGTGGTGCTGTCCTCGAACAGGTCGACGCCGGTCGGGGTCGTGTAGGCGACTCCGAGTGTCGGCGTCTGCTCGCCCCAGTAGCGGTCGAGCGACTCCGCCGCACCCTCGAGGCGGCAGTCGACCTGCGTGTTCGCGTCGGCGCCGCTGTCGCAGGCCACCGCGGTGGAGGTGACGCCCTCCGGCGAGGACCCGCCTCCGCCGAACACCTCGCCGAGGCCCGAGAGGTTCACGCCGAGCAGCTGCGAGAGCAGCGCGAGCACGACCACGCCCACCGCGCCCCCGCCGACGGCGATGCCGGTAGTGCGGCCGCGACGGCGGACCTTGCCGCCGCTGAGCTGGGAGTCGTCGTTGAAGGTCATGCCGACGAAGCTAGCGCTCCGCGGACGGGCTCCGCTCGGGCTTGCGGTCAGCCCCAGCGCGACTCGCTGGCCGAGCGGATGATCTCGAGCAGCGCCTCGCGCAGGGGGCCGTGCTCGAGCGAGCCCGGGAACATGTCGACCTCGAGGCGGTGCGCCCGGCGCCAGGCCTCGCTGCCCACGTCGGTGAGCGCGACGAGCTGCCGGCGGCGGTCCGACGGATCCGTGGTGCGCGAGACGTGGCCCTCGCGCTCGAGGCGCTCGATGGTGCGCGACATGGTCTGCACCTCGACGTGGGCCGCGGCGGCCAGCTCCTTCTGCGCGACGGGACCCGCCTGCAGGAGGTGCAGCACGATCAGGCCGGCGTGGGTGAGGCCGATCTCGGCGAGGGCGCCGTGCCAGGCGTGCTCGACCATCCGGGAGGCGGTGGAGAGCAGCCGGCCGGTGGGCCAGTCCTCCATCCCGGAGGCGTCGTCCGCGCGCATCTGATCAGGGTAGACCCGCTCCCGGGACACGACGGCACCGGGCGCGGGACGCTCAGGCACGGGCGCCCGGACATCCCGGCCGCGAGGCGCGGACCGCCCCGCCCGTCAGGACGCGAAGCGGTCCGTCGCCTCGATCAGCGCGTCGAGGATCCCCGGCTCGTCGAAGGCGTGGCCCGCGTCGGCGATCATCCGGAAGTCGGCCTCGGGCCAGGCCCGGTGCAGGTCCCAGGCCGTGAAGGCCGGGGTGCACATGTCGTAGCGGCCCTGCACGATGACGGCCGGGATGTCGCGGAGGACGCCGGCGTCGCGGATCAGCTGCCCCTCCTCCAACCAGCCCCTGTGCACGAAGAAGTGGTTCTCGATGCGGGCGAAGGCGAGCGCGAAGACGGGATCGGACCAGTCCGCGATCAGCTCCGGCTTCTGCACGAGGGTGATGGTCGACGCCTCCCAGGTGGTCCAGGCGACGCCGGCGGGGCCGTGCACGGCGGGGTCCGCGTCGTGGAGCAGGCGGTAGTACGCCTCGATGAGGCTGCCCCGCTCGCCGGCCGGGACGACGGAGGTGTAGCCCTCCCAGAGGTCCGGGTAGACCGCGGCGGCGCCGCCCTCGTAGAACCACTCGAGCTCGGCGCGCCGGAGGGTGAAGATCCCGCGGAGGACGATCTCGCTGACCCGCTCGGGGTGGGTCTCGGCGTAGGCGAGGGCGAGGGTCGAGCCCCAGGAGCCGCCGAGCACGAGCCAGCGCTCGACGCCGAGGTGCTCGCGGAGGCGCTCGATGTCGGCGACCAGGTACCAGGTGGTGTTGGTCGAGAGGTCGGCCTCCGGCTCGCCGGCGTGCGGGGTGGAGCGGCCGCACATCCGCTGGTCGAACAGCACGATGCGGTACTTCTCGGGGTCGAACAGCCGCCGGTGGGCGGGCGAGGTGCCGGCTCCGGGGCCGCCGTGCAGGAACACGACGGGCTTGCCCTCGGGGTTGCCCGAGACCTCCCAGTAGAGCGAGTGGCCGTCGCCGACGTCGAGCATGCCGGAGTCGTGGGGCTCGATCTCGGGGTACAGAGTGCGCATGGCCCGCACCCTACCGACTGTCAGGGTCGCGGTCCGCGAGGCGGGCGGCCCGGCCCCGGAGTGGGCGGGAGCGCCCGCGTCTACCCGGCGCACCCGCCTCCCGCGGTCGTTACTGTGGAGCGGACCTGCACGCCCCCGTCGAAGGAGCCCCCATGCCCACCACTGTGCGCGGCGTCATCGCCCGGTCGAAGGGCGCTCCCGTGGAGCTCGTCGACATCGTCGTCCCCGATCCGGGCCCGGGCGAGGCCGTGGTCGACATCGAGACCTGCGGTGTCTGCCACACCGACTTCCACTACCGCGAGGGCGGGATCAGCGACGACTTCCCCTTCCTCCTCGGTCACGAGGCGGCCGGACGGGTCAGCGCGATCGGAGAGGGAGTCACCCATGTCGCGGTCGGCGACTTCGTGGTCCTCAACTGGCGCGCGGTCTGCGGCGAGTGCCGGGCCTGCACCCGGGCCGAGCCCTGGTACTGCTTCGACACCTTCAACGCGACTCAGCGGATGACCCTGGAGGACGGCACCGAGCTCAGCCCCGCCCTCGGGATCGGCGCCTTCGCCGAGAAGACCCTCGTGCACGCGAAGCAGTGCACGAAGGTCGATCCGGAGGCGGACCCCGCCGCGGTGGGCCTGCTCGGCTGCGGGATCATGGCCGGCCTCGGCGCGGCGATGAACACCGGGAACGTGACGCGCGGCGACTCCGTCGCGGTCATCGGCTGCGGAGGAGTCGGCACGGCCGCCGTGGTCGGCGCCGCTCTCGCGGGCGCCGGCACGGTCATCGCGATCGACCGGGACCCCAAGAAGCTGGTCGCGGCCGAGAAGCTCGGCGCCACGCACGTCATCGACTCCAGCGGCCTCGACGAGGCGGGCGTCGTCGCGGCGGTGCAGGCCCTGACGAACGGCTTCGGAGCGGACGTCGTCATCGACGCCGTGGGCCGCCCCGAGACCTGGCGCCAGGCGTTCTACGCCCGCGACCTCGCCGGGACCGTGGTGCTGGTCGGGGTGCCGACTCCCGAGATGACGCTCGAGATCCCCCTGCTCGACGTCTTCGGCCGCGGCGGCTCGCTGAAGTCGAGCTGGTACGGCGACTGCCTGCCCGAGCGCGACTTCCCGATGCTGACCGGCCTCTACCTCCAGGGCCGACTGCCCCTGGACGAGTTCGTGAGCGAGCGGATCGGGATCGAGGACATCGAGGAGGCCTTCGCCACGATGGCCGGCGGCGACGTGCTCCGCTCGGTGGTGGTGCTCTGATGGGCGCGCGGATCGAGCAGCTCGTCACGAGCGGCACCTTCAGCCTCGACGGCGGCACCTGGGCCGTCGACAACAACGTCTGGATCGTCGGCGACGACTCCGAGTGCGTCGTCATCGACGCCGCCCACGACGCGGACGCGATCCTCGCGGCCGTCGGCGAGCGCCGACTCCTCGCCGTGCTGCTGACCCACGGGCACGACGACCACCTCGACGCGGTCGAGGGAGTCCGCGCTGCGACCGGCGCCCCGGTGCTGCTCCACGAGGCCGACCGGATGCTGTGGGACGCCGTGCACCCCGGTACGGCCCCGAGCGGCGCCCTGGTCGACGGGCGGATCGTGCCCGTCGCCGGCGTCGAGCTCGAGGTGCGGCACACCCCGGGCCACACCCCCGGCGCCGTCTGCTTCGTCGCCGAGGCGCTCGGCACGGTGTTCACCGGCGACACGCTCTTCCAGGGCGGGCCGGGGGCCACCGGCCGCTCCTACAGCGACTTCCCGACGATCATCGACTCGATCACGGAGCGCCTGCTGACGCTGCCCGCCGAGACCGTCGTCCGGACCGGCCACGGCGCCTCGACGACGATCGGAGCGGAGGCGCCGCACCGCGAGGAGTGGTGTCGAAGGTGAAGTCCGCGAGCAGGCTCTGCGCGGGAGTGGTCGCCGCTGTCGCGGCGACGGCGAC
>NZ_PSUE01000049.1:0-6645 GCF_002931645.1 Rathayibacter sp. AY2B5 | reverse complement strand
CATGTCCACCCGACCCGCAAACGTCTGCCGCAGCATGAAACCGGCTCGCCGCCCTCGTCGCGGTGCCAGCGCCGACGCCGGACGTCAGGTCGCGAGGGACGCGGCGAGCTCGGCGGGCGCTCCGGCGGAGCGGGGCTGCCACGACTCGAAGACGCCGTAAGCGATGATCCGCTCCGCGGTCGACAGCAGCGGATTACAGCTCGTCATCGTGATCAAACGATCCGTCGGAACGACGTCGCTCGCCCAGGGGACGGGATCGATGACCTGCACCTCGGAGGGCTGCACGTACTCGAGGTTCCGGAACCGGTACGTGTACCAGCCATCGGCGGTCTCGATGTAGATCGCATCACCCAATTGCAGCTCATCGATGAGGTGCATCCCTCCGCCGGCAGCGGAGCGGTGCGCGGCGATCGCGAAGTTCCCCACCTCGCCGGGCATCTGCGTTCCCGGGTAATGACCGATGCTGCCCACATCGAGCACGTTCTCCGCGTCGACGCCCTCAGCGATTGTGCGCACCCACCCCTCGCCGTACCGGGGGATATAGAGGTTGCCGAACGTGGTGTCCAGAGCTGCGACCGGCGCGATCACCGGGTCACCGGGGACGGCCGGCTCAGCGATCGGCTCGGATGGTGCCTCAGCGGGCGGCGCGTCCTCGCCCCAGCTCTGGCGCAGCTCGGCCGCTTGATCTTCCTGCCGGCCCGCGATCACCGCATCGTTCCACCACAGCTGCCAGGCGAGGAACAGCAGAACGAGCACCCCTGCGGTCATCAGCAGCTCGCCTAGGACGCCGAAGAAGGACAGGCGACGACGAGCCGAACGACGTCGGCGCCGCGACACGTCCACGGATGACGAAGCGGTCATGCGCAGGAGTCTAGGTGTGCCGCTCTCACCTGCATCGCTACGGGAGACGTCTCGTGCGGGAATCATTCGGCGGTCCGACGTTCTGGGCCACTGCTCGTTCTCGCGCGCCGTCGCCGTCCCTTCCGCTGCCTGCCCTGACCCACTGGCAAGCGCGTCACCGCAAGCGAATCGCGTCGCAGTGTTCAGCCCGGAGTGCACCGGGCCGAACGATCAGATAGCGACGGACGGTGTAGTAGCTGCTCCATCCGGCGTGTTTGTGCGAATACTCGGGTTCCGGGTGCGTGACGGGTAGACGAGGGCTAGACCGGCTGCTGCAATCCAGCACGCTGTCCAGAGGCCGTGTCCGGGAGTGCTGTCGGCGCTGCCCCATTCGACCCAGAAGAATCCGGGGTCTGCCACAGGGCAGGCGATAACAACTGCTGCAACCGTCGCTACCCCTGCGGGAAACCAGGGAACGAGGCGTGCGACCACCAGAGCTACAACGACGAGAGCGAGGGCGCCCCAGAGGTACAGAAGGGGCATGAGGTCGTATGACGACATGGCCTCAGCGCAGGACGGGTTCATTTCATTCCATCTAGCGCCCGTGCATGGCTGCCAGTAGGACGACGTTGCCCAGGTCACCCACAGCGAGACGCCCATGAGCGTACACGCGCACACCAAGCGGACCAGAGCCTTGGTGTGCTGGCGTCGCCCCATGCTCGAAATGCTAGTCCGCGGACAGTCCCGGTGGACGATCGATCAGTGAGATGGGAGCGTGGGTTGCCCTCGCTGCCTTGTCGGCGAGACAGCGAGTGCGAGCCCGCCGACGGTCAGACCAAGAGTGCTGAGCGTCAGTGGCCAGCTCCCCGAGTAGGTCGTGACGGTCCCCGTGCCGTCGGCACGCGGCCGTTCGCATGCGCGTCCGAGCGGCCACAGTGACGCGGAACCTACGACTTCGTTGCCCATGCCGGAGTTGTTCGCTTCCGGTGAGGACGGCCCGTCAACGAGGCATTTGTAGGTTGCCCCCTGGTAGACGTCAACTCCGACCTGCCCCGCGGCGAAGAGCAGCCCCGCCACGACGAGATACGACCCCACAACGATCCGTACCCACCGTGGATGACCGCGGCGATTCCTCGCGCATCTGGACTCTGCGTGGTCGAGCGATTCGGCCCCCATAGGACCATTGTGTCTAGGAGCTTCGCAACGTCCTGCATGGGGATCGTTCATCGGAGCGCGTGGGGGCACGGCGGTGGCCTTCGCTTCGACCATGTGGATCTAGCTCAGGTTCTCCTTCGAGTCCTATGGTGAGCGCATGAAGCGGCTCGCGAAGTCAGGCCCGTTGGTTGGATGGACAATCGCATCGCTCGGCGCTGCTGGTGCCGCCGCGTTCCTGGTGCATTGGAGCTCGTGCTTCAGTGGCCTGAACGAGGGTTGCTACAGCGCCACACTGTCGGACTTCACGTGGATCGCCACGACGATCCTCTGGGCCGTCGCCTTCCCGCTCGTGATACTCGGCGCCCTCGTGCTCTCGCCGGGACGACCCGTCACGCTGATTGGCGTTGGGCTCCTCCTGGTCATCAACCCCCTCACCGACCCTGGAGCGTTCTTTCTCCCGTGGGATGTCGCGGACACTTTGCCCTTCACCGGCGTGGCCACGGCGCTGGCTGCTGTGACTGGAGGTCTCCTCCTGGCCAGATCTTCCCACCGAGCCCGTCGTCCTGATCACAGCCGAGTCGGGCGGCCGGCACCCACTGACGTCGCCTACTGACCTTCGATCGGCTTTGCGTCGTTCCGTAAGGGGATCGCTCAACGGACGCGGGTATGACCTTCCATGATTCCTGCAGTCGCTGCGCGCGGCCTCCGAGTCATCCGAGGCATCGTGGCCGGACGGTGTACGCAACCGGATTCGTCACAGGGAACTTTTGGTCGACCGCCGGCGCGGGACCCGCATCGGGCACGAAGAGTTGGACCGGTGCCATCCCGGGCGTTGTCGGGCCTGGCGTTGGCGGCGTACCGTTCGGAGCCGCCTCCGCTTCGGTCGTCCTCGTTGATGGAACTGTCTGCTATTCAGTCGGCCCTACGTTCACGTTCGGATAAGCAGTAGACAGGTGGTGGGGGTTGATCCCCGGCTCAGCCCCCACTTCCCCGAGTTCCACCAACAGAACTGATCGGAGATACAGAAATGGCCGAACGTCTAACGGTGACCGTTCCCGATTTTGTTGGGCAAGCTGTGGACCTCGCGAGCGAAGCGGCGGCCGCAATCGGGTTGGTCCTGTCGAGCATGGACCCTGACGGTCCGAGTATCCGTTCGCGCACATGGCCCGGACTCTTCTGGGTGACGGCTCAAGATCCTTCAGCCGGCTCCGAAGCGGAGCGGGGAAGTTCGGTGCGGGTCGCTTTCGTTGCAGACGGTCAAGCCAGGAGCGATGTTCCGTCGCGGAAAGATGGACCGCTGCCTTCGCTCAAAAGCCATGCAGATGACGATAACGACTGAAAAACGTACGACTCTCTGAGGCCGTGGCGGCGGAGACCCCGATGCCGCAGTGTGGTCGCTGGTGCCCGTCTGACCGGTGGTGAGCTCGAGTGGCGGCACGTCGCTAGTACCCCAGGACTCCCTCGGAGCGCGTCTCGTTAGGGGATCGTTGACCGGTCAGCCATCGATCTTCTGAGGTATCGGACGAGCGGTCGGATGGATCGATGGGGTGGGGTCGTATGGCGGAATCGTGTCCCGAGGGAAGTCGAGGGAGGCCATCCCCAGGAGGGTGATCATCGCCACAAAAGCGCAGGCAGCAGTGATGAGCGCCGCGAGCAGTAGCCGCTCAAGGGTGCGCATGGCACGAGGTTATGGCACGAGGTGAGCGGCTTCGGCTGTTCTGGGCGCATCCCGTATGGGGATCGTTCATCGGTCCGTTCGCGGGGGTCAGCAGGAGTCCTGGAGCGAGTAGGACGTAGAGCCCTGATCGTTGTGACTGGAGCCGCGCTGGTTGTACTCAATCGCAATCGATTTGAAGGAGGCGCTGGCCTGCGAGTCGCGGGTGACGTGGAGCACGAGGTTTACCGGGACGTCTGCTGAGAGTGCGGCTCCTTCGGCGGGTTCCTTGTCGGCCCAGGAAGTGCTGGCGCTGGGCGGGAACACGGAGGTTCCGATGACGTCACCCGCGATGGGGAGGACGTACGCTCCGTCGATCGTCACCCCGGACGCCTCGACCAGAGACACGGATTCGACGGTGATGTCCTCCGTTAGGGGAGTGAGCACCTCCCCGAGCAGAATGTCCTCTCCTCGGGTGGTCGATGTGCACACCTGGCCAGGATCTCCGCCGAAGTCCATCGTCCCTGCCGACGGCTGCCCAGCACAGCCGGCCAGAAGGAGAGCGCTCGACAGGCACGCCACCAGCCGCAGCACTCCGCTCCGCGCTCGGAACGAGGTCGCCCCGGTGAGGTGTCGCCTGTCTATGTTGTCGCCCACCGCTCCTGCGGGCACGTCGCGCGGGAGAGCTGTGATCATGATCGCTGAGTATCCGTGAGCGGCGGCGGCGTCGCTCATCCCACTTCGGGGCTACTCCAAGCGTCGTCCCATAAGGGGATTGTTCAGCGATCGCATCGGGTCGGCGCCACGCGCCTGCTCTTGTCGGCACCTGCTGCTCCACCACAATGAGCACATGACTGATGGACATGCCTGGTCGGGGGACGTTCCTCCTCTGCCGGAGGGGCGCTCGGCTGATTGGATCGCGGTCAACGGAACTCACAACCAGCGGTGGCACGTCGCTGGCGACGACTCGCTCGAGCTGATGAACGAGAGCATCAACGCTCTCGTGGATTCCGGCGACGAGGTACTCGCCGGCTCTCTCCTCAGCCGGTACACGTTGACCCGGGAGCAAGTCGCGTTGATCAGTGATCGGTACCCGCAGCTCGAGCCGATCGCGCAACTGCACGAGCACGCTCCGGCGGCACTGAAGCTGCGTGCGGAGCTGTGGAAGCTGCTGCCGTTCTCTCTTCTCGCCTTCCTAGATGAGGTGAACGCGACGGACGCAGAACGAACAGCGCTCCTCAACGCGCACGACAACACCATCGGCCCGGACTCGACCACGCTCGGAGAGACGTGGGGAGGGATCCGCGGCGCCGGAAGCTAGAGGCCGTCCCGTAAGGGGATCGGTCAGCGCTTCACTTGAATTCGGCTGAGTAGGTGCGTGCCGCCCAGCTTGGCCAGTAACTCTCGGCTGCGTCGAGGTCGATGCCGCGAAGACGGATGAGGCAGACGTCCTGGTCGCTGCGGGTAACTACCCAGAGGCTATGGGGCCGGCCGTGAGCTCGCTTCGGGATCCAGGCCAGCACCTCGTCGAGGTCGGTTTCTGAGAGCTCCCACTCTTGGTTCGAGGAGCCGTCTTCGGACCAGAAGTGGACGCGGTACGTCGGATCGTCGACCTGCAAGGTTTGGTCGCGCGGATCGTGCAGCTCTGCCTTCATGCGCCCACTGTAACTATCGGGGTGCTCGATGCTGGCCCGTATGGGAATCGGTCACCGGAACGGTCCTGCCGGTGGGAGAGCTCGTCGCCCTCACCGGTCGGCGGAGCGGGCGGTCCAGCGACCGCTACTTGTGATCAGTACGCGAAGAAGGATCGACGCCGTAGACATGGAGGGGATCCGGGCCGTCGAGCGTCATCGAGGTGCTGGGTTCGCCATCGAACTCGTCCGCTGAGCGTTCCTGAGTTCCGCGACCTGCGTAGACGTCTCGAAGGACGCTCGCTGCGGCGCCGGCTGGTGCTGCGGCTTCTCGGAAGCGTCGGCGTCTGATGAGTCCCACGGTGAAGCCGACCGCGAAGACGAGGCCGAGAGCCATGATGAGCAGTGCTTCGGACATCTTGATCTCCGATCGTTGATGTCGGTTCAGTCGAACGCGCCCGCCCGACAAACGCAATGCGGCGGTCACGGCGATTGGGGCGTCCCGCAAGGGGATCGTCCACCGGTAGCTCTGAAGGGCTGGTTCGAGCGTCGGCCTACAGTGAGCCATGAGTAGTCCAGAGCCGAGTCTGCTGACGGACCCGCAGACCCCGGCACACACGTCGCGGACCCGACTTGGTTGGTTGCTTGGCCTCGCACTGTTGGTCATCGCCGTGGGCGCGGTCTTCGTCGTCGGCATCGCCGCTCCGAGCCCTGGCGTGGTCGCGTCACCCGAAGCCAGTCCCCGATCGATCGGTGACTACGACGTCGCCCTCCTCGAACAGCCGGCCGATGTACCGGTGACGATGCCGAAGTACCTCGACGTGGGGAGCGTCGGCACTGGCGGGCTCGACGTCGACTCGTTCCGCCAGCTCACGACCGAAGGCGGCACCACCTACCTCCTCGGGCTCAGCAACTCGACCGAGCTCTGCATGATCGTTGAGCTACCCGGAGACATATCTGGGACGTCCTGCACGACGCCGGAGGACTTCGCAACGACCGCGCTCGCTGTTCGCGTACAAGGCCCTGGGCATGTCGCTGAGGGCTACGTCATCCCAGACCGAATCGCGGACGGGGGCAGCAACCTGCTGACGATCGACCCGCTGCTATCTGCCGCCGAGCGGGACCGTCTGACTGTTCCCGGAGGGTACGAGCTGCAACCTCTCGTGCCGATGAATGACGAGGACCGCGAGACGCTGAGCGAGTGAACCAGGGCAATCGAGCTGACACTCGGCCGCGTCAGCCGCATTCGCCTCGTCCCGTTTGGGGATCCCCTAACGGGACGACCCAAGTCCGATCTAAGGTCAGTAGGCGACGTCAGCGGGCGCTGGCTTCCCGACTCGGCTGTGATCGGGCCGACGGGCTCGG
>NZ_PSUE01000048.1:0-8304 GCF_002931645.1 Rathayibacter sp. AY2B5 | reverse complement strand
GGCCCGACCTGGTGCTCGGCGAGCTGCGCGTCGCGATCGAGTACGACTCCACCGGCCGTCACGGACTCGAGCACGTCGGGCACCGCGAGGAGGCCGACCGGCGGAAGGACCGCGCGCTCCGCTCCGCCGGGTGGGAGGTGGTGCGCGTCCGCACGGGGAAGCTGCTGCCGCTCGGCCCCCACGACCTGGTCGCCACGGGAGTCACGGCCGCGCTGGCAGACCGTCTGGTCGACCGGCTCCGCGATGTCCGCGGTCCGCTGCTCGTCGACGCCTGGGGGCGCTGAGCGCGTCGCGCGGCGGCTGCGGGACGGTCCTCGGGGGACCCGTCCCCGGCGCGCCCTCCCCGGCGCTCCGTCCCGGTGTCCGGCTCGGCGGAGCGGGACCCGCGGATGCAGTGCCGGCGAGCGGGAACCGTCGAGTGGGAGCCGGCGAGTCGGAGCGGTCGAGTCGCAGCCGCCCGCTCGCAGCCGACGCGTCAGAGCCGCAGGGCCAGCGCCTCGCTGCGCCAGCGGCGGTGCAGGGCCCAGGGGTCGGTCTCCCCGGCGCGCACGGTCTCGATGTGGGCGTCGAGCGCGGGGCTGCGCGCGAACCACTCGGTGCGCTCCAAGCGCTCGTCGGCGAACTGGGCGTGCCGGTACTGCTCGAGTGCTCGCCCGCCGCGCTCGAACGCGAGGAGCTCCTCGTGCCGGAGCCGGTGGAGGCGCTGCCGGGGATTGCCGCTGGTGCCGATCTTGATCCGCTCGCCGAAGCGGATGTAGTAGACGACGTCGACCCGGGGCGGCGGGAGCTCGCCGTCGGGTGCGTCGCCGAGCCGCCACTCGCAGGCGGCGCAGAGCCAGGCGGAGGGGAGCCGGACGCCCAGGCGGGACCCGCACGCCGCGCACGGCGAGGGCAGGGCGTCGATCACCCCGTCCTCGCGGGCGACCCAGTCGTGCGCGAGCCCTAGGTGTGCCGCGCAGAGCGCGACGGGGGCGCCCGTCTCGGCCGAGGAGGCGCACCCTCCGATCGCGCACGCTCCCATGCCGCCGACGCTAGGTGCGACCCCCGACATCGCGCCGCCGTCGACCGCGCCGCCGCGAGCACGCAGGAGTCGGAGTGCTCGCTCTCGAGGACGGCGGCACCCGCGCGCTCGCTGCCCGGCGGATCAGCTCAGGCGGTCGACCAGCGACGAGGCGAGGCCCGTGTAGCCGCCCGGCGTCAGCGCCAGCAGGCGCTCCTTCGCCGCGTCGCCGATGTCGAGACCCTGCACGAAGACGGCGAGGTCGTCGGCACCGAGGCGCTTGCCGCGGGTCAGGTCCTTCAGCAGCGCGTACGGGTCGGTGATCGAGGAGCGGCCGGCCGCCACCTCTGCGCGGATCACCGTCTGGATCGCCTCGGCCAGCACCTCCCAGTTGCCGTCGAGGTCGGCGGCGAGGGCGGTCGGGTCGAGGTCGATCTCGAGCAGGCCGCGGGCGATGTTGTCGAGGGCGAGGAGGGAGTGGCCGAACGCGACGCCGATGTTGCGCTGCGTGGTCGAGTCGGTGAGGTCGCGCTGGAGGCGCGAGGTGACCAGGGTCTGCGCGAGCGAGTCGAGCAGGGCGCTGGAGAGCTCGAGGTTCGCCTCGGCGTTCTCGAAGCGGATCGGGTTGATCTTGTGCGGCATCGTGGACGAGCCGGTCGCTCCGGCCTGGGGGATCTGCCGGAAGTAGCCGAGCGAGATGTAGGTCCAGACATCGGTGCAGATGTTGTGCAGGATGCGGTTCGCGTGCGCGGCCCTGCCGTAGAGCTCGGCCTGCCAGTCGTGCGACTCGATCTGGGTGGTCAGCGGGTTGAAGACGAGGCCGAGGGAGGTGACGAACTCCTCCGCGAGGGCGGGCCAGTCGGTGCCGGGGTCGGCGGCGAGGTGCGCGGCGAACGTGCCCGTCGCTCCGCTGAACTTGCCCAGGTACTCCGTCGCCTCGATCTGCGCGACGACCCGCTCGAGCCGGTACGCGTAGACCGCGAACTCCTTGCCCATCGTGGTCGGGGTCGCGGGCTGGCCGTGGGTGCGGCTGAGCATCGACTCGTCGCGGTAGCGGACGGCCAGCTCCCGGAGCGACGCGACGACCGAGCGCAGCTTCGGCAGCCAGATCTCGCCGACGGCCTGGCGGACCACGATCGCGTAGGAGAGGTTGTTGATGTCCTCGCTGGTGGCGGCGAAGTGGGTGAGCTCGGCGATGCGCTGCAGTCCCAGCTCCTCGAGCCACTGGCGGACGAGGTACTCCACGGCCTTCACGTCGTGGCGGGTGCGGGCCTCGAGGGCGGCCAGCTCGTCGATCTCGGGCTGGCCGAAGTCGCGGGCGCGGCGGCGCAGCTCCTCGGCGGTCGCCGCGTCGACGGGCTCGGAGCCGAAGAGGCGGCGGTCGGTCAGCGCCAGCAGCCACTCGACCTCGACGTGCACCCGCGCGCGGTTCAGCCCCGCCTCCGAGAGGTACTCGCCGAGCGACGAGACGGCACCGCTGTAGCGGCCGTCGAGAGGGCTCAGCGGCTGGGTGGGGAGCGAGGTCATGCGGTGGTGCCTTCCGGTTCTCAGGTGTCCTGCGCGAGGGCGGCGCGCGCGTCGGTGGAGTCGGGGCGGACCGAGCGGTTGCCGCGCAGTCCTGGTTCGATCTGGGCGAAGAGGGCCCGGCAGGCGCGCTCGATGAGCGCGAGCACCGAGTCGAACGCCGCCGCATCGGAATAGTAGGGGTCGGGGACGTCGCCCTGCGGGGAGAGGCCGGGCTCGAAGTCGAGCAGGCGGCGGATCTTCTGCCGGTCGACCTCGGTGCGCGCCCAGGAGCGCAGCGCGCGCTCGTGCCCGTGGTCGAGCGCGACGACCAGGTCGAACTCGGCGAAGCGGGACGGGTCGAAGAGCTGGGCGCGGTGGCGGCCCCCGTCGAAGCCGTGTCGCTCCAGCGCCGCGAGGGCGCGGCTGTCGGCGTGCTCGCCGAGGTGCCACTCGCCGGTGCCGGCCGAGCTGATCTCGATCGCGGAGCCGAGCCCCGCCTGCTCCGCCAGGGAGCGCAGCACCACCTCGGCCATCGGCGACCGGCAGATGTTGCCGGTGCAGACGAAGCACACGGCGAAGGCCGAGGGCGCAGGGGAGTCGGGGGTCACCCGCCCATCATGGCGCACCGCGGCTCCTCCACAGCAGGCCGATCGCGGCCGCCGTCCACCGATGGCGCGCGCGGCCTCCCGGGCGGCGGTGGCGCGGCCGATGCTGGCTGCCGAGCCCGCGGTGTCAGTCCTGACGGCGGCGGAGGAAGGGGCGCAGGAGGAGGCCGATGAACCAGTTCACCAGGGCGAGCACGAGGGCGCCGAGCACGCCCCACCAGAAGCCGTCCACGACGAGGCCGAAGCCGAAGAGGCCGCTGATCCAGGCGGTCAGGAGCAGCAGGAGGCCGTTGACGAGGAACGAGACCAGGCCGAGCGTCAGCACGTACAGGGGGAATGCGACCACCCGCACCACTCCGCCGACGACGGCGTTGACGACGCCGAAGATCACCGCCACCAGCAGGTACGTGAGGACCGCCGCTGCGGGGCCCTCCTCGTACGGGTCCACGCGCACGCCCGCCACGACCAGGGTCGTGAGCCAGATCGCGACGGCGTTGGTCAGGAGGCCGAGGAGGAGTCTGCTCATGCCTCCACTATCCCCGCAGGCGGGGCGGGCCGCGAGCCGGGGCTCAGGTGAGGGGCCCGCCGATGGTCGGCTCGGGCGCAGGAGTGCAGAGGCGGGGGTCGTCGGCGCAGGTCCGCGGAGGGAGCACCGCGGTGGGCTCGGGCTGCGGCAGGGGCTCCGCCGTCGGCTGCGGGGCCTCGGTCGGCTCGGGGGCGGGCGCGGGAGCCGGCTCCGGGACGAGCGGCTCGCGCGCCTCGATCACGGCGACGGCGAGCGGAGCGACCGCGGCTCCCGAGGCGAGAGCGCTCCGGAGCTGCTCGACCGCGTCGGTCAGCACCGCCCGCCGGGACGTCGATCCGCGACCGGAGGCGAGGGTCGACGTGGCGAGGCCGAGCACGCGCTCGGCCAGCGCCGTCCGCTGCTCCCCGGCCGCGGTCGTCGCGGTGGTGATGGCGTCGGCCGAGACTCCCTCGAGCGCTGCGTTCAGGGATCCGATCGCCACCAGCAGATCGGTGCGGGCCGCGCCCGCGACGGTGCCGTCGGTCGCGGTGAGGAGCGCGAGCGAGTCGTTCCGCAGCGCGAGGCCGGCCTCGCGCGCGGCGGTGTAGGCCGGGGGAGCGGCGACGTCGATGGACGTCTCCCGGAGAGTCGGGGTCGCCTGCGTGCCCTCCGCGGAGGGCGTGCATCCGGTGAGCGCGCCGGCGGCGATGAGCAGGGCGATCGCGGCCGTGGCGCCCCGGAGGAGCGGGCGCGCACCCCCGCGCCGCTCGGCTCGCCCTCGACTCCGCATCACTGCACCCTAATCGGGGGACGGCCGCCGTGGGCGCCGGTCAGCGGGGCGGTTCGCGCATCCGAGACCCGGGTCGGCCGCACCTCCGGGCCGCACCGGCGGCGCTCGACCGGTGGGAAGGGGGCCCGGCGCACGCCCGTCGAGGGCGGGGGACGGCGCGCGCGGAACGGCGGGGCGCCCGCCGCCGCGCCGCCTAGCATGGGGCGGGTGACCGACCAGCAGGAGCCTCCCGTCCGCCTCCGCCCCGAGATCCTGGCGCTCCCCGCCTACAAGCAGGGCCGCGCGGCCGCCGCCGACGCCTTCAAGCTCTCCTCCAACGAGAACCCGTTCGACCCGCTGCCCTCCGTGCTCGCGCGGGTCCGCGAGGTGGACGACTTCAACCGGTACCCGGACGCGGCGGCGACCGCCCTGCGCACAGCGCTCGCCGCGGAGTACGGCGTCCCGATCGAGGAGGTGATCGTCGGAGCCGGCTCCGTCGCGGTCATCGCCCAGCTCATCACCGCGGCGGCGGGCCCGGGCGACGAGGTCGTCTACGCCTGGCGCTCGTTCGAGGCCTACCCCTCGCTCGTCACGACCGCGGGCGCCACCAGCGTGCGCGTGCCGCTGCGCGCCGACGACACCCACGACCTCGACGCCATGGCGCAGGCCGTCACCGAGCGCACCCGCCTGCTGATCGTCTGCAGCCCCAACAACCCCACCGGCACCGTCGCGACCGCCGACGACGTCGAGGCGCTCCTCGAGCGCGTCCCGGGAGACGTCCTCGTGCTCCTCGACGAGGCGTACGCCGAGTTCGTCGACGACGAGCGGGCCGTGGACGGCACCCGCCTGCTCGGCCGCTACCCGAACCTCGTGATCGCCCGCACCTTCTCCAAGGCGTACGGCCTCGCCGGCCTCCGCGTCGGCTACGCGATCGGCCACGCGCGGATCCTCGACGCCGCCCGCTCCACCGCCATCCCGCTCTCGGTCACCCGGTTCGCCGAGACCGCGGCGGTCGCCTCCCTCGAGCACCGCGAGGAGCTCCTCGAGCGCGTCCACCGCATCACCCGCCTCCGCGACGACCTCTGGCGGGCGCTGCTCGACCAGGGCTGGACGATCCCGGAGCCGCAGGCGAACTTCCTCTGGTTCGACACCCGCGAGGACACGGCGCGGGCGGCCGAGGTCTTCGAGCGCGCCGGGGTCGTGGTCCGCGCGTTCCCGCCGGAGGGGATCCGCGTCTCCGTCGGCGAGGCGCGCTCTGTCGACAAGCTCCTCAGCGCGGCGGCCGAGATTGTGGCTTCCCTCCCCGAGGGCCACCCCGCGAGACGGATAGGTTAGTCGGGTGGTAGCCACCAGCACGGAGTCGCCGACTGTCCAGTTCCTCTCCGCGGACGGGCGGTTCTCGCCGACCCCCGCGGCCGAGCAGTACGCCTCCTACCTCGACGGGGTGGACGAGGCGCAGCACCGCTCCTTCTACCGCGAGATGGCGGTGGTCCGCCGCTTCGACACCGAGGCCGCGAACCTGCAGCGCCAGGGCCAGCTCGGACTGTGGGTCCCGAGCCACGGGCAGGAGGCGGCGCAGGTCGGCTCCGCGTTCGCGATGCGCCCGCAGGACCACGTGTTCCCCTCCTACCGCGAGCACGTCGTCGGCAAGATCCGCGGCATCGACCTGCTCGGCGTCCTCGCGCTCCTGCGCGGCACGACGCACGGGGGCTGGGACCCGACCGACCCGACGAACGGGAACTTCCACCTCTACACGCTGGTGCTCGGCTCGCAGGCCCTGCACGCGACCGGCTACGCGATGGGCCTCACCTTCGACGGAGCGACCGGCACGGGCGACCCCGAGAAGGACGCGGCCGTCGTCGTCTACTTCGGCGACGGCGCCTCCAGCCAGGGCGACGTCAGCGAGGCGATGGTCTTCGCCGCGAGCTACCAGGCTCCCGAGGTCTTCTTCCTCCAGAACAACCACTACGCGATCTCGGTCCCCGTGGCCACGCAGTCGCGCAGCCCCCTCTACCTCCGCTCCTCCGGCTTCGGCATCCCCGGCGTGCAGATCGACGGCAACGACGTGCTCGCGAGCTACGCGGTCACCGCCAAGCACCTGCAGGACGCGCGCTCCGGCGGCGGTCCCCAGTTCATCGAGGCGCTGACCTACCGGATCGGCGCGCACACCTCGAGCGACGACCCGACGAAGTACCGCACCGACGACGAACTCGCCTCGTGGGTCGCGAAGGATCCGATCACCCGCTTCGCCGCGTTCCTGCGGAGCGAGGGCGTGGAGCAGTCCTTCTTCGACGAGGTCGACGAGGAGGCGAAGGACTTCGCGTCCGACATCCGCCGCCGCCTCCTCGCCCTCGAGGTCCCACCCACGGGCGTCATGTTCGACCACGTCTACTCGGAGCCGCACGTGCTCGTCGAGGAGCAGAAGGCGTGGCTGCAGCGCTACGAAGAATCGTTCGGAGGCGAGTGATGACGATCGACACCAGCACGACGGCCGCGCAGCCGCCCCTCACCGGGTCGCAGCTCGAGTCCATGTCCATGGCCAAGGCGCTCAACGCCGGCCTCCGCCGAGCGATGACGCAGGACGACCGAGTCCTCCTGATGGGCGAGGACATCGGCCCCCTGGGCGGCGTCTTCCGCATCACCGAGGGCCTGCACGCCGAGTTCGGGGCGAAGCGCGTGCTCGACACGCCGCTCGCCGAGTCCGGCATCGTCGGCACTGCGATCGGGCTCGCGATGCGCGGCTTCCGCCCGGTCTGCGAGATCCAGTTCGACGGGTTCATCTACCCGGCGTTCGACCAGATCACCTCGCAGCTGGCCAAGATGACCAACCGCCACGAGGGTGCGATCACCATGCCCGTCGTCATCCGCGTGCCCTACGGCGGGCACATCGGAGCGGTCGAGCACCACCAGGAGAGCAACGAGGCGTACTTCGCGCACACCGCGGGCCTGCGCGCGGTCAGCCCGTCGACTCCCAACGACGCCTACTGGATGATCCAGGAGGCCATCGCCTCGGACGACCCCGTCATGTTCTTCGAGCCCAAGAGCCGCTACTGGCCCAAGGGCGACGTCGACCTCAGCGGTTCCGCCGCGCCGCTGCACGCCAGCCGCGTCGTCCGCCAGGGCACGGAGGTCACGCTGGTCGGCTGGGGCCCGATGGTCGCGGTCCTCCTCCAGGCCGCCGAGCTCGCGGGCGAGGAGGGCACGAGCGTCGAGGTCGTCGACCTGCGCTCGCTCTCCCCGATCGACTGGGAGCCGCTGCTCGCGTCTGTCCGCAGGACCGGTCGGCTCGTCGTCGCGCAGGAGGCGTCCGCGAACGTGAGCCTCGGCTCCGAGATCGCGGCGACCGTCACCGAGCGCGCCTTCTTCTCGCTGGAGGCGCCGGTCCTCCGGGTCGCCGGCTTCGACACCCCCTTCCCGCCCGCCAAGGTCGAGAAGCTCTTCCTCCCCGACGTCGACCGCGTGCTCGAGGCCGTCGACCGCTCGCTCGCGTACTGACGCGCGCGACATCCGCCCGCACGAGCCCACAGGAGTCCCCCCGATGACAGAGCAGTTCCTCCTCCCCGACGTCGGCGAGGGTCTCACCGAGGCCGAGATCGTGGCCTGGAAGGTCAAGGTCGGCGACGAGGTGGCCGTCAACCAGGTCCTCGTCGAGATCGAGACCGCCAAGTCGCTCGTCGAGCTCCCCTCGCCGTTCAGCGGCACCGTGGTCGACGTGCTCGTCGACGAGGGCCAGACGGTCGACGTCGGCACCGCGATCATCACCGTCCAGGCCGGAGCCGGCTCGATCGGCTCCGAGGTGCCCGCGATCCCGGCCCACCCCGCGCAGGAGCGAGCGGTACACCGTGTCGTCCGGGCCCAGGCGCAGGCCGTCGTCGTAGCCCCACGGCGAGTGGCCCACGTAGACGTGGAGCGGACCCGA
>NZ_PSUE01000047.1:0-8346 GCF_002931645.1 Rathayibacter sp. AY2B5 | reverse complement strand
ATCGGCGCCCGCGTCGACGGCCGCTACATGACGGTCGTGCTCGACCGGAAGATCGTGCCGGAGATCCGGATGGAGTTCGTCCGCCGCCCCCCGCCGCGCAGGAGAGCCGTCGAACTCGGGAGATCACGACCGGACGACCTCCACGTGGTTCACGTTCTCCGCCGCCCGCCGCCCGCAGCGTCCGTCGGCACTCTCCTGCCCCGTCCTCTCCGGCCCTGCTCTGTCCTCTCCTTCCACGTCCTCTCCTGCCCCGTCCGGTCAGGAGCCTCCCGCCGCGGCGACCGCTCCACTCCGCCCGTGCCGCCGCCCGTGCCTCTGCCCGACCTCACCGGATGCCGCTGCGCGCGAACCCCTGCACGAAGTAGCGCTGGAAGCACAGGAACAGCAGCACCATCGGCAGCACCGACACCAGCGCCAGCGCCATGCTCGCGCTGTAGTCAGGCGTCGACTGGCCCTTGAGGTAGAGCAGGCCGATCGGCAGCGTGAACAGCTCGTTGTCCTTCAGGGCGATCAGCGGCCAGGCGAAGTCGTTCCAGCTGCCGAGCAGAGTCAGCAGGATCAGGACGGCGATCAGCGGCTTCGAGAGCGGCAGCACGATCTGCAGGAACACCCGCAGGTGGCCGGCCCCGTCGATCCGCGCCGCCTCGATCAGCTCCTCCGGGATGGAGAGGAAGAACTGCCGGGCGAGGAAGATCCCGAAGGCCGCCGCCGCTCCGGGAAGGATCACCGACCAGTAGGTGCCGTAGATCTGCAGTCCGGTCACGAGCTTGAACTGCGCGACCATGATCGCCTGCACCGGGATCATCATCGTGGCCAGTGCGAGCAGGAACAGCAGGTTCCGCCCGGGGAAGCGCAGCCGCGCGAAGCCCCAGCCGGCCAGCAGGTTCACCACGACGGTGAACACCGTGACGAACACCCCGATCACGACCGAGTTGACGAACCACTCGCCCACGGGGAAGCGCGCGAACACCGTCGCGAAGTTCTCGAACGAGATCTCGCTCGGCCAGAAGCGGGGCGGGCCGGGCGCGAACACCTCGCCGCGCGGCGAGAAGGCGATGACGAGCATCCAGTACAGCGGGAAGAACACGACCGCCGAGGCGACGATCGCGACGACGAGGCGGACGACGAGTCCGGAGCGGGAGCCGTCGCGGCGGGATGGGCGCCGGCGCGGGGTCTCGCGGGCGGTGGCCGCGGCGACCGCGGCGGGCGTGGTGACGGTGGAGGACGACATGAGGGCTCCTAGTCGACGAGGTCGCGCGTGCGGCTCGTGCGCCACTGCAGGTAGGTGAAGGCGAGGGAGACCAGCAGGATGACGACGCCGAGCGCGGCGCCGTAGCCCTGCTCGCGGACCTGGAAGCCGTTGCGGTACGCGTAGGTGCCGAGCACCGACGTGGAGAAGCCGGGGCCGCCGCCCGTCATCACGAAGACGATGTCGAAGACCTGGAACGAGGCGATCACGTTCATGATCAGCAGGAAGAAGGTGGACGGGCCGACCAGCGGCACCGTCAGTGCGCGGAACTGCTGCCAGTGCGTCGCTCCGTCGATCCGCGCGGCCTCGTAGAGCTCGGGCGAGACGCTCTGCAGGCCCGCCAGGTAGATGACCATGTTGAAGCCGATCCGCAGCCACACCGCGGTCAACATCACCGAGATCATCGCCGCGGAGCCGTCCGACTGCCACGCGACCGGCGAGGCGCCCAGCGAGCTCAGCACCTTGTTCACGATGCCCGAGGACTCGCTGAAGATCGTGACCGCGATCATCCCGGAGGCGACGCCCGAGATCACCAGGGGCAGCACGATCACCGTGCGGAAGATCCCGCGCGCGGGCAGCACGGAGTTGAGCAGCACGGCCAGGCCGAGGCCGCCGGCGAGCTCGAGCGGCACGGTGACCGCGGTGAAGAGGAGCGTGTTGCCCAGGCTCTGCCAGAACACCGGATCGGCGCCCATCCGCAGGTAGTTCGCGAAGCCGACCCACTCGGGCGTGCCGAAGCCGCGCGACTCCTGGAACGAGAGCTGGATCGCCCAGAGGATCGGCACGAACAGGAACAGCGCCATCAGGAGCAGGTTCGGGCCGACGAAGCCGAAGCCGGCGAGGGCCTCGCGCCTGCGGGCCGACCGCGGCCGGGCGGAGGAGCCCGCCCGGCCGCGGAGGGTGGTGGCGGTCATCAGCTGGTCGCCTGCTGGATGGCCGCGTCGAGGCCGGAGAGGGTCTCCTCGGTGCTGCGCCCGCCGACGAACGCCTCCTCGAGCTGGTCCTGCATCGCGACGGAGATCTTCGCGAGGAACGGCGAGGTGAGCTGCTGCACGTCCCGCGGGGTGATCGTCGCGGCCTGCTCGACGAACACGGGCATCACGTCCGGGCGCACCGCGAAGTCGATCGACGCGGGGTCGATGTCGGACCGGGTGGGCAGCTCGTTCGTCGCCGCGCAGAACTCGGCCATGGTGTCGGCCTGCGTCATGAACGAGAGGAACTCGGTCGCGAGCTCGGGGTCATCGGTGTCGGCCGTGGCGACGAGGGCGTTGCCGCCGAGGTCGGTCGCGCCGCGCTCGTCGACGGGCATCGGCGTGGCGGTCCACCCGAAGTCGGCGAGGTCGTCGATGTCCGGCACCAGGAAGGACCCGGCGAAGGCCATCGCCGCGGTCTGCTCCGTGAAGAAGGAGTCGGCGTAGGTGGCGGACTTCACCGAGCTGGTCGGCGGGACCCAGTCGTTGTCGAAGAAGCTCTTCGTGAAGTCCAGGGCCTTCGCGCCGGCGGCGGAGTCGATCGCCGGAGTGGTGCCGTCCTCCTCCAGGAGCGTGCCGTCGGCCTCGAACAGCCAGCTCAGCCAGCGGGGTGTGCCGCCGAGCTGCCAGTTGTAGACGAACGGGTACTGCTCGGCGGGCAGGCTCGCGCGCAGCTTCGCGGAGGCGTCGGCGAACTCCTCCCAGGTCCACGCCTCGTCGGCGGTGGTCGGCACGTCGGTGATGCCGGCCGCCGCGAGCAGCTGCGTGTTCACCAGCAGCGCCGACACGTCGGTCTGGTGCGGGACGCCGTAGGGCTTCCCCTCGAAGGAGACGGCCTGCTGGAACGCGGGCGTGAAGGAGTCGAAGTCGTCGATCCGGTCGGTCAGGTCGAGCAGCTGCTCCTGGCTGGAGTAGACGCCGAGGTTGCCGTAGTCGACGCGGAACACGTCGGGGGCCTCGCCCGACGACAGCTGCGCGTCGATGTTGCTGAACATCTGGTCGTAGGGCACGACGTTGAGCTCGACGCTCGCCCCCTCGTGCTCGGCCTCGAAGTCGGTGATCAGCGACTCGAAGGCCGCCTGCTCGGACTCGCTGGCCCAGGTGGTGAAGGTGATCGAGTCGGCGTCGGCCGAACCGCCGCCTCCTCCGCCGAAGCCGCTGCAGCCGGTGAGGGCGGCGGTCGACGCCAGGACGGCGGCGAGGGGGATGAATCGTCTGCGCATGGGTGGTCTCCTGCTGTGAAGGGTCGGACGGGGGCGGGGTCGGAGGGCCGCGTCAGGCGGGGCGGCGGAGGGCGGTCTCGACGAGCGAGACGAGGCCGTGCGGGCCGAGCTGGCCGGCGAGCAGGTCGAGCGGAGTGGGGACGGGCAGCGCCGAGGCGGCGCGGCCGAGGCGGGAGGCGGGCACGGGGGCGGCCTCGCGCTCCTCCGGCTCCGGGTCGGCGAGGGCCAGCGCGACAGTGGCGGCCACGTCCTCGACCGCGCGGACGCAGCCGAAGCGGATGATCCGCTCGTCGTCGATCAGGGCCTCGCCGTAGCCCGCGCGGAACGCCGAGCGCTGCACGTCGCTGATCGGCCGCGAGTAGATGACGCCCAGCTCGATCAGGAGCAGGTCGACCTCCCGCGGGGCGACGGTGGCCTCGTCGAAGTCGATCAGCCAGGGGCGGCCGCTCTCGTCGATGACGACGTTGCCGGGATGCGGGTCGCCGTGGAGGGGCACGCGGGAGGTGGGCGTGCGGGCGCGCTTCAGCCGCCGCTCAGCGCCGGCGAGGGCGTCGAGGCGGGAGCGGTTACCGCGCCAGAGCGCGGTGAGGAGGGGGCGGGACTCCGGCTGCGCGTCGATCCTCTCGTCGGTCTCGGCGAGGAGGTCGGCGAGCGGACGGCGGACACGGCGGATGCCCCGCCGCACGGGAGGCGCGAGGGTCGGCGGCTCGGCGTCGTGCACGGAGCGCAGGACCGCGCCGAACCCCTCCCAGTCGAGGGCGTCCTCGCCGGAGTCGACCGCATCCTCGCCGAGGATCCACGGCGCGACCGAGACCCGCAGCCCCCGGTCCTCCGCCCAGGGGCGCCCGTCGGAGGCGCGGTGCGGCGCCGCGACGCCCGGCACCCCCGACTCGCCCAGCGACGCCGAGAGCGCGAGGCCGAAGCGCCCGTCGCGGGCCGACGCCTTGACGCTCCAGAGCGCTCCGGAGCCGTCGGCCGCGCACCAGACGCGCGCTCCGTGGTCGAGTCCGCCGACGACGGGCTCCAGGTCGACGAGGCCGACGCCGAACTCGCGGCGCACCAGAGCGCGCGCCCAGGCGCCCGCCTCCTCGATCGTGTCCATCCCGCTCATGCTGACGCGCGGGCGCCCCGCGAGCAGGTGCTTGCGCGATCGGTGATCGTAGGCATGGGTGCGGGCTGAGCCGCGTCTCAGGCTCGGGCTCCGGGCCGCCCGACGAGGAACCACGCCATCGACCCCAGGAAGGGCGCCACCACGACGGCGATCGTCCACAGGCCCTTCCGCAGGGGATCGAGGCCGGAGCGGAGGACCTGCGCGACCGCGAGGATCGCGACTCCGAGATACGCGGCCCCGCACAGGGCGGCGACCACGCTGGTGCCGAGCAGTGACATGTCCATCGCCCGACGCTACGCGCGGCGCGGCGCTGCCGGATCCGCCGCGGGGCGGAGACTCCCGGCGATGCGCAGCGGGCCTCGCTCAGCGGCCGAGGACACCGGTGATCGTCCTCGCGCCGTCGGCGGGGAAGAGGGCGAGCCGCTGCTCCGTCCCCTGCTGCCGGACCGTGAGAACGGGAGCCGCGAGCGCGTGACCGTGGTGGTAGCCCGTCACCGACTCGGGGGCGTCCCCGGCGGTGAGGGGCAGGAACGCGATCGGCGAGAGGTCCGCGTCGGCGCGGAACAGCGAGAGCGCCCTCGCGGTGACGACGGCCAGCAGCACGGGGTCCGGCTTCGCCGCGCGCAGCGCCGGGAGGTCGACCGCGGCTCCGGCGACCGCGAGCGTCCGCAGCGAGGCCAGTGTCTCCGGAGTGTTCAGCACCGCGGTGACGCCGCCGTCCGGATGCTCGGCTCGCAGCCTCTCGAGGATCGGCCGGGACCACCGCTCCTCGACGCGCCGTCGGATCCCGAAGCCGAGCCCCGCGACGATCACCGCGGCCACCGCGAGCACCACGCCCCACCCTCCGTAGAGCTGGAACGCCCGGGCGCCCGACCACGCCGCCGCGACGACCACCGTCGCCCCGAAGAACGCCTCGCTCCCGAGCGACCGCAGCCGGGTCGACTGCACCTCCTGCGTCACGAGCGCTCCTCCGGGTCGGGCGGACCTCCGGGCGGGATCACGTCAGCGCATGATCGCACCGGCGCCTGCGGGTCGGGCGGGGATCCGTCCCCTCGCGCGCGAGGCCGGCTCAGCGCCCGCGCCGCGCCCGCGGATCGGTGAGGAGCCGGACCGGGGGGAGGTCGGCCAGGTCGGGGGACACGAAGCCGAGCACGTCGGAGTGGTGGTCGGCGGAGGCCCGGCGGAGGAAGGACCAGCACTTGAGCGAGGACGGGCGCCGGTCGAGGGGGAGGGGAGCGGCCTCCACGATGATCACGGTGGCGGAGCAGTGCAGGATCCGCACGGGCACGCGGCTCTCGCGGCCGTCGACGGTCCAGCTGGAGACGCCGCGGATGCGGCCGTCCTCGCGGTCGACCCCGACGGTGAGGACGCTCCGGAAGTCGTCGGACGCGGCGCCCATTCCGATCTGGAAGTCGCCGTCGGCGCCGTCGAGCACGAAGGCGACGTCGAGTCCGCGGCGGTGGCGGACGGTGAAGGTGGCGAGCAGGGGACCGCTCCCGAACCTCGGGGCCTCGTCGCGGGCCTGCCGGACACGCTGCTCCGCGTCGTCCCTGTCCATGGAGCCACTCCTGCCGTCCCGGCGGAGCGGGGCCCGCGCGCCCGTCGAGCCTAGGGGGAGCGGGGCGGCGTCACCCCGCGCGAGGCAGCGTCACCCGGAAGCGGGCGCCGACGGGCCCCGCCTCCGCCACGAGGTCGCCGCCGAGGGCCCGGGCCAGCCCGCGCGCGATCGGCAGGCCGAGGCCCGAGCCGCCGTCGGCGCGGTTGCGGGCGTCGTCGAGGCGGACGAGGCGGTCGAAGACGCGCTCGCGGTCGGCCTCGGCGATGCCGGGGCCGTCGTCGTCGACGGTGATCGTGACGGAGTCGGCGGCCGCCTCGACGGCGACGTCGATCCGGGAGCGGGCGAAGCGGGCACCGTTCTCGAGGAGGTTGCCGAGCACCTGAGCCAGCCGGTCGGCGTCGGCGCTGACCAGGAGCGGCTCGGCGGGCCGGTGCAGCTCGATCGCGAGGCCCGGGCGGCGCAGCTCCTGGCGCTCGATCGCGGCCTCGGCGACGCCCGCGGGGTCCAACGGACGCGACTCCACAGCCAGGCCCTCGTCCAGCCGCGCCATCAGCAGCATGTCCTGGATGAGGCGGCCCGCGCGCAGCGACTCCCGCACGACGTGCACCGAGAGGCGCTCGCGCTCCTGCTCGCCGCCGTCGCCGCGGACGAGCGCGTCGGCGGCGGCCTGGATGCCGGCGATCGGCGTCCGCAGCTCGTGCGCGGCGTCCGAGACGAACGCGCGCATCCGCTGCTCCGCCGCGAGGGCCGTCGCCTCGGCGGCGAGGGCGCTGCGCTCGGCCTGCTCGAGGTCGTCGAGCATCTCGTCGAACGCGGTCGCGGTGCGGCCGAGCTCGGTCCGCGGACGGGAGGGGCGCAGCCGCCGCCCGCGGTCGCCGTGCGCGATGTCGCGGGCCACGTCGGTCATCCGCTCGAGGGGCCGGAGGGTCGCGCGGACCACGACGATCAGCGCGAGCGCGGCCAGCAGGAGGAACACGGCCGACGCGCCGAGCAGGATCCCGTTCAGCTGCGCGAGGGTGCTGCCGACCGATCCGGCCTCGCTGGTGAGCTCGAGGCGGGTGCCGTCGCTCAGGGTCGACTCGAGGGTGATCAGCTCGTCGTCGGCGGCGACGCTGCTCGAGACGACGGTGACGGCGGCGGAGGCGGCTCGGGGCGGGACGGCTCCGGAGGAGAAGCTCGTGCCGGGCGGCGACGGCGGCTCTCCGAGCTGGTCGGCGGCTCCCGGGCCCAGTCGCAGCTGCTCCGGGCTCGGCCCGGCCACGACGTCCTCGCCCTCGGGGCTCGTGATCCGCACCGAGACGCCCTGCGCCGAGAGTCGCGAGGCGAGGGCGTCGTCGGCGATCGTGCCGACCAGCGCGGCGGCGGCGGAGGCGCGGTCCTGCAGCCGCTCCTCGATCTGGTCGCGGAGGCGCTCGCCGAGCACCGCCTGCACCGTCGCCGAGAGGGCCAGGAGCAGCACGGCCAGCAGCGCGAGCACGGCCAGGACGGTGCGGAGGCGGAGGGAGCCGGTCCGCAGGGCGCCCGGCTGGGAGCGGCTCACGCCTCCACCCGGTAGCCGAGGCCGCGGACGGTGTGCACGAGCCGGTCGCCGTGCGCCTCCATCTTCTTGCGGAGGGAGCTGAGGTGCACCTCGACGAGGTTCGGGTCGACGTGGTCGTAGCCCCAGACCTGCGTGAGGATCTGGGTCTTGGTGAGGGTGCGGCCGCGGTTCCCGGCGAGGAAGGCGAGGAGGCGGAACTCGGTCGCGGTGAGGTCGAGGGCGACGCCGCCGCGGCGGGCGCGGCCCGACTCCGGGTCGACGACGAGGTCGCCGATCTCGACGACGGACGGGATGCGGCCGCGGCGGCGCAGCACGGCGGTCACGCGCTTGACGAGCTCGGCGAGCACGAACGGCTTCACCACGTAGTCGTCGACGCCCTCGTCGAAGCCGCGGAGGCGGTCGTCGACCGCGTCGCGGGCGGTGAGCATGATCACGGCCGCGTCGCTGCTGCGGCGGATCCGCTCGGCGAGCACGATGCCGCTCGGGCCGGGGAGCATCCAGTCGAGGATCACCAGGTCCGGAGCGAAGGTGCTCAGCTCGCGGGCGAGGTCCTCGCCGGAGACGAGACCGCGGACCGTGAAGCGCTCGCTGCGCAGCGCGGTCTCGACGGAGGAGCGGATGGCGTCGTCGTCCTCGATGAGGAGCACACGGGCGGAGGAGGGCATGTGCTCGAACCTAGGGGCCGCGGATCGGG
>NZ_PSUE01000046.1:0-10642 GCF_002931645.1 Rathayibacter sp. AY2B5 | reverse complement strand
GGAGGAGGCGGAGGCCGTCGCGGACGACGTGCGGCTGGTGGCGGCGTCGGGGAGCGGAGCGGAGCAGGTGCATCCGGAGCGATCGGACCGGAAGCGACGGCGTCCGGAGCGACGGCGTCCGGGGCAACGGGAGCAGCGGACTGCTCCGCTCCGCTCCCCGACGCCGCCACCAGCCGCACGTCGTCCGCGACGGCCTCCGCCTCCTCCGGGCCGGCCGCCGCGTTCAGCGCCGCGGCCGCCGCCTCCGCTCGCGCCAGGGCCTCGGCGGCCTCCGCCTGCAGTCGGCGGGCGGCCTCCAGGGCCGCGCGCGCCTCGTCCCTCGCCGAGGCGAGCCCGTCGTCGTCACTCATGGGCTCAGCCTAGGTCGGCGGCGCCGGTCAGTCCTCGCGGACGTGCCAGGACTGTCCGTACCCGCCGTCGGCCTCGGGGCGGGCCATCAGCTCGAGGAACGGGTCGGCGCTGAACGCCTCCGGCCCGAGCACTCCGGCGCCGGTCCACACGCCGGTCGCGAGGAGCTCGAGCGCGACCACCGGGTTGAGCGCCGTCTGCCAGACCACGCACTGGGTGCCGTACTCGGCCATCGTCCACTCGTTGTCGCTCACGTGGTAGAGGTACACCTCGCGGCGGGCGCCGTCCTTCGTGCCCGAGACGAAGAGGCCGGCGCAGGTCCTGCCCGTCATCCGCGGGCCGATGCCGGCGGGGTCGGGCAGGGCGGCGGCGACGACGTCGCGCGGCGAGACCTCGACGGGACCGCCGGCCGAGCGGACCCGCAGGGGCTCGGTGCTGTCGAGGCCGAGGAGGTGGAGGGTGCGCAGGACGCCGATGAACTGCTCGCCGAGGCCGTACTTGAAGGTGACCTTCTTCGCGTCGAGCCAGCGCGGCATCAGCAGCACCTCCTCGTGCTCGACGTTCACGCACTCGACCGGGCCGATGCCCTCGGGGAACTCGAACACCTCCGGCTCCGAGAAGGGGGCGGTGGTGTACCAGCCGCGGTCGCGCTCGAACACCACCGGCGGGTTCAAGCACTCCTCGATCGTGGTCCAGATGGAGAAGGACGGAGCGAAGATCTCGCGGCCGTCCGCGTCGTGCACGACGAGGTTCGCGCCGTCGCGCACTCCGAGCTCGTCGATCTCGTCGAAGAGGTGGTCGGAGGCGTAGCGGGCGAAGACGTCGGAGAGTCCCGGCTCCACGCCCATGCCCACCAGGGCGAGGCGGCCGCGGGAGGACCACTCCTCCGCCGCGGCGAACTGCTCGTCGCCGAGCTTGAGCCCCGTCAGCTCGTGGGGCCGCTCGGGGTGCGGGAGCGAGAGGCTCATCGCCATGTCGAGGTAGTCGGCCTCGGCGGCGAGCGCTCCGGCGAAGATCGTCGGGACGAAGCGCGGCTCGACGGCGTTCATCACGTGGGTCGCCCCGTGCGCGCGGGCGACGGTCTCGACGTTCTCGGCGTCGGAGGCGTCGATCCGCGCGGCGACGAAGCGGTCGTCGGCACCGTGCCGCTCCGCGATCCACGCGACCGTGCGCTCGGCCCGGGCGAGGTCGTAGTCGCAGACGATGATCTGCTCGAAGAAGGAGCGGCGCGCGGCGATCTTCGCGAAGGCGTCGCCGACGCCGCCGGCGCCGACCAGGAGGATTCTCATGGGGACACCGTAGCGACGGATCGCGTCGTCCACCATGCCGAGCACCGACGGAATCGGAGCGGAGCGCGCCTTCCGGCCACCGGATCCGTCACGGGGCGGCCCGCCCCCCCTGCTCGAGCAGGCGGAGGAAGCCGGAGAGGTGCCCGAGGCCGGTCAGCGAGGTCGGGAGCGAGGCGGCGAGCGCCGGCGAGTGCACCAGGTACGCCGCCCACTTCGCGCGCGAGACCGCGACGTTCAGGCGGTTGGGCAGGAGGAGGAACTCCATTCCGCGCGGGACGTCGGCCCCGGAGGACGCGGCGAGCGACACGATGGCGACCACCGCCTCCCTGCCCTGGAAGAGGTCGACCGTGCCGACCGGGGTCTCCTCGAGGCCCGCGGCGTCGAGGGCGGTGCGGAGGAGCCCGCCCTGGGCGTTGTAGGGCGCGACGACGATGACGTCGGCCGCGGTCAGCGTCCGCTCGCCGTGCTCGTCGGTCCAGGCGCGGCCGACGAGGGAGAGGGCGATCTCGACGACGCGCCTCGCCTCGTCCGGCGAGGAGGTGGTGTCGCCCGCGTGCTCGACCGGGACGGAGTGCACGCCCGGCTCGACCCCCTCCAGGTGGCGCACCTGCGGCGCCCGCGACCGCAGCGCGCCCTCGTAGGACAGCTCGGAGACGGCGTCGGAGAGCGCCGGGTGCATCCGGTGGGTCTCCGCGAGGAAGTAGCCGTACTCGGGCGGGAGGACGTCGTGCCCGTCGGCGAGCCAGCCGAGCGCCGACTCGTCGACCGGCTCCGGGTGCGCGCCCTGGCTCACCTGGGGCAGCTGCTGCGGATCGCCGAGCAGGAGCAGCCGCTGGGCGGAGACGGCCGACGCGATCGTCGGGGCGAGCGAGAACTGCCCGGCCTCGTCGACCACCAGGAGGTCGAGCGAGCGGCGCGGCACGGTGACCGGGTTCGCGAAGGTCCAGGCGGTGCCGCCGATGACGCAGCCGCCGCCCTCCTCGAGGACCGCGGTGAGTGCCGCCGCGTTCTTCACCGGCGCCCAGGGCGCCGCCTCGAGCGCCTCGGGCGGCGTGCCGTTCTTGGGCACCTTCGCCACGCGGGAGGGATCGACGCCGCGGCCGACGACGGCGCTCAGCACGTTCTCGACCACCGAGTGCGACTGGCCGACCACGCCGATGCGCCAGCCGTGCTCGTTCACCAGCCGTGCGATCACGTGGGAGCCGACGTAGGTCTTCCCGGTGCCGGGCGGACCCTGCACCGCGAGGGTCGCCCGGTCGAGTCCGAGCAGAGTGGTGACGACCGCGCCGATCACGTCGTCGCCCTGCACCGGAGCGACGGCTCCCGGCGGCACGCGGCGGAGGACGTCGAGCGCCGGGTCGGCCAGCATCGCGGGCAGCGCGTCGAGGACCTCGCCGCCCCACTCCGCGATCGCCTCGGGCTGGGGCGCGGCGCGCGGCGGCGGCGCGGGGGCGAGGGCGACCGGAGCGTCGTCGTGCGGATCCTCCCCCGCCTTCAGGCCCTCCTTGAGGAGCAGGACGATCCGCTCCCCGTCGTCGTCGACCGCGAGGATCTCGGAGCGCTCGGAGGCGCCGCGCAGACCGGGACCGGGCGAGGGCGCACCAGGGGGCGCCGGGGCCTCGTAGACCAGGTACGGCGATGAGCCGGTGCCGAGCCGACTGCCGGGAGCGAGCCGGCCGAGGATCCGCAGCTCGCGCGACTGCGTGCGGGCGCGCGGGAGCTTCGCCCAGTCGCGGACGACCTCGACCCGGTCGATCATCACGACGTCGCGGGTGTCCGCCCACTCGTCCAGCGGCTGCCGGAGGCGGTCGAAGTGCTCCTGCCAGAAGGTCTTGGCCTCGCGGCGGTGGTAGTCGATCGCCGCGCCGGCGAGGGCGAGCGCGGTCTGGTCGGCGGTGCGCTCCCGCGGCTCGATCCCCTCGACCTGCGCCAGCAGGGCGACCGCGACCGGGTGCGGCTCGCGGGGCACGGGGATCTCGACCTCGAGCAGCGGCGGCAGCTCCTCGCGCGGCGGAGCGAGCTCCAGGAGCCAGTCGCGCAGGCGAAGCGTGGAGCGGCAGTCGTAGGCGTTGTACTCGGCGACGAGGTCGAGCCCGCGCTGCCCCTCGACAGGATCGGCCCTCTGTGCGGCGCGCGCCTCCACGTACATCTCGATGCTGTCGGCGGCGTTCGTGACGCCGGACGCGTCCCGCTCCTCCTCGCCCATGTAGAGCGGCTCCAGCTTCTTGAGCGAGTAGCTGCGCGAGCCCACGCGGAGCGCCCGCCGCACCACCGGGTACAGGTCGACCAGGACGCCGTCGCGCAGGAGCGCGTCGACCTCCTCCTCGCCGACCCCGTGGCGGAGCGCGAGCGAGAGGAGGTGGCTCCGCTCGTAGGAGGCGTAGTGGTAGACGTGCATCCGGGGGTGCTCGGCCCGGCGCGCCCGCAGGAGCGCGAGGAAGTCGAGGAGCGCCCTGCGCTCGGCCGCGAGGTCGTGCGCCCAGAGCGCGGTGAAGCGCTCCTGGTCGTCGACCATGCCGAAGAGGTAGTCGAGGCCCCATTCGCGGTTGTCCTCGGTGTAGAGCGGATCGCCCTCGAAGTCGAAGAAGAGGTCGCCCGGGTCGGGCGCGGGCAGCCCGGCGAGCACGGAGGCGTCGATCACCTCGACGGCCGGCACCGGCGAGGACTCCGACCGCAGCTGCAGCCGCGCCTGGGCGCGCAGGCCCTCGAGCGTGCCCGCGCCCAGCCCGGGGACGGGGCCGTCGTGCTCGGCGAGGGCGTCGAGGGTGAGGACGCCGGCCGCCGTGAGCTTCGCCCGCTGGTCGAGCCGCATCCCGGCGACGAGGATCGGATCGCGGTGCGCCTGGACCTCGGGCGCGCAGACCGAGCAGCGTCCGCAGGAGGGGTAGCGCCGATCGCCCCACGCCAGCGGCTCGTCGGCGGCGAGGCGCTCGGCGAGCACGGCGCGGAGCCGTGCGCGCTGCACCCGCTGGACCGGGGCGACGACGGCCAGCTCGTGGCTGGTGACGGAGCCGTCGCCGAGCACGAGGTGCACCTGCTCCCCCACGCGGATGCCGCGCGCCTGCATCTGCTCGGCGTAGGCGGCGAGCTGCAGCAGCGCCGGGATCTTGGCGTGCCGGGCGAGCTTGGTGTCGTAGACCTCGTAGGCGCCGTCGGCGGTGCGGAGGAGGAAGTCCGAGAAGCCCAGGAACTCGCCGTCGAAGAAGGTGGCCTGGTAGAGCACGTCGACCCCGGCGCGCATCGCCTCGACGGCCGCCTCGGCCGCCGCGGGGTAGCCGGCGGGCTCGGGGCGCTCGAACTCGAGCACCTCGTGCGTGCGCTTCAGCTCGGCGAGGAAGCGGTGCTCGTGCTCGTCGCCGAGCACCGCGGTGCGCTCGAGCATCCCGTCCCTCTCGGCCTCGAGGCGCGGGGCGCGGCCCAGCAGGGCGTCGAACCGGCGGAGGACCGCCCACTCGCAGGCCGCCCAGTTCGACAGGTCGGTGGGGCTCGTGACCACGCGGCCGGACTCCAGGTACACGCGACTCCTTCCGCGACCACCGGGCGGCGATCGGCTCCAGGCTAGGGCGCCCCTCCGACACTCGTGCGGCTGCGGCCACCACCCGCGCCGCTCCGCCTCCGCGTGGCAGGCTGGGCCGATGACCCGCGCGCGCTTCGAGATCATCCCGGCCGACGACATCGGAGAGCGCGCCGCGCGGGCGTTCCCGGACCCCTCCGCGGTGACGCTGACCGTGACCAGCCTGCCGAAGCACGGGACCGGGCGGACCGTGGACTGCGCGGTCGCGCTGGCCGGGCGCGGGTTCCGCGTGGTGCCCCACCTGGCGGCGCGGAACGTCGAGAGCCGCGCCGCACTCGAGCGGGTCCTCGGCCGGATGGGCGAGGCGGGGATCGACGAGGCGTTCGTGATCTCGGGCGACGCGTCCTCGGCGGCCGGCACCTACTCCACGAGCCTCGAGCTCATCCGCGACGCCCGCGAGATCTCACCCGGGCTGGCCCTGGACATCGCAGGCTATCCCGAGGGCCACCCGCACCTCTCCGACGAGAGCATCGAGCGGCACCTGCGCGAGCGCGCTACGTTCATCCGCTCGATCGTCACGCAGATGTGCTTCGACGTCGACGCGGTGGTCTGCTACGCCGATCGGCTCCGCGAGACGGGGATCACGGCCGATCTGTGGGCGGGCGTGCCGGGGCCGGTCGAGCGCTCGCGGCTGCTGACGCTGGGCGCGCGGATCGGAGTGGGCTCCTCGCTCGGCTTCCTGAAGCGGAGCACCTCGGTGGCCGGCGGGCTCCTCCGCGGACGCCGCTTCGACCCGTCCGCGTTCGTCGCGCGCCTGGAAGCGGCGGCGGGCGACCGCCTCGCGGGCCTGCACGTCTACACCTTCAACGAGCTCGACTCCCTCGCCGCCTTCGGCTGATCGGCGAGCCTCCGCGCTCCTCGGGCGCCGATCCTCGGGGCCTCGAAGCCCTCGCAGGGAGCGCTATGCCGGTCAGGTGGTGCGGCGGATCCAGATCGGCGGGTGCGGGAGCTCGGCCTCGGTGCGCAGGCGGCCGGCGAGCGGAGCCCAGACCACGAGCGCCACGCCGATCCCGAGCAGCAGGCCGCCGACGGTGTCGCTCAGCCAGTGGGCGCCGAGGTAGGTGCGGCTCGCCATCATCGCCACGGTGTAGAGGAAGCCCGCGATCCAGACCCACAGCAGCGGGAACACCAGGGCCAGCACCATCGCCGTCGTCGCCGCGTTGGCGGTATGGCCGGACGGGAAGGAGCCGTAGTCGCTGGTGACGAGCATGTCGGCCGGGCGGGCGCGTCCCACCAGCTCCTTGACGAGCTGGGTGGCGCCCACGCTGACCAGCGCGGCGATCGCGTAGTAGAGCGCCGCCCACCGCCTGCGGAACACCAGCAGCACGGCGACGATGCCGAGCGGGATGAGCGTCGTGCCGACGAGCCCCGCTCCGACCGTGTTCATGACGAGGGCCGGGATGTCCCAGACCGGCGAGCGGTGCTCGACGATCTCGTCCATCCACTCCACGTCGAAGCGGAAGGCCGAGGTGGGGCGGAAGGCGATCAGCACGGCGAGCAGCACCGTGAGCAGGATCGCGAGCGACGCGGAGATCAGCGGCCAGCGGCGGGAGACCCGGTGGGCCGCCTCCTTCGTCAGCAGCCGGGCGGCGACGTCGTCGGACGGCACCTGCTCGCGCATCCGCGCACGCTGGACGGCGTCGGGGCGCGCGATTCCGGGCTCGGTCGACAGGCGGTCGTCGCGGTGATCCATCCGGACATGATGCCGTCACCCGGCGTTCCCCCGCTGGGGGTTGCGGGGCGGCGCGGCCGACCGATCAGAAGACCGGCGTCCGCGCGGCGGGGTTCATGACAGGGTTCGAGCGGCCTTGCGGATCCCCTGCCTTCCCCCGCGGGGGTTCGCGGCGCGCCTCAGCCGGCCGCGCGGGCCAGGCGGGCGGCGCGGAGGGCGTCGAGCCGGGTCGGCTCGGAGGAGCGCGCGAGGAGCCGCGCGGCGACGGCGCTCACGCGGGAGTCGTCCGAGGCGGAGGCCCGCTCGAGGGCGGCGGCCGCGTCGGGACCGGTGATCGAGCCGAGCGCCATCACGGCCGAGACCGCGAGCGCGGAGTCGTCGCTGCCGGCGGCCCCGTCCAGCGCGTCGACGGCAGGACGCGCGTCGTCGCCCAGGTAGCCGAGCGCGGCGGCGGCGTGACGCCGGACCGGCGCGGACCCCTCGCGGAGAGCCTGCTCCAGACCGGGGACGGCCGCGGCGCCGAAGGAGGCGAGGACGTCGGTGAGCACGTTCTGCGCCTCCGCGTCGTCGTCGCCGAGCAGGCCGAGCAGGACCGGCAGGGCGCGCTCGTCGCCGAGGCGGCCCAGCGCGAAGCGGGCCTTCGCGGCGACGGCGGGCTCGGAGTCGGCGGCCAGCGGGGCGATGTCGTCGAGCGTCGCCGGGTCGAGGATCTTGCTGAGCACGTGCAGCGCCTGCGTGCGCACCCGGGGCTCGCGGCCGAGCGCCTCGCGGGCGACGGGGACGGCGGCGGAGCCGAGGCGGCCGAGCGACCAGGTGAGCACGTCGCGGACGAAGAAGTCGGGCTCCTCCCACAGGTGCGCGGCGAGGGGCTCGGCGGTGGCGGGCTCGGCGAGCTCGCCCAGGGTCATCGCCGCGCGGAGGCGGACGTCGCGGTCGGGGTCGGAGAGCTCGGCGAGCAGGGCGGAGGAGTCGCGGGAGGACATGGGAGGGGACTGTAGCAGCGGCGCTCGGGAGCGGATCCAGCGAGGGCCGGAACGCCCGGGAGGAGCCGCAGGAGCGGGGCGTGCCGGACCGCCGGGACCCGGAGCCGAGCGCTCAGTCCTGCAGCGCCGGGACGCTCCTCGGCCGGACGATCAGCCAGAGCGCCAGGATCGACACGGTCGCCGTCGCCATCATCACCACGGCCATCGGCACGGCCGAGCCGGCGCCGAAGACCCCCGAGATCGGCGACAGCAGTCCGGCGGTGCCGAAGTTGACCGCTCCGAGCAGCGACGCGGCCGTCCCCGCCTCCCGGCCGTGGTTGACCAGGCCGAGGACCTGCACGCACGGGAAGCTGAAGCCGCAGGACGCGATGAAGAACCACAGCGGGACGAGCGTGCCCCAGAGCCCCAGCCCGAGCACGTCGAAGAGGGCGATCAGGCCGGCGGAGGTGAACAGCGTCAGCGTCGTGATCGCGAGGATCCACTGCGGCCCGATCCTCCGGCTGAGGTAGGAGGACGCCTGCACGCCGAGGACGACGCCGAGCGAGTTCACGGCGAAGAGCAGCCCGTACTGCTGCGCGTCGAATCCGTAGAGGCCCTGGAACAGGAACGAGGAGCTGGAGAGGTAGGTGAACAGGCCGGCGAAGGTCATGCCCCCGATCACCGCCACTCCGAGGAACACGCGGTCGCTGAGGACGGCCCGGTAGCGCTGCACGAGCGAGCGGTGCTCGCGCTCGTGTCGGGCGGCGCGGGGCCGGGTCTCGACGACGAGCAGGCCGACGGCCGCGACGACCAGCACGCCGTAGGCGGCGAGGAAGACGAAGATCCCGCGCCAGTCCATGATCAGCAGCAGCTGCGAGCCGATGACCGGCGCGAGCACGGGCGCGAGGCCCGACACCAGGGCGAGCCGGGACAGCATCCGCACCAGCGGGCGTCCGCCGAAGAGGTCGCGGACCATCGCCATCGCGACCACGCCGCCCGCCGCCGCACCGGCTCCCATCAGGAAGCGGAAGACGCCGAGCGTGACGATCTCGGGGGCGAGCGCCGCGCCGACGCAGGCCAGGACGTGCAGCGAGGTGGCCAGGAGGATCGGCAGGCGCCGGCCGACCGCGTCGCTCCAGGGGCCCACGACCAGCTGGCCGAGCGCGAAGCCGAGGGTCGTGCCGGTGAGGGTCAGCTGGACCGCCGCCTCCGACACGTTCAGCTCGCTCTGCAGCGCGGGGAACGCCGGCAGGTAGAGGTCGATCGTGAACGGCCCGAGGGCGGTCAGCGAGCCGAGGACGATCACGTAGACGAGGCGCTGGCGGGCCGTCAGGGCGTCGCCCGGGTGGCGGTGCACGGGGAGGGAGGCGGTCGGAGTCGAGGCGGGAGTGGACACGGAGTGCCTTCCTGCGCAGGGCGCAGCGGGGTGGGAGGGAGGGGTGCGGCCGGTGTCGTCCTCGGCTCGGGAGCGGACCTCGTCGGCTCCACGCCGCTCGGTCGAATCAATTCGATCACGTGTCGGACAGTGGCGCCACCCCTCGGCCCGCCGTCGGGTCAGACCGGGTGGAGCGGAGTGCCGAGCGGGTCGGCGAGCAGGCGCTCGAAGGCGAGCTCGGCTGCGCCCAGCATGAGCAGATCGGCGCCGAGCTCGGTCCGCACGATGCGCACGGAGTCGAGCGCGACCCGGAAGGGGCCGCCGCGGCCCAGGCGCTCCTCCAGGAACCCCGGCGCGACTCCGATCAGCGCCCCGAGGAAGCCGCCCAGCACCACGAGCTGCGGGTTGAACACGTTGATCACGTTGCGCAGGGCGACCGCGAGGTGCCCGAGCTGGCGCTCGACCTCGGCACGGACGGCCGGGTCCTCGGAGGCGGCGAGCGCCTCCTCCAGCCGCTCGCTCTCGTCGAGGCCGAGCACGGTGAGCAGCTCGGCGCGGCCGACCTCGGTCTCGAGGCAGCCGACGGCGCCGCAGTGGCAGTCGATGCCCGCGCTGTTGACGAGGGTGTGGCCTATCTCCCCCGCGTAGCCGTCGATGCCGTGCAGAGGCGCGCCGCCGACGATGACGCCGGCGCCCACTCCGCTCGCGCCGCCGTTGAGGTAGACGAGGTGCGAGACGTCGCGGCCGGCGCCGAGGACGCTCTCGGCGAGCGCACCGAGGTTGGCGTCGTTCGCCGAGAGGACGGGCAGGCCGGTCGCGTCCGCGAGCATGCGGGAGAAGGGCTCGTCGTCCCAGCCGAGGTGCGGGCCGACCCGGACGAGGCCGTCGGCGTCGCGGACGAGGCCGGGCACGGCGACGCCGATGCCGACGGTCCGCGTCTCCTCGGGCAGCTCGGCGAGCAGCTCGGCGACCGCCTCGGCCGCCAGACGGGCCGCGGCCTCGGCGGTGGGGACGGAGGCGGAGCGGCGGATGCGGCGGCGGACGACGGCGTCGACCCCGACCACGGCGACCGTGACGGCGTCGATCTCGGGGTTCACGGCGAGCGCGACGACTCCGGGATCGGCCTCGACGACGGGGCTCGGCCGGCCGACCTGGTTCGGCGTGGCGGGCTCGCGCTCGCGCACGATGCCGAGCTCCACCAGCTCGCCGACCAGCGCCGCGATCGTGGAGCGGTTGAGGCCGGTCAGGCGGGTCAGCTGCGAGCGGGAGCGGGGGCCGCCGCGGTGCACGAGGCGGAGGATCGCCGAGAGGTTGTGCCGCCTGACGCGGTCGAGGTTGTTGCCGCGCGTCGCGTGGTCGGGCATCCGCGGTCTCCTCTGCTTGCGGGGGTCAACGTGTTCAACCCGCAGCTCGTGGTGCTGG
>NZ_PSUE01000045.1:0-14405 GCF_002931645.1 Rathayibacter sp. AY2B5 | reverse complement strand
AGAAGTCTGCAACCCCCACCTCCCCCACCGCCACCACCCCCGCCGCCGCCGCCGGCAACCGCACGCTCACACCCGCGCCCGCGCCCCTCACCCCCGCGCCCCTCTTCCCCGCACCCTCCGCCTCCTCCCGCCCGGAGCCCCGCGCATGAGGGTCACCGACACCAGCGACCTGTGGTGGCGCACCGCCGTCTTCTACAACCTCGACGTGAAGACGTTCATGGACTGGGACGACGACGGCGTCGGCGACCTCGAGGGCCTCGTCCACCGGATCGACTACCTGGCCGAGCTCGGCGTCAGCTGCCTCTGGCTCGCGCCGTTCTACCGGTCCCCCGGCCGCGACAACGGCTACGACATCAGCGACTTCTACGGAGTGGACGAGCGCTTCGGGCACCACGGCGACGTCGTCGAGGTGATCCGGACCGCCCACGACCGCGGGATGCGCGTGATCGTCGACCTCGTCGTCAACCACACCTCGGACCAGCACCCCTGGTTCCAGGCCGCCCGCTCCTCCCCCGACAGCCCGTACCGCGACTACTACGTCTGGCGCGACGAGCCGCCCGCCGATCAGCCCGCGAACGTGTTCCCGGACGCGGAGGACGGCGTCTGGTTCCGCGACGAGGAGGCGGGCCAGTACTACCTGCACCACTTCTACCGGCACCAGCCCGACCTCAACACCGAGAACCCGGCCGTGCGCGACGAGATCGCGAAGCTCATCGGGTTCTGGCTGCAGCTGGGCGTCGACGGCTTCCGGGTCGACGCGGTGCCGTACCTGATCGAGCCCGGCGCCCGCGACGAGCACGAGTGGCTGCGCCTGCTGCGCCGCTTCGTCTCGCGGCGCTCCGGCGAGGCGATGCTGCTGGGCGAGGTCAACGTGACCCGCGAGGAGCAGCTCGGCTTCTTCGGCGGCGAGGACGCGGACGAGCTGTCGATGCAGTTCGACTTCATCGGCAACCAGCGCCTCTACCTCGCGCTGGCCCGGGAGGAGGCGGCGCCGCTCGTCGAGGCGCTCGCGAGCCGCCCCGAGATCTCCGTCGGCAGCCAGTGGGCGAACTTCGCGCGCAACCACGACGAGCTCACCCTCGACCAGCTGAGCGACGACGAGCGCGACGAGGTCTTCGCGGCGTTCGCTCCGGAGCAGTCGCAGCGGATCCACGGGCGCGGCATCGTCCGCCGCCTCCCGCCGATGGTCGACGGCGACCCGCGCCGCGTCCGCCTGGTCCACAGCCTGGTCTTCTCGCTGCCCGGGACCCCGGTGCTCTACTACGGCGAGGAGATCGGGATGGGCGAGAACGCCGACATCCCGGGCCGCAGCGCCGTGCGGACCCCGATGCAGTGGAGCAGCGCCGCCAACGGCGGGTTCTCGCGCGCCGACGCCTCCGACCTGATCGCCACCCCTCCCGGCGGCGGCTTCGGACCCGAGCACGTGAATGCGGCCGCGCAGCTCCAGGATCCGGACTCCCTCCTGGCCCACGTGAAGGGCCTCGCCTGGCTGTACCGGCGGTCGCCGGAGATCGGGTGGGGCGAGTACACGCACCTCCCCTGCGACGAGCCGAGCGTGCTCGCGCACCGGATGTCCGCGTCGACCGGCACGACCGTCGCGGTGCACAACCTGGCGTCGAACCCGCGCACGGCGCACCTGACGCTCCCCGACACCCCCGCCGGGGCGCGGCTGGTCGACTCCCTCGGCGGCGAGTCGCTCCCGCTAGACGAGGACGGCGCCGTGTCGGTGCCCCTCGACGGCTACGGCGCGCGCTGGTTCCGCGTGGTCACGGAGGAGTCGCGCCGGCTGGTCTGAGCGGAGGGGCGGGGCTCTTCTCGACAGTCCAGGAGTCGTCGCAGTCGCGCTCGAGTGCGACAACTACTGGACTCTCGAGGGGGGCGGGGCAGGAACGGAGGACGAAAGCACCCACCGCACGAAACGTTACGCAAATCGATCCGCAGCATCGTTGACGCCGCTACCCTCCCCCGCCTACCGTGAAGCGCAACGTTTCGCCCCCGCCGCCGCACCAGGAGGATCCGCATGGCCCCCACTCCGCCGAGCCACCGCGTCCTCGCCAGCGGCAGCCGCATCCCCGCGATCGGCGCCGGCACGTTCGGCTCTGACCGCTACGACGCCGAGACCGTCGGCCTCGCGGTCGAGCACTCCCTCCGCGCCGGCTTCCGCCTCCTCGACTGCGCCACCGTCTACGGCAACGAGCCGCGCGTCGGCCGGGCGATCGCCGACTCCGGAGTCGACCGCGACGAGCTCTTCGTCATGTCGAAGATCTGGAACGACGCGCACGAGCCCGGGGCGGCCGTCGCCTCCGTCGAGCGCTCGCTCGCCGACCTCGGCCTCGACGTGCTCGACGCCGTCTTCGTGCACTGGCCCTTCCCGAACCACCACCCGCCGCACGCCGAGACCGACGCGCGCGATCCGCACGCCCGCCCGTACGTCCACGAGGCGTTCCTCGAGACCTGGCGAGCGCTCGAGGGCCTGGTCGACCGGGGCCTCGTCCGGCACCTCGGCACCTCCAACGTCACGATCCCCAAGCTCGAGCGGATCCTCGCCGACGTCCGCATCGCCCCGCAGCTGAACGAGATGGAGCTGCACCCCTGCTTCCAGCAGCCGGAGCTGTTCCGCTTCTGCCTCGACCACCGCATCCAGCCGATCGGCTACTCGCCGCTGGGCTCGCCGTCGCGGCCCGAGCGCGACCGGGTGGAGGGCGACATCGTCGACATCGAGCACCCCGCGGTGCGGGCGATCGCCGACGAGCGGGGCGTGCATCCGGCCGTCGTGTGCCTCGCCTGGGCGGTGAACCGCGGCCAGATCCCGATCCCGTTCGCGGTGAAGCCGGAGCAGATCGAGGCGAACCTGGCCGCCGCCTCCCTGGTGCTCACGGCCGAGGAGCAGGAGGCGCTGCGCGGCGCCGAGCGCAACAACCGCCTGATCAAGGGCCAGGTCTTCCTCTGGCCCGGCAGCACCGGCTGGCTCGACCTGTGGGACGCCGACGGCACGATCCCGGGCTGGAGCGGCGACGGCTCGCCCCGCGCCACCCTGTGACGTGGCCACCTACAAGGACCTGCAGCGGCTGACCGGCCTCTCGCTCTCGACCATCTCGAAGCACTACAACGGGCTCCCTGTGCGCCCCGAGAACCGGGCGGCGATCGAGGCGGCGGCCGCCGAGGTCGGCTTCCGGGTCAACGGCTTCGCTCGAGGCCTGCGCTCGCGGCGCTCCCGCACGGTCGGAGTGCTGCTGCCCGCCCTCGACAACGAGTTCCACCTCTCGATCATCGCGGGCCTCGAGCGGGCCCTGCGCGGAGAGGGCATCGGCGTGCTGGTCGGCGTGAGCCGCCCCGAGCCGGGAGCCGCGGTCGACCTGCTGCTCGAGAAGATGGTCGACGGGATCGTGGCGGTGCCGTCCGCGGGCGACGTCGACGCGCTGCGCCGCGCCTCCGAGCAGGGCACCCCCGTGGTGGCCGTCGACTGGATCGACGACGCACTGGTCACCGATCGCGTCGCGCTCGACAACGCGGGCGCCGGCGCCTCCGCCGCCCGCCACCTCCTCGACCACGGCCACCGCTCGATCGCGGTGCTCGGCGGGGAGGACGGAGTGTCCTCCACCCGGGAGCGGACGGCCGGCTTCCTCGCCGCCCTGGCCGAGCGCGGCGTCCACCCCGCCGCCGACGCCGTGGTGCGCGGCCCGCTGACGGTCGAGAGCGGGGTCGCCGCCGTCGAGCGGGTCCTCGCTCTGAGCCCCCGGCCGACCGCCCTGTTCGCGAGCAACCGCGAGCTGACGGTCGGCGCCCTGATCGCTGTCGGCGACTCCGGACTGCGCGTGCCGACGGACCTCTCCGTCGTCGGCTTCGACAACGTCGAGCTGGCCCGCGTGGTCCGCCCGCACCTGACCACGATCGCCCAGCCGACCGAGGCGATCGCCGCCGAGGCCGCAGCCCTCGTCCGCCTCCGCCTCGACTCCGGGGCGGAGCAGCCCGGTCCCCAGGAGCGGAGGCTCCCCGGCCGCCTGCTCGCCGGCTCGTCCGTCGCCCACCTCCACGACCTCTAGGAGCTCCTCTTGCTGACCACGACCCTCCTCCACCCCGAGATCCTGCACGCGCTCGCCCGCGCGGGCCACGGCTCCCGCGTCCTCATCGCCGACGGCAACTACCCCGTCGGCACCACGCTCGGACCGAACTCCGCCCTGGTGCACCTGAACCTCCGGCCCGACATGCTGACCGTCGACGAGATCCTCGACGCCCTGCTCTCGGCGATCGTCGTCGAGGAGGCGACGGTCATGACCCCCGCGCCCGGGATCGACGTCCCCGCGCAGGACGCCTTCCGCCGGTCCCTCGACGGCGTCCCCTTCACCTCGCTCGAGCGGCACGCCTTCTACGCCGAGGCGCGCACGCCCGACGTCGCGCTCACCATCGCCTCGGGCGACCGCCGCATCTACGCGAATCTCATCCTCACGATCGGCGTGCGCCCGGCCGACGCGTCCTGAGCGGGCGGGCGGGCGGGGCGTCGTCCCGCCCGCCCCCGCGACTCCTCCCAGGTCGCCGGTCTCGCGAGCGACTACCGCGACTCCCGCGGAGTCGCGCGTACCCGGCCACTCCCTGAGAGTCCACGAGGCGTTCTCACGGCCGGCATCCCTACTCTGGTCGGCGTGGATCTCGACACCCTCCTCAACATCGGCCTCGTCGTGCTGTTCGTCCTCCTCGGAGGCGTCTTCGCGGGCACCGAGATGGCCATCGTCAGCCTCCGCGAGAGCCAGGTCCGCGCGATCGAGGCCGGCAGCGAGCGCGGCCGGCGCATCGCCGAGCTCGTCCGCAACCCCAACACGTTCCTCTCCGCGGTCCAGATCGGCGTCACGCTCGCCGGCTTCTTCTCCTCGGCGTACGGCGCCTCGACCATCGCGCCCGACCTCGTGCCGCCGCTGCAGTCGCTCGGCCTCTCGGCCTCCGCCGCCTCGACCGTCGCCCTGATCCTGATGACCCTCGTCATCGCGTACCTCTCCCTGGTGCTGGGCGAGCTGGTCCCCAAGCGCCTGGCGATGCAGAAGTCCGTCGCGTTCACCAAGGCCCTCGCGCCCCCGCTCAACGCCCTGGCGCGCCTGATGCGCCCCGTGATCTGGCTGCTGTCCGTCTCGACCGACGCCGTCGTCCGCCTCCTCGGCGCCGACCCGCGCGAGAAGGGCGAGAGCGTCTCGGCCGACGAGGTGCGCGACATGATCTCCAGCAACACCGAGATCCACGAGGACAGCCGCCGGCTGCTCACCGACATCTTCCGCGCGGACGACCGCCGCGTCGCCGAGGTGATGCGCCCGCGCCCGGACGTCGACTTCCTCCGCGGCGCGCTCAGCGTGGCCGAGGGCTACGCGGCGGTCCTCGACCAGCCGCACTCGCGCTACCCGGTGGTCGGCGACGACTTCGACGACGTGCTCGGCTTCGTCCACGTGCGCGACCTGATGTCCGCGTTCCCGGAGGCGGGCCGCGCCGGCACCGCGAGCAGCGTCGCCGACGTCACCCGCCCGATCCTCGCGGTCCCCGGTACGACGAAGGTGCTCGCGGCCCTGCGCACCATGCGGCAGGACGGCCACCAGATCGCCGTCGTCATCGACGAGTACGGAGGGACCGACGGCATCATCACGCTGGAGGACCTGCTCGAGGAGCTCGTCGGCGAGATCTACGACGAGTACGACGGCGCCCGCCAGGCGGTCGACGCGAAGGCGGCCGAGCAGCTGCACGACGTCGACGGCGGGATGATCCTCGAGGACCTGGCGGAGCAGCTGGGCATCGAGCTGCCCGAGGGTCCGTACGAGACGGTCGGCGGGTTCGTCCTCGACCGGATCGGCCGTGTGGCCGTCGTGGGCGACTCCGTGCTCGTCGGCGACCACCTGCTCCGCGTGGCCGAGACGGACCGCTACCGCATCTCGCGGCTGACCCTCGTGCCGCAGCCCGCATCGGAGCCGAGCCCGCCGACGGCGCCCGCCGTCTGACGGGCGACCGGCCGCGCCTAGGGCAGAGGGCCCTCCACCCAGCGCGTGGCGGCGCGGCCGCGGGCTCCGGGCTGCGCGATCCACAGTCCGCCGGCGTGCGGATGACGCGCCCGCTCGTCCGCCGAGAGGTCGCGCGAGGCGGAGGTGACGACCGCGATGTCCAGGTCCTCGCCCGCGAAGGCGATGCTGGAGGAGTGCGGGGCGTCGATCCTGATGCCCTCGCCCTCGACCGGGCTGCCGTCGGCCTCGAACACGCGGACGACGCTCCCGCCCCAGACCGCGACCCACACGCGGCCGTCGGCGTCCACGGTCAGTCCGTCGGCGAACACGCCCTCCTCGAGCTCGACGAAGGGCTCGCGCGGGCCGTGCTCGGCGTCCGCGTAGGAGCGGCGGTGGATCACGCCCGACTCGGTGTCGGCCGAGTACAGCACGGAGCCGTCCGGCGAGAAGCCGAGTCCGTTCGAGAGCCGCAGGTCGTCGTCGAGCACGGTGACGGATCCGTCGTGCTCGATGCGCAGCAGGACGTCGTCGCCCGCCGACTCGCCGAGGGTCAGCGAGCCGACCAGGAGGCGCCCCTGCGGGTCGATCGTGCCGTCGTTGAAGCGGTGCCCCTCCGGCAGCAGCTCGGAGCCGCGCGTGAGGGAGCCGTCGACCTCCAGGATCGCGAGCCGTCGGGTCAGCGCGACGAGCGTCCGCCCGTCGCCCAGGGGCAGCGCGGCGCCGACCTGCTCGCCGACGTCGGTGCGCGAGATCGCTCCGATCCCCTCCGCGGTGACGGGGGCGGACAGGACCGCGCCGGCCTCGATGTCGACCCAGGTGAGGCGGGCGGTGTCCGGATCCCAGACGGGCCCCTCGCTGAGGACGTAGGTGGGGGTGCCCGCGGGCGTCGCGTCGATCATGCCTCCACGCTAGGCCGAGGAGGCGGGCGGTGTCAGGCCCCGCGGGACGGATCCGGGCTCGCGTCCACCGCGCCGCGCTCCGGATCCGGACCGATGAGCTCCGCGCCGCGCTCCGCCTCCGGGTGGGCACCGATGCCCGGGATACACCCGCTCGGCGGTCCGTGACAAGGGGTGAATAGCCCGGCGATATGGAGCCGCCCGCGGGTCTAGTGTCGTCTCGCCGCGCTCGGGACAGCGTTCCTCCGCAACGACGCCGGGGCGACAGGAAGGCGCTCGCCATGTCGACATCCACCAGTCCGCGCGGCCCGGTCCGGAGCCTCGTGCCCGCCCGCATCGACAGGCTCCCCTGGACCCGCTTCCACTGGTCGATCGTCGTCGGCCTCGGCTTCTCGTGGGTGCTGGACGGACTCGAGATCCAGATCGTCGCCTCCGCCGGCTTCGCGAAGGAGTTCGGGCTCTCGGCCTTCGAGGTCGGCCTGCTCGGCACGATCTACCTGTGCGGGCAGATCGCGGGCGCCCTGATCTTCGGGCGGCTGAGCGACAAGCTCGGGCGGCGCAAGCTGTTCATCCTGACGCTCGTCATCTACCTGGTCGCCAGCGGCCTGGCGGGACTCGCGCCGAACTACGTCTTCCTCGCCGTGTTCCGCTTCTTCGCGGGCATGGGGATCGGCGGCGAGTACGCGGCGATCAACTCCGCGATCGACGAGCTCATCCCCTCCAAGTACCGCGGCCGCGTCGACATCGCGATCAACGGCACCTACTGGGGCGGCGCGGCTCTCGGCTCCGCGGCCAACCTGTTCTTCCTGAACGACGCGCTCTTCGCCGAGAACGTCGGCTGGCGCCTCGGCTTCTTCCTCGGCCCGATCCTCGGACTGGCGATCATCTACCTCCGCCGCCACATCCCCGAGAGCCCGCGCTGGCTGATGACGCACGGCCGCGAGGAGGAGGCGGAGCGCACCGTCGACGAGATCGAGCGCCGAGTGGAGGCGGAGGGCGGCGTGCTCGAGCCTGTCGACGACGCGAAGGCGATCACCGTGAAGGCGACGGAGAGCATCCCGTTCCGCACCATCGCCCGGGTGCTGCTGCGGCAGTACCCGAAGCGGACGCTGGTGGGCGCGACGATGATGATCACCCAGTCGTTCCTCTACAACGCGATCTTCTTCACCTACGCGCTGGTGCTCGAGAACTTCTACGGAGTCGAGCAGAGCGCGATCTCGTACTTCTTCTTCCCGTTCGCGATCGGCAACCTCGTCGGGCCGCTGGTGCTCGGCCACCTGTTCGACGTGTGGGGCCGGCGGAAGATGATCTTCCTCACCTACGGTGTCTCGGGAGCGGTCCTGGCCGTCTCGGCGGTCCTCTTCAACATGGACGTCCTGACCGCGACCACGCAGACGATCCTCTGGTGCGTGTCGTTCTTCTTCGCCTCCGCCGGAGCCTCGAGCGCCTACCTCACCGTGAGCGAGATCTTCCCCCTCGAGCTGCGCAGCCAGGCGATCTCGTACTTCTTCACCCTCGGCCAGATCGCCGGAGCGGTCGCCCCCGCCCTCTACGGCGCCCTGATCGGCGACGGCAGCGACCGCGGTCCGCTGACGATCGGCTACTTCGTCGGCGCCGCCGTGATGATCCTCGGCGGCGTGATCGCCCTGATCTTCGGCGTCGACGCCGAGCGCCGCAGCCTCGAGAGCATCACCGAGCCTCTGTCGACCGTGAAGTCCTGAGGGCGGATCGCCGCGAGGCCGGGAGCCGTTCCGAGGCGTCTCGGAGCCGGCGTCTCGGGGCCGGCGTGGGCCGCCGTCAGTGGGCCGGGCGGTAGCCGGTCCGGTCGTCGGGGGTGATCGAGCGGAGGACGCGGGCGGGGACGCCGGCCGCGATGGTGAGCGGAGGGACGTCGCGGGTGACGACGCTGCCCGAGCCGATCACGGCCCCGTCGCCGATGGTGACGCCCTGGTTGATCGTGACGCCGCCGCCGATCCAGACGCCGTCGCCGACGACGACCGGCTTCGCAGTGCAGGCGCCGGCGGCGCGCTCGGCCGGGTCGAGGGCGTGGTTCGACGTGTAGATCGCGACGCGGGGGCCGAACAGCACGTCGTCGCCGATCGTGATGGGGGCGCCGTCGAGCAGGATGCAGTCGAAGTTCGCGTAGAAGCGGTCGCCGATCGTGATGTTGAACCCGAACTCGCAGCGGAACGTCGGCTCGAGGTGCGTGTCCGCGCCCACCGAGGCGACGAGCTCGCGGAGCAGAGCCTCCCGCTCGACCGGCGGACGCCCGAAGCTCGCGTTGTACGCGTTCGAGCCGAGGACCGCCCGCTCGCGCGCGGCGACCAGCTCGGGGGTCATGTCGTCGTACACGGCGCCGGTCAGGATGTGCGCGCGCTGGTCCTCGAGGGTCATCGTCGTCCGTTCGTCGGTGTCGGCGCCCCGACGGGCGCCCGCGCCCACGCTACGGGGCCGAGCGCCGGGACACCGCCTTCTCCGCCGACGCACCGCTCCTGCAGCGATGACTCGACGACGGAGCGGCGTCTCGGCGGCATCCCGCAGCAGGAGCGGCACCTCCGCGCCGCCACTCCCCCGCCGCGCAGCAGGCGTCAGCCCACGTGCACACCCGGCCGGCGGTCGCGGCGGGACTCCGCGCGGCGGAGGACCTCGCGGGTGACGGGGGCGACCTCGCCGGTGCCGGTGATGAGGAAGCGGAACATGTTCGAGATGGGGCCGCCCTCGGTCCACTCGAAGTAGACGTCCGGGATCACGCCGGTGAGGTCGCGGATCTCGAGCAGCACCGTGGCGATGGTGTTCGGGATGTTGCCGCTGGTCACCGTGAGCACGCGGAAGCCGTGGCAGACGCGGCCCTGCACGACCAGGTCCTCCTCGAAGTCGGAGGAGTCGGTGGTGTGCACCTCGAGGAAGAGCACCGGGCCGCGCATCGGCAGGTTGCTGTCGCGCTGCTCCTCCGCCAGCTTGTCCCGGTACTCGGCCTCGGAGCCGTCGTCGGGTTCGTTCGCGAGGATGCGGATCACGCCGTAGTCGTCGGCGTCCGTGGTGAGGAAGTCGATCGCGGCGGCGTCGAACACCACGGAGGTGGCGCGCAGCTGGAACGAGCGGTGCACGCGCGAGACGAGCGAGACCGCGAGGATGCCGACGATGAAGACCGCCGCGATCCTCACGCCGTCGGGCCTCTCGACCACGTTCACGACCGTCGTGTAGACGAAGACCAGCGCGATGACCGCGAAGCCCACGGCGCGCTTGCGCTGCTTCCTGCGCTTCGCCGAGAGGAACACGGCGACGGACGCGGAGGTGATCAGCACCAGCACGCCGGTCGCGTAGGCGCCGCCCTGCGCGTCGACGTCGGCGCGGAAGAGGATCGTGATGACGAAGGCGACGACGGTGAAGACCAGCACGAGCGGACGGACGGCGCCGGCCCACTGCGGAGCCATGCCGTAGCGGGGCAGGTAGCGCGGGACGATGTTGAGCAGGCCGGCCAGCGCGGAGGCGCCCGCGAACCAGAGGATGCAGATCGTCGCGATGTCGTAGACCGTGCCGAAGCCCTCGCCGAGGTACTCGTGCGCGAGGTAGGCCAGCGCGCGGCCGTTGGCCTCGCCGCCCGGCTGGAACTGCGCCTGCGGGATGAGCAGCGTGGTGACGAAGCTCGAGGTGATGAGGAACGCCGACATCGTGACGGCGGCGGTGATGAGCAGCCGCTTCGCCCCGCGGATGCGGCCGACGGGGGCGTCCTCGGTGTCGCCCGCGTCGCCGCGGATCTGCGGCATGACCGCGACCCCGGTCTCGAAGCCGGAGAGCCCGAGCGCGAGCTTGGGGAACACGATGAGCGCGATGCCGACCATGATCAGCGCATTCCCGTGCTGGGTCGTGAGCGCCGACCACCAGTCGCCGATGACGACGGGGTTCTCGGCCACGTGCCCGATCGCCACGGCGATCACGATCGCGTTGAGCAGGAGGAACACGGCCACGAGCACGACCGCGATCGAGATGGCCTCGCGGAACCCGCGCAGGAACACGATCCCCAGCAGGGCGATCAGCCCCAGCGTGAGCGGCACCTCCGCCCCGTGGAACCAGGCGGGGGCGAACGGGTTCTCGACCGCGTGCGCCGTCGCGTCGGCCGCCGAGAGGGTGATCGTGATCATGAAGTCGGTGGCCGCGAACCCCAGCAGCACGAGCACGAAGAGCTTGCCGCCCCACCAGGGCAGCAGGCGCTCGAGCATCGCGATCGACCCCTCGCCGCGGAAGCTCTCGCGGGCCACGCGGCGGTAGACGGGGAGCGCGCCGAGGAGCGTCAGCACCACCAGGACGATCGTCGCGAGCGGAGAGACGAGGCCCGCGGCGAGCGCCGCGATGGCCGGCTGGTAGCCGAGGGTCGAGAAGTAGTCGACGCCGGTGAGGCACATGACGCGCCACCACGAGTGCGTCCTGCCGGTGGCCGCGTGGGGGCCGGGGTGGGCTCCGGAGTCGTCGCGGAGGCCCTCGAGGAGCCACGCCTTCACCCCGCCCGCGCGCGCGGAGGAGAGAGGGGAGGGTTCGAGGGCGTCGGGGTCGCCACGGACGACGGAAGAGGTCACTGGATGTTTCTACTCGCCGTGAGGAGCGCGCCCGCCCGGAATGAGCGGATCCTCACGCTTTCCTCACGGGTAATCGGCTGGGGAGGGACGTCGACGCGCGATCCCGCGTCGTGAGGGGGTCGTGAGGGCATCGTGAGCGTCGCGCGAGCGGACCGTGCGGATCGGCCCGGTGCGCGTCCGCGTTCCGTCAGGATCCCCTCGCACCCGCCGTCGCAGGCCGACGATGGCGCTCGTGCACCTGCTCCTCCGCCTCCTCGACGCCGGCCCCCGCTGGGGCCGCCACACCGTCGGCGCGAGCCGGTACGGCGTCGTCCGGAGCGAGCTCGTCGTCTTCGCGCCCGGCACCTCCGCCGAGGAGCGGAGGCGCCTCCGCCTGCACGCGGCCGGTCCGCAGCTGGTCGTGGCCGTGACGGCCGCCGGCGCCGTCGGGACGCTCGCGCTCGACCGGCTGCCGCTCCTCCTGCTGGCCGCGCTCGCCCTGCCGACCGCGTCGCTCCTGCTCCTCTCGGCCCGCTCGACCCGCCGCCTCCGCCGGGCCTGCGCCCGCCGGCTCGTGATCGCCGACGTCGACTCCCCCGCCGTCGCCGAGCAGGCGGCGATCGCGGCCGCGCTGCGGCGGGCCGACCGGCTGCTCGACGCCGGCGTCCTCACTCCGCTCGAGCACGAGGAGGTGTGGGCCTGCGCCCACGACCGGGTCGCGGGCCGCGTGGCTGACCGCCGCTCCCAGCCCCGGGCGGGAGGATCGGGGACGTCCGCCACCGATGGGAGCCCCTCATGACCACACCGCGCCGCGCACTGATCCTCGTCGACGTGCAGCAGGAGTACTTCAGCGGTCCGCTCGAGATCCAGTACCCGCCGCACGCGCAGTCGCTGCCGAGGATCGCCGCCGCCCTCGACTCCGCCGCCGCCGCGGGCCTCCCGATCGCCGTCGTCCAGCACAGCGCGGGCGAGGGAGCGCCGATCTTCGACCCGTCGGGTCCGTCCTTCGCGCTGCACCCGGAGATCGAGAAGCGCCGCTCGGATTCGTGGAAGAACGTCACGAAGCAGTTCGGCACGGTCTTCGCGGGGACCGACCTGCTCGACTGGCTCCGCGAGCACGACGTCGACACGATCACCCTCGTCGGCTACATGACCAACAACTGCATCCTCGCCTCGGCCGCCGAGGCGGAGACGCACGGGCTCCGCGCCGAGGTCCTCTCCGACGCGACGGGCGCGATCGCGATCGCGAACGACGCCGGCTCGATCGACGCGCACTCCCTGCACACCACGCTGATGGCGCTGCTCAACTCGAACTTCGCCGCCGTCGCCCCGACCACGGTCTGGATCTCGGCGCTGAAGGGCGAGTACACCCTCCCCATGAGCAGCCTGCCCGAGTCGGCGACGGCGGGCGCCGCTCGCTGACGGGCACTCCTCCGGACGGATCGGCCGGCTCTACTCTCGGTGCATGGCCCTTCTGCACCGTGCGACGATCACCCCCGGGAAGCTCGAGATCGTGGAGGCATGGGCGCCGACGCAGCCCTGGTGCGAGGGCGGCGGATTCACGCAGCTCGGCGCCTACCGGTTCGACGACCCCGATGGCGAGGTGGGAGTGGAGACGCTGATCGTCCAGTCGTCCGGGCAGCCGCCGCTCCAGGTGCCGCTGACCTACCGCGGCTCGCCTCTCGCCGGCGGTGACGCGCATCTCCTCGCGACCGTCGAGCACACCGTCCTCGGTCGTCGCTGGGTCTACGACGGTGCCGGCGACCCCGTCGCGATCGCCGCCTTCGCCACGGCGATCCGCACCGGCGCCCGGGAGGTCGAGCAGCATTTCGAGGAGGACGGGCAGCGCATCGTCCGCCCGCCGACCGCGACGGTGCAGGGCAGCGGATCAGGCGCCGGAGCGTCCGGGCCGCCGTCGACGGTGCTCGTCCGCAGCGACGCACGGACCACCACGACCTCGGCCGACGGTCTGACTCTCGTCCTCGCGCGGGTCCTCGCGCCGCCGTTCCTCGAGGGCGAGGAGCGGCTGACCGGCAGGTGGAGCGAGGCGCTCCCCGTCACCCTCGCCGTCCTGGCCTGAACCGGCTCCGGTGGTCCGCCGCCCTCCGTCGCCCGGGTCGTGGGCGACGGACGGCGGCGCGCTCCGGGAGGACCTGCTCAGTGGCCGCGCAGTGCCGCGACGGTCCGAGTGGGACTAGTCGTTCAGGTGCGCGATGGCGTAGTCGGCCTCGTCGCTCGTGAACTGCTCCCCGTACTCGCTGGTCAGCTGGTCGCGGATGGCCTCCGGCGCCATCGCCATCTGGGCCTGGTAGTCCTTGGCCTTCGCCAGCGCGTTGGCGTTCCAGTCGGCGGAGACGGTGTCCACCGCGTACTGCGCGGCCTCGGGCGAGAACTGCTCCCCGTACTCGGAGGTGAGCTGGCCGTACAGGCCCGCCTTGCTCATGTGGAGCATCTCGGAGTAGCTCTGCGCCTTGATGAGTGCCGAGGCGAACTCGGGCGAGACCTGCGCAGCAGCCGCCGTCTCGACAGGCGCCGGGGCAGGGGCGACCGTCTCGACGGGTGCGGGCTCCGCCGTCTCGACGGGTGCGGGCTCCGCCGTCTCGACGACCTCCGCCTCCTCCGTGGCCGGCACGACGGGAGCGGTCGTGGGCTCGGACGACTCGACGATCACGGCCGCCGGGCGGTCGCTCGAGGCGGAGTTCACGGCGGCTCCGAAGCCGATCGTCGTCAGGAGCGAGGCGAGGACGGCCAGACCGCCGAGGACGACGCCGGTGATCGACATCGCCTTCGACTGACCGCGGCGGAGGGCGAGGATGCCCAGGACGACGGCGGCGATCCCGACGAGTGCTCCGAAGACCGGCACGAGGCCGACGAGGAACGCGACGATGCCGACGACGAGTGCGGCGATGGCGAGGCCGGTCGGGCCGGTCTTCGGAGCACTCGTCGGGATCGCCGCCGTCGTCCTGGGCATCCTCGCCCTCCGC
>NZ_PSUE01000044.1:0-15909 GCF_002931645.1 Rathayibacter sp. AY2B5 | reverse complement strand
GGCCTGCGGCGGGTTGGTCGGGGGACGAGGGCGGGGTGTTCTCCGGCGGGAGAGGTGTGCTCATCGCGCGAGTATCGCAGAGCGGCGACGGCCTGCCGCGACGTCGAGACGTCCCGTCTCAACACGTCCCTCCCCCTCCCGCGGGATGCCGTTCGGGCACGCCGGACACGGCGTGTCGCGGACCGGAGCGGCACCTCGCGGAGGGAGGACGGTGCGCCTCAGCGCAGCGACTCGAGCACGGCCTCCAGCTCGTCGACGGCGAAGTCGATCTCGGCAGCGGTGACCACGAGCGGCGGCGCCAGGCGGATCGTCGAGCCGTGCGTGTCCTTGGCCAGCACCCCGCGGGCCATCAGGGCCTCGCAGACGGCGCGGCCCGAGGCGAGCCGCGGGTCGATGTCGATGCCGGCCCAGAGTCCGGCGCCGCGGACGGCGACCACTCCGCGGCCGATCAGCGCCTCGAGGCGGGCGTGCAACTGCGCGCCGCGCTCGCGGGCGAGGGCCTGGTACTCGCCGGTCGCGAGCATCTCGACGACTGCGAGGCCGACGGCCGCGGCGAGCGGGTTGCCGCCGAAGGTGGAGCCGTGCTGGCCCGGCTGCAGGACGCCGAGCACGTCGGCGTCCGCGACCACGGCCGAGACGGGGACGATGCCGCCGCCGAGCGCCTTGCCGAGCAGGTAGACGTCGGGGACGACTCCGACCAGGTCGCAGGCGAAGGTGGCGCCGGTGCGGCCGAGGCCGGACTGGATCTCATCCGCGATGAAGAGGACGTTGCGGCGCGCGGTGATCTCGCGGACGGCCGGGAGGTAGTCGGCCGGCGGCACGACGATGCCCGCCTCGCCCTGGATCGGCTCGATCAGCACCGCCACGGTGTCGTCGTCGATCGCGGCCTCGAGGACTTCCGCGTCGCCGAACGGGACCGTGCGGAATCCGGGCGTGAACGGGGCGAAGCCGTCGCGCGCCTCCGCGTCGTCGCTGAACGAGATGATCGTGGTCGTGCGGCCGTGGAAGTTGCCCGCCGCGACGACGATGTTCGCCCGGCCCGGAGCGACGCCCTTGACCCGGTAGCCCCAGGCGCGGGCGACCTTGATGCCCGACTCGACCGCCTCCGCGCCCGTGTTCATCGGCAGGACCATGTCCTTGCCGGCGAGCGCGGCGAGCGCCGTGACGAACGGGCCGAGGCGGTCGTTGTGGAACGCGCGGCTGGTCAGGGTGACGCGGCCGAGCTGCTCGCGGGCCGCCTCCAGCAGCACCGGGTGCGAGTGGCCGAAGTTCACGGCGGAGTAGGCGGCGAGGCAGTCGAGGTAGCGGACGCCCTCGACGTCGGTGATCCAGGCGCCGTCGCCGGTGGCCGCGACGACGGGCAGCGGGTGGTAGTTGTGGGCGGCGTGCTCCTCCTCCGCGGCGATGAGGGCGGCGGAGCGGGCGGTGTCGGTGTCGGTGATGCTCATGTCGTTCCTCCTGAGGGGACGATCGACTCTCCAGGAGTCGTCGCACTCGGCGTCGAGTGCGACGGATCGTGGACAGTGGAGGGTGGGTCGGCGCTGCTGGTCGCCGACCACGGGGAGTGGGTCAGCGGCGCAGCTCGAGCGTGCAGCACTTCACGCCGCCGCCGCCGAGCAGCAGCTCGGACAGGTCGACGCCGATCGGGTTGTAGCCGCGCTCGCGCAGCTGGCGCTCGAAGCCCGTCGCACGGGACGCGATGACGACGTTGAGGCCGTCGGAGAAGGAGTTCAGCCCGAGCACGGACGCGTCCTCCTCCGAGACGAGGATCGCGTCGGGGTAGAGCTCGCGGAGGGTGCGGTTGCCCTCCTCGCTGAACGCGCTCGGAAGGTAGGCGATGTTCGTGTCGTCGAGCACGGCGATCGCGGTGTCGAGGTGGTAGAACGACGGGTTCACGAGCTCGAGCGTGACGACCTCGCGGCCGAAGACGCGGGCGACCTCGGCGTGCGAGTCGGAGGCGGAGCGGAAGCCCGTGCCGGCGAGGATCCGCTCGCCGACGAGGAGGAAGTCGCCCTCGCCCTCGTTGACCTCCTCGGGGACGCGGACGTCGAAGCCGGCCGAGCGGAACCAGTCCATGTACGCCGGGCCCTCGGGCTGGCGCTCGGGGTAGGTGAAGGAGGCACCGTAGGCGATGCCGTCGATCACGAATCCGCCGTTGGCTGCGTAGACCATGTCCGGCAGTCCGGCCTCGGGCTCGATCAGCTCGATCGTGAAGCCGAGGTCGGCGTAGGTGTCGTGGAGGGTCTGCCACTGCCGGACGGCGAGGGAGGTGTCGGTGGGGACCTGCGGGTCCATCCACGGATTGATGCGGTAGACGACGGTGAAGTGCTCGGGACGGCACATCAGGATCGTCTTCGCGACGGGGGTTCGGGCGGGTGCCTCGGCGAGCACGGCGGTATCGGTCATTCGAGTCCTCCTGCGAAAGGATGCGGATGAGCGGACCGGGTCCAGTGGCTCCGTGCCCCGCGCGTGACGCAGCGGGATGGAGCACGCTCACGCCCAGTCTTGCACGCGCCGATCGTGCGGTTCTCGCCGTGGGGCGCACGGAACGCGCGTGAACGGTGGGTGCGGCGCGGGAAACCACCGCGGCTCTCGCGCGGGGCACTGTGATGCCGCCGCGGATCCTCTTCCCCGCCCTGAGGCAGGGGCTTTCGGAGCAACGACGTTGCGCCTCTCGGCGAGAAGGCCTTATCCCTCTCTCTTGTCATCGCGCTGATGACATCTGTCGAATCCGTCGAATTCCGCCCTGAATGGGGGACTTAGTGCAGCGATAAGCGGCATGGGACGATCCCTCCGGCCCGACAGTCGTCGGCCTTCTCGCTCCGACGAATCCGGATGCCCTCCTCCATGCGAACGAAGACCCTCAGCGTCTCCCTTTTCCTCGCCCTGCTCCTCTCCCTCTTCGTCGCGACCCCGGCCCAGGCCGCGGAATCGCCGGCTGCGCCGACGAACGTGACCGTGACCGACAACGACTGCACCGATGCGGTCACCGTCTCCTGGACGCCGTCCGCGTCGGCGACGGCCGGATATCGGATCCACGTGTCCGCCCGCTACTCGGCCTACTACTACGAAGACAACTACGGGAAGTCCTATTCGGTGAGCCTCGTCGAGACCGGGAAGACCACGACCGCCACGATCAACCTCCCCCGCTCGCAGAAGAACTATGCCTTCGAGGTGTCGAGCGTGACCGACCTCCGGGCGCCCTTCGCGGGCGGCACCGACGGCCTGCCGCTCGTTGCGTCGTCGACGCAGAGCTCGCCGAGCGAAGCCTCGTTCTTGCACTTCTGGGACGTCCCCGCACCGGGAGATTTGAGCGTTGCAGCGGACGCGTCCACGTATCTGGCTTCCGCCCGATGGGCACGACCGTCGGTCAATGGCCAGGCCTGCAACTTCGACGAGTACCGCTACACCATCAACGACTTGGCGTCATCCGACGACCCGACCGACCACGGCTACTTTGATGGCAGCCTTCCATTTTCAGACACCTCCTACGACTTCCCGTACCTGCCCCACCACCGGTACGTCTTCTGCCTCTGGGCGGCCTCTGAGAGCGAGGAGTCGTACGAAGGGGGAGACCACAACACCTATGCGGACTCTCCCGCCTCTTGCGCCACCTTCGGCGCCGACATCTCGGCGCCCTATTCGCCTGGCGGCGTGTACGCCGACTCCTCCGGCACCTCCATCACGGTCCAGTGGGACGCCCCGTACTACGACGGCGGCAGCCCCATCACGGGCTACAGAGTCAGCCGCAACGGCACAGACGCGGCCGGCAGCGGCCCCTGGTCGACCGTCGTCTCGGCCGACCGCCGCTCGCAGACCTTCACGAACCTCCGGCCCAACACGTCCTACTCCTTCACCGTCCAGGCCATCAACGCGCTCGGCAGCAGTTCCCCGACGACCTTCGTCCAGACCGCCGACCCGTACGAAGCCCCGTCCGTTCCCACGCGCGTCGCCGGCACCACGAACGACAGCGTGCGATCCGCGACGATCTCCTGGGCGCCTCCGGAGTCGGCCGGCAACCCGGCGATCACCGGCTACCGCGTCTCGCGCAACGGCGTCGACAACGCGGGCGCCGGTCCGTGGTCGACGACGGTCGCCGCCACCGCCCGCTCCTTCACGTTCACGCACCTGGCGGCGGGCGCCACCTACACGATGAGCGTCAGCGCGATCAACGCCGGAGGCGACAGCGGGGCGGCATCGACCGTCGTGCGCATCGGCGGCACCGCCCTCACCGCCGCGACGCCGACCGTCACCGGCACCGCCGCGGTCGGCTCGACGCTCACGACGAGCGCCGGCACCTGGGGTCCCTCCCCCGTGGCACTCGCGTACCAGTGGCGCGCGAACGGCACCGCGATCAGCGGGGCGACCGGCACCACGTACCGTCCGGTCGCGGGCGACGCGGGCAGGGTGATCACCGTCGCCGTCACGGGCTCGAAGTCGGGCTACGTCTCGACCACGCGGGTCTCCTCCGGGACCGCTGCCGTGACCGGCGGCGCGATCACCGCCGCGACGCCGACCATCAGCGGCACGGCGAAGGTCGGCTCGACCCTCACCGCGAAGCCCGGCACCTGGGGTCCCTCCCCCGTCGCCCTCGCCTACCAGTGGAAGGCGAACGGCACCGCTCTGAGCGGGGCGACGTCCGCGACGTACACGCCGACCGGCGCCACTCTCGGGAAGACGATCACCGTGACGGTCACGGGGTCGAAGTCCGGATTCACCGCTGTGACGAAGACCTCCGCGAAGACGAGCGCCGTGGTGGCGGGCACCCTCTCCGCCGCGACCCCGACGATCACCGGCACCGCGAAGGTCGGCTCCACCCTGACCGCCAAGCCGGGCACGTGGGGACCCTCGCCGGTGGCCCTCACCTACCAGTGGAAGGCGAACGGCACCGCGATCTCCGGGGCGACCTCCGCCACCTACAAGCCGACCAGCGCCACGGTGGGGAAGAAGATCACGGTGACCGTCACCGGCAAGAAGGCCGACTACACGACGGCGACGCGCACCTCCGCCACCACCGCAGCGGTCGTCAAGTAGGGGATCCGACCCGGGTCGCCGGGGAGCCTGCTCGCGCGGACTCCTCCGGCGGCCCCGGGAATCCACCACCATCGTCCCCCGGACGGGGGCCCATCTTGCCGACACCCGCCCTCGCCCGGAGGCGGGCGGCGGCTAGCATTCAGACACCGTGTCCGCCGCGGCCTCCCGCGGATCCTGCCGAAAGGCCCGCCGTGCCCGCACGCCCCCTCGCCGCGATCGGCGTCTCCGCTCTCCTGCTGGCCGGCCTCGCCGCCGGTCCGGCCGTCGCCGCCCCCGATCTCCCGGGCGCGAGCGCCGCGCAGGAGGCGGCCGCCGAGGTCGTCCTCTCCGGCACCATCGCGCTCCGCGACGCCGACGAGGAGCACCCCGCCCCCGAGAACCCGTCCTTCTACGTCCAGGTCGAGGACGCCGAAGGGGACGTGGTCGCCCAGGCGAACACGGGCGCGGACTTCTCCCTCCCCGTTCCCGGCGGCGAGCCCCTCACCGTCCGCGCGAACCTGATCGGCAGCGACGACTGGTACCCGACCTGGTTCGGCGACACGCCGGTCGCCGAGGCCGCGAGGACGACCCGGGGGACCGACGAGTCCGTCGCCATCTCCCTCCTGCGCACCGCCGAGCTGTCCGGATCGGTCACCGCCGACGCGGTCCCCGGCGTCTCCTCCCCCTCCTTCGACGTGCAGGCCTGGTGGGTCGACGGAGGGACGTACTCGCTGCTCGACACCGTCCCCGTCACCGGAGCCCCCGGCGCCGCCCGCGCGTGGGACACGGGCGACCTCGCCCTGCCCGCCGGCGACTACCTCCTGCGCCTCGTGGAGCCGGGGTACCCCGCCTACGACGACCAGTACTTCTCGCGCCTGGCCCGCCTCGACGAGCGCGCGGTCGTCTCCGTGCCGCCGGGCGGCCGCAGCGGCATCGACTTCTTCCCGTCCGCCTACTCCTCCGACGTCGCCCGCCTCGCCGGGACGGACCGGTACGCGACCGCCGTCGCGGTGACCGCCTCCGGATTCGCCGACGGCGCCCCCGTCGTCTACCTCGCCAGCGGAGCGAACTGGCCGGACGCGCTGAGCGCCGGCCCCGCCGCCGCGAAGCAGGGCGGCGCCCTCCTGCTCACCGACCCGAGCGTCCTGCCCGCCGTGGTGGCGGCCGAGCTGCGCCGCCTCGCCCCGCAGCGGATCGTCGTGGTCGGCAGCGCCCTCTCCGTGAGCGAGTCGGTGCTCCAGCAGGTGAAGGCCCTCGGGATCCCGACCGAGCGCATCGAGGGCGTCGACCGCTACGACACCTCGCGCCGGATCGTCGAGGACGCCTTCCCCGACGGCAGCTACGAGAACGTCTTCGTCGCGACCGGCACCAACTTCCCGGACGCCCTCTCGGTCGCGCCGATCGCCGGCCGCCGCGCCGAGCCCGTCCTCCTCGTCGACGGCGCCCGCTCGCGCCTCGACCAGCCGACCCGCGACACCCTCGCCGGACTCGACCCCTCCTCCGTGCAGCTGCTCGGCGGCGCGCCGTCGATCTCGACCGCCGTCGAGGCAGACCTGCGCGCCGCGAAGATCGCCGACACCGTGTCGCGCATCGCCGGGACGGACCGCCACGACACCAGCCGACACCTCAACGACGTCTTCCCGCCGTCCGAGCTGGGCGACACCGTCTACCTCGCGACCGCCACCGGCTTCGCCGACGCGCTGGCCGTCGGCCCGGTCGCCGCGAAGCAGGGCGCCCCGCTCTACCTCAGCGAGCCGACCTGCCTGCCGCGCAGCACCCGTGTGAAGATGCAGGGCCACGACCTCGATCAGGTGCTGCTCCTCGGCAGCCCCCTGACCCTGTCGGCGCAGGTGCGCTCGCTGTCCGCCTGCTGAGACCCGAGACGCACCGCACGAGCCCTGGAGATCCATGAGCGCCACCGCCGACCGTCCCCTCCTCGTCGGCATCGAGACCGGGGGCACGAAGGTCGTCGCGGCGGTCGCCGACGCCGCTGATCCCGAGCGGATCCTCGCGACGACGACCCTGCCGACCCGCGGGCCCGCCGAGACTCTCGCCGATCTGGCCGGCTTCGTCAGCGGCCACGGAGTCGACGGCACCGTCGCCGCGGTCGGCGTCGCCTCCTTCGGCCCGCTCGACATCGACCCCGGCTCGCCGACCTACGGGCACCTCACCTCCACGCCGAAGCTCGGCTGGGAGGGCACCGACGTCCTCGGCCCGATCGGCGCGGCCGCACCGGGCGCCCGGCTCGCGCTGGTCACCGACGTCAACGGAGCCGCCCTGGGCGAGGCCCGCTGGGGCGCCGGGGCCGGAGTCGACGACTTCGTCTACCTGACCGTCGGCACCGGAGTCGGCGGCGGCGTGATCGCGGGCGGACGGCTCCTCGCCGGCAGCGGCTGGCCCGAGGTCGCGCACCTGCTGCCCCGCCGCCACCCCGAGGACGGCTTCGCCGGCACCTGCCCGTTCCACGGCGACTGCCTCGAGGGCCTTGTCGCCGGTCCCGCGATCTCGGCGCGCTGGGGCGTCGACGGCTCCCGCCTCGGCACCGAGGAGGCAGCCGCGAACCTCCGCTTCAGCTCCTACTACCTCGCGCAGCTGGTCACGACGCTCGCCTACGTCGCGGGCGTGCGGCTCGCGGTCGTCGGCGGAGGCGTGTCGAAGACGCCGGGGCTCGTCCCCGCGGTCGAGGCCGAGGTCGAGCGGCTGATGGGCGCGCCCGGAGCGACGGGGACGGGCGGCGGGCGGATCCGCATCGTGCGCCCGGCCCTCGGCGACGAGTCCGGGGTGCGCGGGGCGATCTCGCTGGCGGAGTCCCTGCTCGCCTGAGCTCTACCCTCGTTCCATGAGCGACCGACCCGTCGACCCCTCCGCCCCCGACTCCGGTCGCGACGAGACGGTGGAGGAGCGATCCGACCGCAACTGGAACGAGATCCTGCAGGAGCTGCGGGTCGTGCAGACCGGCACGCAGATCCTGGGCGGCTTCCTGCTGACGCTGTGCTTCCAGCAGCGCTTCGCCGACCTCGCGCCGCCCGACGTGGCGCTCTACCTCGTGCTCGTCCTGCTCGCCGCGTGCGTCACGATCCTGGCGCTGGCGCCCGTCATCGCCCACCGGCTGCTGTTCCAGCGGCGGAGGAAGGCCGAGCTGGTGCGGTTCGGCAACCGGGTGGTCACGGTGTGCCTCGCGGCGGGATCGCTGCTGTTCGTCGGAGTCGTGGGCTTCGTGTTCGACGTCGTGCTGGGCGGGCCGGCAGGCCTCTGGGCGGGCGGAGGCGTGCTGCTGCTGCTCGCCGTGGTCTGGGCGACCGCGCCGGTCCTCCTGCGGAGGCGCTGAGGGCGGCGGAGTCTGCCCGCCCCTCCCCCGCGAGTCAACGGGGTACCCGGGTCCGCCGCGCTCTTCCTACCGTGGCCGCGAGGCGCGCACCGCGCCGACGCGAGAGGAGCACCATGACCGACCGGACCGAGCAGCCGCAGGAGAACCCGCAGAACCACGACCACGTCGACGACGCGGGCGTCGACAAGCCCTCGCAGGCCGAGGGCGACGACACCGAGGGATCGGCCGGCTGATCGCCGCCTCGATCCCCGTCCTCCCCGCGATCGACAGCAGCATGGCCGTCCTCGCCGACGGCTACCTCTTCGGGACGCGGCGCTTCGACGACGTGGGCGCGGACGCGTTCCGCACCCGGATCCTCGGACGGCCCGTGATCATGGCGCGCGGCATCGAGGCGGCGCGCTTCTTCTACGAGGGCGGGCGCTTCGACCGCGAGGGCGCGCTGCCCGGCTCCGTGCTGCACCTCCTGCAGGACGAGGGCAGCGTGCAGACCCTCGAGGACGAGCCGCACCGGAGGCGGAAGCGGATGTTCCTGGATCTGGTGGAGACGCCCGAGCAGCGGTCGAGGCTGGTCTCGGCCTTCGCGCGGGAGTGGCAGGCGTCCGCCGCCCGGCTGACCGGCGAGCGGGTCCGCCTCCAGGACGTCGCCGCCGAGGTCCTGGGCCGCGCGGTCCTGTCGTGGGCCGGCATCGAGGCCGACGAGGAGGAGGTGCTGCGGCGCACGGACGAGCTCCGGGCGATGATCGACAACGCCGGGCGCTTCGGCCCGCCCAACTGGGCCGCGCGACTCCGCCGCCGCTCGACCGAGCGGTGGGCGCGCGGCCTGATCGAGGCGAACCGGACGGCCGGACCCTCCCCGACTCCCCTGCACCGGATCGCGCACGAGAAGGAGGACGGCGGCCTCCTGCCCGTCGAGGTCGCCGCGGTGGAGCTGATCAACCTGCTGCGGCCCACGGTCGCGGTGGGGCGCTTCGTGATGCTGGCGGCGCTCGCGCTGCACCGGCATCCGGAGTGGCGCGAGCGGCTCGCCGACCAGGAGGAGCGCGTCGCGTTCGCGAACGAGGTGCGGCGCTTCTACCCGTTCTTCCCGATGGTCGGAGGAAGGGCCCGACGGGAGCTGGACTTCCGCGGCGAGACGCTTCCCGCGGGGCAGTGGATGCTGCTCGACCTCTACGCGACGGACCACGGCTCGCACTGGGAGGCGCCGGGCCGCTTCGACCCGGAGCGGTTCCGGTCGCCGGTCGACCGCAACGGCTTCATCGCCCAGGGCAGCGGGCACTACGGAGGCGACCACCGGTGCCCGGGCGAGCCGGCGACCGTCGACCTGCTGTCCGCGGCGCTGGAGCTCCTGGCCGCGGGGCACCCGTACGACGTCGAGGACGGGCAGGATCTGCGCGTGAGCCTGCAGAGCTTCCCGACCGGGCCGGAGGACGGCTTCGTGGTGAGGTTCCGCTAGGCGCGGGCGGGCTCGGCTCGCGGCCTCGGCGGGCGGGCTCGGCGGGCGGCCTCGGCGGGGGCGGTCCTCCTCCACAGGCCGCGGTTCCGCGCGCTTTCCCCGGATCCGCTCGGGCACTCCCCGCCCGCCTCGCCCGACGAGCACGCTCGGGGGATGCAGAAGCCGAGTCAGTCCTCCGGAGCGTCGAGCTCCTCGAGCGCCCGCAGCGCCTCGCGGGCGCGCTCGAGACGATCGGCCTCGGGCTCGTCCCACCATGCCGGTCCGCGCTCGCCCAGCCCGTGCTTGGCGAGCCCGATCCTCCTGCGCGCCAGCGCCTCCGCCTCCGCGTCCTCGTGCATCCTGGCCGAGCGCACTCCCGAGCGCCCGCGCCCGAGGTGCGAGGTGAGGCCGGCGACCACGTCCTCCGGCAGCGAGGGGTCGGTGCGCCGCCATCGGCGGCCCTTCACCACGAGCCAGCGCTCGTCGTCCTCGTCGCTCACCCCGTCACCGCCGCCTCGGGTTGAGCCGGTCACCGGTGCTCGTGAGGTCCACCTGATCCGGCAGGAGGAGCGCCTCGATGCGCCCCGCGGCGGAGAGCCGCAGCAGGTCGTCGACGAGGGCGCGCGAGCCGCCGATCAGCGTCGAGTCGAAGTCGACCTCGCTCGCGAGGTACCAGGCCCGGTCCTCCGGCCAGAGCGCGAGCGGAGTCTGCACGACGAGCCCGGAGGCGTCGGCGAAGCCCGCCGCACGCGCCCACGCGGTGTCCTCGAGCACCCTGACGTCGAGCGAGAGCAGAGGCCCCTCCCGCCCCGGCAGCTCGACCGTCGCCGCGGCGGCGGTCTCGGGGTGCTCCCAGCCGGTCGGCCGGGTGTCGCTCATCCACTCGGGCAGCTCGTCCGAGGCGTCCGCGCGGGAGATCAGGATTCGCGACCCGCCGCTCAGCACGCCGAACCCCTCCCAGAACACCGCCAGGCAGTCCTCGGGAGCGCTCGTGTGCTCCGCGAGCACGGCGGCGACGGCCGCGAGCTCGTCGAGCGGGAGCACTCCGAGGCGGGGCTCCGGGTACTCGTCGGGATGCTCGCCGGTGAGCGAGTACCACTGCGCGAGCGGATGCAGGAGCGTCCCCTCCCGCTCGGCGACCTCGCGCCAGCGCCGGGGCGGGTCGTCGGAGGGGTGCAGGATCCGCACGGCCGCCTCGAACAGCGGAGGGACGATCCCCTCGAAGCGCCCGAACGCGCCGAGAGCGCGCAGCATCGGCTCCGCCCGCCCAGCGTCCCGCTCGGCGCGCAGGGGCGCGTCCTGGGGTGTCGGCTCGACCATCGGCCCAGGCTAGCGCTGGACGGTCGCTCCGCTCAGGGCGGAGAGGGCCCGCTGCGGCCCCGTCTCGCGGGCGAGGCCCTCGGCGAGCGCCGTCAGCCGTTCCCGGGCGGGAGCGTCGAGTGCGAGCATCCGCCGCGCAGCCTCCGCGAGCTCTCCCGCGGATGCGGCGTTGGGGTCGAGCACGGCGGCGAACCCGGCGTCCTCGAGCGCGGCCGCCCCCGCGAACTGGTCCGTCGAGAACGGCAGGACGACGAGCGGCACGCCCGCGGTCATCGCCTCCGTGACGCTGTTGTTGCCGCCGTGGCTGACCGCGAGCGCGGCCCGGCGCAGGAGCGCGACCTGCGGCAGGAAGCCGCGGACCAGCCAGCCCTCGGGGATCTCGCCCAGAGCCGAGCGCTCGGTCGCGCCGGAGGCGAGAGCCACCCGGACGGGCCTGCGCCCGACCTCGACGCCGGCCAGGGCCTCGACGACCCGGGCGAGCACGTCGTCGCGCACCGAGAGGAAGCTGCCGAAGCTCACGTAGACGACCGGATCCTCGGACGCGGCGAGCCACTCCTCGACCTCCGCGTCGTCGGGCTCCTCGCGGACTGCGGAGCCGAGGAACGCGTGCGGCGGCAGCTGAGCGGTGCGGGCCGAGTCGTGGAGCTCGCCCGGGTAGTTGAGCAGCAGGACGTCGCCGCTCTCGGCGAAGGCGTCGGCGCTGGGCGCCGCCCCGGGGTCGAGGGTGGTGAGGGCGGCGTTCCACTCCGCGGTGAAAGAGTCGCGCACACGCTCGCAGAGGGAGCGGAGCGCATCGAGGTCGTCCGGCTCCGGAGCGAAGGCGTCCGGCCAGACCGGGGGGAAGCCGTAGACCTCGCCGGGCACCGTGAGCGCGCTGGGGTGGCCGAGCACGACGTCGCCGTAGGGCACGCGGAGTGCCTTCAGCGCCACGCGCGCGGTGAAGGCGAGGTGGTCGACCACGATCGCGTCGGGCTGCACCTCGTCGAGGATCACGCGCAGGCGCGCGGCGACGCCGGCCGGATCCCAGAGCAGGTCGGTGAGCCGCTCCCGCGCCTGGTAGGCGAGGGTCGGGACCATCCCGCGCCGGGTGGCGTCGAAGAAGCCGCGGAGGGACGCGCCCTCGTCGGGCGCCTGCTCCTCCGCGCGGATCGTGCCCGGGTTGGAGCCGCGCCCCAGCCGGAGCGCGGTGTGCTCGAATCCGAAGCCGTCGACGATGGAGCGCGTCGCGTCGCCGGTGGCCACGACGACGCGCTCGCCCGCCTCCTGCCACGCCGTGCCGAGGGTCGCCAGCGGCAGCAGGTGCGACGCGTAGTCGGGGCTGATGATCAGCAGGGTCACGAGGCCCCCAGCACGAGCGGCGAGCGGAGAGGACGCTCCTGGTCCGCGGTCGCGTGCGCGTAGACGCCCGAGAGGGCATGAGCCATGGCCTGCACCGTGTAGCGCTCGGCGACCATCGCGTGCCCGCGGGCTACGGCGTGCTCGCCGAGAGGCCCTCCTGCGAGATCCAGTGCGGCGGCGGCGCCGGCGGCGAGCGCCGCCGGGTCGGCGGTGTCGACCAGGAAGCCGGTCTCCCCCTCCTCGACGTAGGTCGCGGGCCCGCCTGTCGCCGGAGCGACGACGACCAGTCCTGCGGAGAGCGCCTCGAGGAGGGCGATGCCGAACTCCTCCTTGACGCTCGCGCAGATGTAGGCGCCTCCCGGAGCAGAGAGCCCCGGTCGGCCGTGCCGGATCGCGCCGAGCCAGCGGGCCACGGTCCCGTTCGGGCGGTGGCCGGCCAGGAGCAGCCCGTCGGACGCGACGGCGCGGATGCGGTCGAGCTGCTCGCGCTCGTCGGGACTCGGGTCGGCGAGGTCGCCGCCGACCAGGAGCAGGTTGGCGCGCTCCCGGAGCGAGGGGTCGGACGCCCAGGCCTCGGCGAGCGCCGCCATCCCCTTCACCCGGTGCAGGCGGCCCACGCTGAGCAGCAGCGGGAGGCCGCGGCGGTGCTCGGGCAGCTCCTCCAGCAGGATTTCGAGCGAGGCCAGGTCCCCGCCCTCGTCCAGCGCGACCGGCTCACCGGCGGCGGAGGCCCGTGCGGCCGACTCGCCGCGCTCGACCAGGCCGACGTCGATCCCCTCCGGGACGATCGTGTGCCGCTCCGGGTGCGCGGTGATGTCGACGCCGATCAGCTCGCGGATGGTCGCGGCCAGCTCCTCCCGCGGGAAGAGGACGGTGTGCGCGGCGTCGGCGGCCAGGCGCTGCACCAGGCGCACGCGGAACCAGAAGTGCTCGGCGGCGTCGCGCTCACCGAAGTCCGCGCGGGTGAGGGCGCCGGAGGCGTCCAGGCCCGCGATCAGGGCGTGCGGGTCCGGAGCGAGGGTGAACACGACGGGGATCTCGAGCTCCCGGGCGACCGCGGCCGCCGCGAGGGATCCGACGTCCGCCATCCGCAGGTGCAGCACGTCGACCCGGCCGGCCGCGCGCAGGATCCGGCGGATGCCGCGCTCGGCGGCGATGCGTCGGCTCCACGCCTGAGGCATGGCCACGGGCGGCCCCACGAACGGGACCGGAGCGAAGCCGTGGCCGGAGTCGGGCAGCTCGCCGAGCGCGCGCTCGGCCTCGGCCGGGGTCCCGCGCGAGAGCGTGAGCACCCGGTCGATGCCCTCCTGCTCGACGAGGGAGTCGCCCAGGCGCACCAGCAGGGTCGCGATGCCGCCGTTGTCGCCGGCGCCCACCCGCGTCAGGGTGCCGTCGATGTCGGCGTGGACGAAGAGCTGCGCGACCGTCGGCCCGACCTCCACGGCCGGTGCGGGGGCGAGGTCGCCGAGGGCGAGCCGGGCGAGGGGCCCGATCGGCGCCGCCTCCTCGGCCAGGCCGGTGAGCAGGAGCTCGGCGTCGTCGGAGCCGCGCTCGCCGAGCGCGTCCGTCGCGGCGGCCCGCGCCTCCAGCCCCTCCGCGCGATCGGCGGCCACGTGCAGGAGGGTGCGCTCGGCGATCGCGCCGGGCACGAGGCCCAGGGTCTCGACGAGCCGCGCCCGGGCCGCCGCTTCGCGCTCGCCGAGCAGCGCGCCCTCGAGCGCGACGGCGACGAGGTCGGGGGTCGAGGAGGCCCAGAGCAGGACGGTGCGCTGCGCGAGCATGCCCGAGAAGCCGCCGTCGCGGACCAGGCGCAGCAGCGGTCCGAGCGCGGCGGGGCGGGGCAGGCGCCCGCCGAAGGCCCAGGCGGCGTGCTCGCGGAGGTACGGGCGCTCGTCCTCGAGCAGCATCAGCAGCGCGAGGTCGGCCTCCTCGTCGAAGACCTGCGCGAGCGAGTGCACGGCCGCGATCGCAGTGAGCTGGTCCGAGGGGTCCAGGGCTGCGCGGGTGAGCAGGCGCACCGCGCGGCCACCACCGTCGCTCACCGCGGCGACCGTCAGCTCGTCGGCCATCCGGACGGCCTCGAGCAGAGTGGGAGCGGCGCGCACGGCGTCGAGAGCGGTCTGCGTGGCCATGGTTCACCTGGTCTGTCGGAGCGGAGAGTGCGACGGAGCGCGACTCCCGACCGCTGGAGCGGCCCAGGAGGAGCGGACCGGTACCGAGCATGCCGCGTGGGCGGCTGGGATTTCGCCACTTGCGTCGGATCTCCTCCCGCGGTACGGCCTCCTGTCAAGGGGGTGATGGCCGCAGTTCGTCTGCGCAACGCGCGAGGATCCTCAGCCGCGGGTCCACTCCAGGAGCCGCTCGACCGGCCAGGTGGTCACGATCCGCTCCTCCGGGACGCCGAGCCGCTCCGCCCGCTCGGCTCCGTAGTCGAGCAGGCCCAGCTGGCCCGGAGCGTGCGCGTCGCTGTCGATCGAGAACAGGCAGCCCTCCTCGAGCGCGACCGCGATCAGCTCGTCCGGCGGGTCCTCGCGCTCGGGGCGGGCGTTGATCTCGACCGCGGTGGAGTGGTCGGCGCACGCCCGGAACACGGCCCGGGCGTCGAAGGTCGACGGCGGGCGGGTGCCGCGCTCGCCCGACACCAGCCGCCCCGTGACATGGCCGAGGACGTCGGTCCGCGGATCCGAGGCCGCCGCGACCAGCCGGGCCGTCATCTCGCGGGAGCGCAGCCGCAGCTTCGAGTGGGCGCTCGCGACGACCACGTCGAGGCGGTCCAGCAGTTCGTCCGTCTGGTCGAGCGCGCCGTCCTCGAGGACGTCCACCTCGATCCCGCTGAGCAGCCGCAGGGGCCCGGTGTCGAGGCCCGCGAGATGGGCGAGCTGCTCCTCCAGCCGCTCCGCGCTGAGACCGTGGGCGACCCGGAGCCGCGGCGAGTGGTCGGTGAGCGCCAGGTACTCGTGGCCGAGCGCGCGGGCCGCGTCCGCCATCGCGAGGACGGGCGTCGCCCCGTCGGACCACTCGCTGTGGCTGTGGAGATCGCCGCGCAGCCGTCCCCGCAAGGCGCTCGCGGGCGGAGGAGCCGAGCCGCGCAGCTCCGCGAGGTAGTCGGGCACCCGGCCCGACCGCGCCTGCTCGATCACCGTGAAGGTCGTGTCGCCGATCCCGGAGGCCCGCCGCACGAGGGCGAGGTCGTCCCGCTCGGCGGACGCCATCCCCTCCAGCACCGCGGCCGCCCGGCGGAACGCCTTCGCCCGGTAGCGGGAGGCCCGCTCCCGCTCGAGCAGTGCCGCGATCTCCTCGAGTGCCGCTATCGGGTCCATGCGCCCGGTCTACCACGGCGCCCGCCGCGCCCTCACCCCCTCGACGGCGGCGCCGGCTCCGGCCCCCGGCCTCCGGTCTACGCGGCGGCCCTCATAACCAGAGGCTGCTGGTGACCAGCGGAGGGGTGGATACTTCGCTGAGAGCCGGCTCTTCACGG
>NZ_PSUE01000043.1:0-16059 GCF_002931645.1 Rathayibacter sp. AY2B5 | reverse complement strand
CCCCGCCGCCCCCGCCCTCGACGCCGTCGCCTTCATAGCCCGCTCCCACCGCCTCGCCGCGGTCTCCTCCAGCCGCGACGGCATCGAGCGGGTCTACCTCTCGCCCGAGCACGCCCGGGTGAACGCGATGGCCGCGCGTTGGATGACCGAGGCGGGCATGCGCACCTGGCAGGACGCGGCCGGCAACCAGTGCGGCCGCTACGAGGGCGCGACTCCGGGACTCCCGGCGCTCCTGCTCGGCTCGCACCTCGACACGGTGCCCGACGCGGGCCGCTACGACGGGATCCTCGGCGTGATGCTCGCGATCGCCGTGGTGTCGCGCCTGCACGGGGCGGGCCGGCGCCTGCCGTTCGCCGTCGAGGTCGTCGCGTTCGGCGACGAGGAGGGCACCCGCTTCGGCACAGCGCTCCTCGGCTCCCGCGCCCTCGCCGGCACCTGGGACGAGCACTGGTGGGAGCTCGAGGACGCCGACGGGACGACGCTCGTCGAGGCGTTCCACGAGTTCGGGCTGGACCCCTCGCGCATCCGCACCGCCGCGCGCGACGCGCAGGACGTTCTCGCCTACCTCGAGGCGCACATCGAGCAGGGCCCCTACCTGGAGGAGGCGGACCGCGCCCTCGCCGTGGTCTCCTCGATAGCGGGCGCCCGCCGCTTCGCACTCACCCTCACCGGCAAGGCGGGGCACGCGGGCGGAGTTCCGCTCGACCGCCGCCGCGATGCGCTCACCGGGGCGGCCGAGGCCGTGCTCGCGGTGGAGCGCATCGCGCGGGAGCAGGGCGTGATCGCCACGGTCGGCCGGCTCGAGACCTTCCCGGGCGCGGTCAACGTCATCCCCGGCCGGGTCGAGTTCAGCCTCGACCTCCGCGCCGAGACCGACGCCCAGCGCGACACGGCGTGGGACGCCATCGAGCACGCGATGTCGGAGTCGGCGTCGCGCCGCCGTCTCGCGCTGACGGTGGAGGAGACCCACTCGGCCCCCGCGGTCGTCGCCTCCTCTCGGCTGCAGGACGTCGTGCGCGCGGGCATCCGCGCGACCGGGGACGCGGAGCCGATGGTGCTGTTCTCCAAGGCCGGCCACGACGCGATGGCGGTCGCCGACCTCGCCGAGTACGCGATGCTCTTCCTCCGCTGCGAGGGCGGCGTCAGCCACCACCCGGACGAGAACGTGACCGAGGCCGACGTCGCGACCGCGCTCGACGCGTTCGAGGCGGCCGTGCTGGCGCTCGCCGACGGGACGCAGACCGCGTGACCCCCGCCCCGGCCCCCTCGACGAGCATCGGTCACCGCATCGATGCCGGCTACGCCGCGCTGTCGCGGCAGGAGCAGCGGGCGGCCGACTTCATCCTCGACCACCTCGGCGACCTGGCCGTCTACACGGCGACCGAGCTCGCCCAGCACAGCGGAGTGTCCAAGGCCACGGTCTCGCGGCTGTTCCGCCGCCTGGGGTTCTCGAACTCGCAGGAGGTGCGCGAGCACGCCCGGGCGCTGCGGTCCTCCGGTGTGCCAGTCGGTCCCGCGCAGGGACAGGGGGATCCGCTCGCCGCGCACCTCGAGAGCGAGCGGGCGAACCTGGCCCGGCTGGCCGCCGCGTTCGGCGACGGGCGGCTGGAGGAGGCGGTGCGGCTGATCGCGGGAGCGCGCGAGGTCGTCGTGATCGGACTGCGCAACAGCTACCCGGTGGCGCTGCACCTGCGCCAGCAGCTCGCGCAGGCGCGCGGACGCGTCCGGATCGCCCCGCAGCCCGGCCAGTCGCTCGGTGAGGAGCTCGAGGGGCTCGGAGCCGAGGACGTCGTGGTGCTGGTCGGCTTCCGCCGCCGCCCCGCCTCCTTCGCCGCCCTGATCGGGACGCTCGCCGCGCGCGAGGTGCCCGTGGTGCTCCTCGCGGATCCGCCCGCCCGGCGCTACGCGGAGCACGCGGCGGTCTGGCTGGAGTGCCCGGTCGACAGCGGCACGGCGCTGGACAGCTACGCGGCGGCGATGAGCGCGGTCGCGCTCGTGGCCTCCGGAGTGCTCGGGGCGTCGCCGAGGGAGTCGCGCGAGCGGATCGCCGGGATCAGCACGGCCTACGCGGAGCTCGCCGAGCTGGAGGACCGGCCGTGAGCGAGGCGGCGGAGCTGATCCGTGCGCACGCCAAGGACCCCGTCGGGCAGGCCGACCCGACTCCGTCCCTCGGCCGTGCCGAGCTGATCACCCCCACCTGCGGCGACCGGATCGAGCTGCGCGTCGACGGCGGCGTCGAGCAGGTGCGCCTCGCCTGGAGCGGGCGGGGGTGCGAGGTCTCACGGGGATCCGCGTCGCTGCTCGTGGACGGTCTCGACGGGCTGCCGGCGCCGGCGGTACGGGAGCGGATCGACGCGTTCCTCGCGGCGATGGCGCACCGGGAGGGTGCTCTCGCCGGCGAGGAGCAGGCGCTGCTCGCGGTGGCGGGCAACCCCGTCCGCTCCGTCTGCGCGACGCTGGCCTGGCGGGCGCTGGCCGCCGCCCTCGACGACGCGGGCCTGGCGTGAACCGCTCAGTCCGGCCCGTCGCGGTCGGCTCCCGACCACAGATCGCCGCACTCCACCCCGCGCGCGCCCCTCGCGCGGAGCAGGTCGCGCGCGCCGGAGTCGCCGTGCACGCCCTCGAGGAGCTCCGGCCAGTGGTCCCGTCCCAGCAGCACCGGATGACCGGGCCGACCGCGGAAGACCGCGCGGGCGAGCACGTCCGGCGCGACCGGCGCCTCCGCGAGCAGCCGGGCCCCCACGCTCGGCGGCTCCTCGGGCAGGTCGACCAGGGCGACCAGCGCGGCGACGCCCTCGGCCGCGGCGAGACCCGCGCGGAGCGACGCCGAGAGGCCGCTCTCCCACTCCGCCGCGACGACCACGTCCGCGGACGGCGGCACCAGGAGGCGCGCCCGTCCGGCCTCCGCGCCCAGGACCACGAGCACCCGCTCGCAGCCCACCGCGCGGAGCCTCTCGACGGCTCGCTCCACCCAGGGAACTCCCGCCGCGTCGCACCGCAGCGCCTTCGGGCCGCCCGCCCGGCGCCCCGCACCCGCCGCGAGCACCAGCCCGACGAGGTCCCGACTCCCGACCAGATCCATCCGACCATCGTGCCGCAGGCCGAGCCCCTGCTCCGCCGGACGAAGGAGACCGCATGACCGACACCCGATCCGAGACCGCCCGCGACGTGCTGCTCGCGTGCCTCGCCGTCCCCCGCTGGGCCGACGAGGTCGCCTCCGGCGCGCCCTACCCGTCGGCCGACGCGCTCGCCGACGCGGCCGAGCGGGCCGCGCGCACGCTCACCGAGGAGGAGGTGGAGGCGGCGCTGGCCGACCACCCCCGGATCGGCGAGCGGCACGCGGGCGCGGGGCGCTCCTCCGCGTTCTCGGCCGCGGAGCAGGCGGCGAGCCGCACGGGCGACGAGGAGCTGACCCGGCGGCTGCTGGCCGGCAACCGCGCCTACGAGGAGCGGTTCGGGCGCGTGTTCCTCCTCCGTGCGGCCGGCCGCGACCGGGCCGAGGTCGTCGCGGAGCTGGAGCGGAGACTCGGGCTCGACGACGAGACGGAGGCCCGCATCGTCGCGGAGCAGCTGCGGGAGATCACGGTGCTGCGGGTCCGCGGCCTCGACGACGGGCGCCTCGTCCGGGCGGAGGCCGCACGATGAGCGGGCACGCCAGCCGCGTCACCACCCACGTGCTCGACGCCGTCCGCGGCCGCCCCGCGCGCGGGGTCCCGGTGGCTCTCGACGCCCGTGTCGGCTCCGGCTGGGAGCGCCTCGCCGAGGCCCGCACCGACGACGACGGCCGCGTGGCGGCCTTCGGGCCGGAGCGCCTGGCCGCCGGGGTGCACCGGGTCGTCTTCGACACCGGCGTCTGGTTCGCCGCCTCGGGCACCGAGTCGTTCTACCCCGAGGTCGTCGTCGCCTTCCGCCTCGACGACGAGGAGGCGCACTTCCACATCCCGCTCCTGCTCAGCCCCTTCGCCTACTCGACCTACCGGGGCAGCTGATGCAGCTGCAGGACGTCCTCGACGCGCCGCAGCTGCGGCTGCGCGTGCTGGTCGCCGGCGACGGAGCGCTCGCGCGGCCGGTCGACGGCATCTTCACGACCGATCTCCTCGACCCGCGCCGCTACATCTCGCGCGACCAGCTGGTGCTGACCGGTCTGGTCTGGCGTCGGGACGCCCAGGACAGCGCGGCCTTCGTCGCCGCGGTCGCGGACTCGGGTGCCAGCGCTCTGCTCGCCGGCGAGGGGCTGCTGGGCTTCGTGCCGGACGACCTCGTCGTCGCCTGCCGCGAGCACGACGTCCCGCTGATCGCCGTGCCGGCCGATGTGTCGTTCGGCGCGATCACGGCGCACCTGTCGAACGCCCTCGCCGGCGACCGCGTGGCCCGGCTGACGGCCGCCCTCGCCCGCCAGCGGGAACTGCTGACGGAGGTCTACCGGGGGCAGCAGCTCGACGAGCTCGTCACGCGCACCTCGCGCGAGCTCGGACTCCCCGTGTCGGTGCTGACCGCGACCGGCCGGACCGCGGCCTCCGCCTCGCCCCTGGGGCTGGGGGAGATCGAGCGGGTCGTGCACGCGGCGCTCACGGCCCGGCGCAGCCCGGTCGTGGTCGCGGACGCCCGCGGCGTCGCCCTGTCGGTCCTCACCGTCGCAGGCGCGGGCGAGCACCGCGCCACCTCCTGGCTGGTCGTCGTCGGGGGCGACTGGAACGACTGGCCCGCCGCAGTACTCGACGCCGTGACGGAGCTCGCCGGAGTCGTGGGGGTCTACCGGCTGCAGCGGGAGGCGGCGCTCTCGGCCGACTCCGCTCTCGCCGACCGCCTGCTCGAGCTCGTGGAGGAGGACAGCGAGCAGCCCGAGGCCGCGGTGTACCTGCGGCAGCTCGGACTCGGCGGCGCCGGGCGGTGCGCCGTGGTCGCCGCCGAGTTCGAGGGCGACGCGCCCCCGGACCTGGCGCGCCGTGTCCTGGTCGACGCCGCCGCGCACCTGGGCCGCGCCGTGGTCGGACGCGACGCCCAGGGCTGCGCGGTGGCGGTGCTGCCCACCGAGGCGACCGATGCGATCCCCACCGGCGCGGATCCGCTCGCCGTCGTCACCTCGGCGCTGCGACGAGCGGGAGCCGCGTGGCCGGGCGCCGTGCTGCGCGTCGGGACGAGCGCCGCGACTCCGCTGCCCGCGCTCGGCGGCGCCCTCCGCTCGGCACGCTACGGGATGCTGCTGCCGGGCTCTCCGGGCGACGACGCTCCGGTGCGGGTCAGCGACTCCGGGGAGGTCACCTCCGCCGTGCAGCTGCTGAGCGCGGTCCCCGACCACCTGCGCTCGGTGTTCGTCGAGCTGGTGCTCGGGCGGCTCGTCGAGCACGACGCGCGCTACGGCTCGCAGCTGGTCGCCACGCTCGCGGCGTTCCTCGACTGCGGCGGCTCGTGGGTGCGCACGGCGGAGCAGACGCACCTGCACCTGAACACGGTGCGGTACCGCATCGCGAGGGTGGAGGAGCTGACGCAGCGCGACCTGTCGGACACCGCGGACCGCGCCGACCTGTTCCTGGCGCTGCGCCTGCGCTGACGGCCGGGTGCGCGCGGTCCGCACCGCGCCGCCCGGGCCGGCCCCGTCACTCCGGAGGCGCGATCCGCCTGCCCCGGACGTGCACCGCGGCGATCGCCGGCTCGCGCAGGGTCATCAGCAGGGCGAAGAGCAGCTGGGCCGTCGCCTCCTCCTCGTCGTCCGCGCGGATCCCGTGGGCGAGGACGTCGGCGAGCGGCTCCCACCGGTCGGGCTCGATGCGGAGGAAGTCCGCGTCCTTCCCGGGGTCGAGGCTGCCGAACCGGTCCTCCTGGTCGAGCGCCCGTGCGCCGGCGAGCGTCGCCGTGAACAGGAGCTCGGCCGGATGCAGGGCGACGGCCGCGTCGCCGGGCTCCGAGAGGTGCACCTTGAAGGCGTCGTTCGCCACTCGTGCCAGCAGCCACTCGTCGCCCGCGCCCACGTCCGAACCGAGGGCGACGGTGACCCCCGAGGCGACGGTCCGGCGCCAGGGCATGGTGCCGGAGCCGAGGAACTGCTGCGAGGTCGGGCAGTGGGCGATCGAGGTGCCGGTCTCCTCCATCCGGTGCAGCTCCGCGTCCTGGCAGTGCACGGCGTGAGCGAGGATCGTGCGCGGCCCGAGGAGGGAGGAGCCGCCGCGCGCGGAGCCGGGCAGGAAGAGCCCGTCGTAGGTGTCGAGGTAGCTGCGGGTGCCGTACGCGCCGAGCACGGCGGCGATCTCGCCGTCGCCGGGCCGGTCGTTCTCGTTGAGGTGGCTGTGCACGTAGACGCCGCGTCCGCGGACGTCGTCGTAGAGGTCGCCGAGCGCTCCGAGGGTCCGGGGAGTGACGGACAGCGAGAACCGCGGGACGAGCGCGACCTGCAGGAGCGGGTCCCTCCCGTGCCAGCGGTCGATCTCCTCCGACGCGAGCGTCAGCGCCTCCTCCTCGGAGGTGATCAGGGGAGCCGCCGAGGCCGGGCCCGTGGTCTGGATGCCGCGCCCCGACACGATCCGCAGCCCCGCCTCGCGGCTGCGCTCGAACAGGGCGTCCTGCGCGGCCGGGAACGCGGAGCCGAAGACCATCGCGGCGGTCGTGCCCGCGGCCACCCGCCGCCGGGTGAAGGCGCGCGCGACGACGTCGGCGAACTCCGGGTCGGCGAGCCGCGCCTCCGCCGGGAACACCGTCCGGTCGAGCCACTCGAGCAGCTGGCCGCCGCCGAAGCCGTCGGTCGAGAACGTCTGGGGGAAGTGCACGTGCGCGTCGACGAAGCCGGGCAGCAGGATCGACGCGGCGTCGCCGGAGACCGGCAGGAGAGCGAAGCGGTCCGGCAGCTCGCGGTACGGACCGACCCAGGCGATCGTGCCGTCCTCGTCCACGACGAGAGCGCCGTCCGGGATCGACACCAGCGACTCCCGCGCGGTCGCGAGCGTCGCACCCCCGGCGACGTGCAGCACGTGCCCCCGGTGGACGCCCCCGGCGCCGGTCACACCAGGCCCGTGTAGGCGGTCCAGGCGGATCCCGCGGGCGGCGCGTCGTCGCGGGTGACGCTCGCCTGGATCAGCCCGTAGGGGCGGTCGGCGGCGTGGAAGACCTCGTTGTCGTTCTCGACGCCGAAGGGCGAGAGGTCGTAGACGAAGTGGTGCTTGTTCGGCGCGGAGAGACGGATCTCGACGATCTGCGGGTACTCGTCCAGGACCGCCTTCCCCATCTCGAAGAGCGTCTGCTGGAGGGCGAGGGAGTGCACGGTCGCGAAGCGGCTCGTCATGAGCGCCTTGACGCCCGCGTAGACCGCCTCCCAGTCCATCGCCGCGATCTCGTCCTCGCTCAGGGCGAAGCGCCACTTCGCGACAAGTGAGGTCGCCATCACCCGGTCGTTCGTCGGCTGGAGGACCGTGTACGGGTCGGTGAGGAAGCCGTGGAACTCGCTCCCCGTGGACTTCAGGATCGTGAGGTCCTTGAAGCCGCCGGTGATCCAGATCCGCCGCTCCTCGCCCGAGCCCTCGACCGTGACCGACGCGATCCGCGTCTCCTGGCCCTTCCGGACCCAGGTGTGGTCGTGCTCGCGCCCGTCCACCAGCACGCGCTCCCAGGCGAACTCCTCGATCTCGATGCGGGCGCCGTGGACGGGCTCGTAGCCGTCGACGAAGTGGCGGGCCAGCTCGAGGCCGTAGGGCTCGATCGAGCGCAGGCCCTTCTCCTTGGCGAAGGCGTACGCCGTCTGCTTCTGCGTGTCCGTGGGCAGGACGGCCGACTGGTCGCCCTCTCGGTGCGCGGCCTCGAAGTCGCCGCGGAGGGCCGTGGAGACGTTGACGTCGTGGATCTCGTGCCGCGGGGTCTCGCGGTAGATCCGCACGACGCGGTTCTCGGCCTTCCCGTACTGGTGGTCCCCGAGGATGATCGACATGTCCGCTCCTGTCCGTTCCGTGCGGCCGGGCCCGGTCACGCGGTGGTGCCCGTCCTGCTCGCGGCTCCTGCGAGCCCGTCTGCCAGCCTCGCGCCTGCCGGGGGCTCCGCGCACCGGCGGAGCATCCCGAGGAGCCGCCGCCGGGACTCCGAGTCTTGTGCGATCCGCCCGCTCCGCGGCTCCGACCCGCCTCCGTTCACACACTCGAAACCTGCCGATGACACGGCGGCGCTCGGCGTGAGCGGGGGAGCTCCCCGAGGTGTCGTCAGGGAGGCGGGGCATCGGCGGGTCGAGGTCAGGGGCGGCTGAGGAGGCGCCCGGCGGGCGGGACCGTCGCGGCGGTGACGCGTCGGCCGCCGACCCAGGTGGCGGCGACGGCGCCGCGGAGGACGCGGCCCTCGTAGGCCGAGACGGGGTTCCGGTGCGAGAGGGCGTCGACGTCCACGCGCCACTGCGCCTCCGGGTCGAACGCGACCAGGTCGGCGTCGGACCCCGCGTGCAGCAGGCCCTTCTGGCCGAGCCCGGCGAACGCGGCGGTCGCCGTGGACATCCAGGCGACGACCTGCTCGAGCGGGATGCCCCGCTCGCGGGCCCCGGTCCAGACCGCGCGGAAGCTCAGCTCGAGTCCCGAGATCCCGCCCCAGGCGACGCCGAAGTCGCCGCCGGCGGGGAGCTTCAGCTCGGCGGTGGCGGGGGAGTGGTCCGAGGCGATGATGTCGATCGTCCCGTCGAGCAGCCCCTTCCAGAGCAGCTCGCGGTTGCGCTCGTCGCGGATCGGCGGGCAGCACTTGAACTGCGTGCCGCCGTCGGGGATCGAGCCGGCGTCGAAGGTGAGGTAGTGCGGGCAGGTCTCGGAGGTGATCGGCAGCCCCTCGGCCTTGGCCTCGCGCAGGAGCGGCAGCGCGTCGGCGGAGGAGAGGTGCAGGATGTGCGCGCGGCAGCCGGTCTCGCGGACGGCCTCGATCACGTGCAGGATCGCGCTGCGCTCGGAGGCGGGCGGGCGGGAGTCGACGAACGCGCCGTAGGAGGCGCCGGGCTCCAGCGCGCTCGCCTCCAGTTCGGCCGGGTCCTCGGCGTGCACGATCAGCAGTCCGTCGAAGGCGGCGATCTCGCGCATCGCCTCGACGAGCTGCTCCCGGCTCAGGTGCGGGAACTCGTCCACTCCGCTCGGCGAGAGGAAGCACTTGAAGCCGAAGACGCCCGCGTCGTGGAGCTCGCGCAGCGTGCCGAGGTTCGAGGGGATCGCCCCGCCCCAGAATCCGACGTCCACCTGCGCCTGCGGCCCGGCGGCCGCGCGCTTGGCCTCGAGCCCCGCCACCGTGGTGGTCGGCGGGATCGAGTTCAGCGGCATGTCGATGATCGTGGTGACGCCCCCGGCTGCGGCCGCGCTAGTGGCGGAGGCGAATCCCTCCCACTCCGTGCGGCCCGGCTCGTTGACGTGCACGTGGGTGTCGACGATCCCCGGGATCAGGACCTGGCCCTCGGGGAGGACGATCTCCTCCGTGGTCCGCCAGGGGGCGTCCCGCTCGCCGACTGCGACGATCAGGCCCTCGGCGATCGCGATGCTGGCCGGACGCCGGCCGTTCTCGGTCAGCACGTCGGAGGCGCGGATCACGAGGTCGAGGAAGGGAGCGTCGTCAGGCATGGATCGACCCTATACTCGGCATGTTTCCTGCGTGTGAGCGCCCGTCGGCGGCTCCGCCCGGCCTCCCCGCAGCCCCGGCGCCGTCGCCTCCCGTCCGAGAAGAGGAGGCCGTCGTGCTCGACATCGCCGCCCCCCTGCTCGAGCGCGTCGAGGGGGGCGGGAGCGTCGCGGTCGTCACGGTCACGCACGTCTTCGGCTCGGCTCCCCGCGCTCTCGGCTCCTCGATGGCGGTGGACGCGGAGGGGCGCGCGATCGGCTCGATCTCCGGCGGCTGCGTCGAGGCGCAGGCGTACGCGCTGGCCCAGGAGGTGCTCGGCACCTCGGGCAGCGCGTCCGAGCACTTCGGCTTCGACGACGAGGCGGCCTTCGCCGCCGGCCTGTCCTGCGGGGGGCAGCTGCGCGTGTTCGGCCAGGTCGTCGACTCCGGCTCCACCGCGGTCCTCGCCGAGCTGCGCGCCGCCCGCGCCGGCCGCTCGGCCGCGCTGGCGATCGTCGTCGGCGGCCCGGAGGAGCTGATCGGCCTCGTGCTCACCGGAGCGACGCGGCTCCAGGACGTCGTCGGCCCACACCTGGAGGAGGACACCGCCCGCCGCATCCTCGCCGAGCGCGAGGCGCGCCTGGCCTCCGGCCGCTCGGCCACGGTCGAGACCGCCTGCCGGGGCGCCGAGCTCGAGGTCGCCTACGTCGTGCACGCCGAGCGGCCGCGCCTGCTGATCTACGGCGCCGTCGACTTCTCCGCCGCGCTCTGCTCCGCCGGATCCCTGCTCGGCTACCGCGTGACCGTCTGCGACGCGCGTCCGGTGTTCGCGACCGCCGAGCGCTTCCCGGGTGCGGACGAGGTCCTCGTCGAGTGGCCGTCCGACCACCTCGCCCGCGCCGAGGTCGACTCGCGCACCGTGATCGCGGTGCTCACGCACGACGAGAAGTTCGACATCCCGCTGCTCGAGACCGCGCTCGCGCTCCCGGTCGCCTACGTCGGCGCGATGGGGTCGCGGCGCACCCATGAGCGGCGGCTGCGGCTGCTGCGCGAGGCGGGAGTGACGGAGGAGGCGCTCGCCCGCCTGCACTCGCCGATCGGCCTGGACATCGGCGCGTCGACGCCGGAGGAGACGGCCGTGTCGATCCTCGCGGAGGTCCTCGCCGCGCGCACGGGGACGTCCGGGGAGCCGCTCGCGGGGCGCTCGGGCCCGATCCACGCGGCGCGCTGAGCCGCACGTCCTCCCTTGACGGCGCGCCGTCGTGATCGCGCCGGCCTGCTCGCACTCCGGCGGGAAACGGCCGCGAAACACCGCGCTGCCATGCTCGGGGCATGCAGCGCCACGTCCTCACCGGAGCCCACGTCGCCACCGTCGACGCGCACGGGACCGAGCACCCCGTCGGCCACGTCGTCGTCGACGACTCCCGCATCGTCGCCGTCGGAGCCGGCGACCCTCCGGCGTGGGCCCTCGACGGACGGTCCCCGACGGGCCTGCCGGCGCAGGAGGCGATCGCGCTCACGCCGGTCGACGGCCGCGGCCACCTGCTCACTCCCGGGCTCGTCAACACGCACCACCACCTCTACCAGTGGCTCACCCGCGGCTGGGCGCAGGACTCGATCCTCTTCGACTGGCTCGTCGCGCTCTACCCCGCCTGGTCCCGCATCGACGCCGACCTGACCCGCTCCGCCGCCCTCGGCGCGATGGGCGTCCTCGCCCGGTCCGGCTGCAGCACCGTCGCCGACCACCACTACGTCTTCCCGCGGGGCTCCGGCGACATCGTCGGCGGCATCGTCGACGCGGCCGGCACCCTCGGCCTCCGGCTACACGCGACCCGCGGGTCGATGGACCTCGGCGAGTCCCGGGGCGGCCTCCCGCCGGACTTCGCCGTCGAGACCACGGCGGCCGCGCTCCAGGCCAGCGGAGAGGCGGTCCAGCGGTACCACGACGCCTCCGCCGACGCGATGGTGCGGGTCGCGATCGCCCCGTGCTCGCCGTTCTCGGTGACCACCGACCTGCTGCGAGAGTCGGCCGTCCTCGCCCGTCAGCTCGGGGTCCGGCTGCACACCCACGGCTCCGAGACCGTGGAGGAGGACGCCTACACGCGGGAGGCGTTCGGCCTCTCGCCCACCGACCACCTGGAGTCGCTCGGCTGGCTCGGCGACGACGTCTGGATGGCGCACTGCGTCCACCTCGACGCCGACGCGATCGCGAAGTTCGCGGCCACGGGCACCGGAGTCGCGCACTGCCCGTCCTCGAACGGCCGGCTCGCGGCGGGCATCGCGCCGATCCCGCAGCTGCTGGCTGCGGGAGCCCCGGTCGGCCTCGGCGTGGACGGCGCGGCGTCGAACGAGTCCGGTCAGCTCGGCTCCGAGATCCGCGCCGCGGTGCTGATGAACCGCCTGCGCGCCGGCGCCGACCGGATGAGCGCCCGGCAGGCGCTCTCGGTCGCCACCATCGGCGGGGCCCGGGTGCTCGGCCGGCAGGACGAGATCGGCTCGATCGAGGTCGGCAAGCTCGCCGACCTCGCGCTCTGGCGGATCGACGGGATCGAGCACGCGGGCATCGCGGACCCGGTCGCGGCCCTCGCGCTCGGAGCGCAGCCCCCGCTGAGCCTGCTCCTGGTGCAGGGTCGCCCGACGGTGCGGGAGGGACGGCTGGTGAACGCGGACGAGGACGCGATCGCCCGCGAGGTCGCCCGGGCGAGCACGGAGCTGGCGTCGCGCGTCTGAGCTGCGGCAGCCGATCGGCGCTCAGCCCGTCGTCGTTCAACCGGGCGGCGCCTCCGCCTCGACGGACGCGACCGGGGCGGCGTCCGGGTGCAGGAGCCGCCAGATCCGGTCGCGGGAGAGCGGCAGCTCGGTCGGCCGCACGCCGATCGCGTCGCGGACGGCGTTGGCGAGTGCGGGGGCGACCGGGTTGTAGGGCGCCTCGCTCATCGACTTCGCGCCGAACGGCCCGAGCTCGTCGGCGGTGTCCGCGAAGAGCACCTCGGTCTCGGGCACGTCCGCCATCTGCGGGATGTGGTAGTTCCGGAGGATCGCCGTGGTCACGGTGCCCTCGCCGTCGAGGATCACCTCCTCGTACAGCGCCGAGCCGATCGCCTGCGCCACTCCGCCCTCGACCTGCCCGCGGCACTGCGCCGGGTTGATCACGAAGCCGGCGTCGGCCGCCTGGACCGACAGCAGGATCCGCACCTCGCCCGTCGGCTCGTGCACCGCGACGCGGAAGCCCTGGACGTTGAACGCGAGCGAGCGCTGAGCGCCGTCTTCGCTCCCGGTCGCGGTGACCGGTCCGCCGGCCGCACGGACCAGATCGGCGAACGCGACCCGGGTGCCGTCCGGAGCGAGCAGGCCCTCGTCGTCGGGCTCGAAAGTCTCGTCGTGCCCGGTCAGCCGCTTGGCGAGCGCCTGCAGCTCGGCGAGGAGGCGCGTCGCGGCCGAGTGGACGGCCTTGCCCGCGACCACCGTGCCGGCGCTGCCGAACGCTCCGGTGTCGTAGCGGGCCGCGTCCGTGTCGGACTGGCGGATCCGCACCCGGTCGGCCGAGGCGCGGAAGGCGCTCGCGACCAGCTGCGTGTGCACGGTGGTCGTCCCGTTGCCGAACTCGGCCGTGCCGACGCCGATGGTCAGCACTCCCTCGGCGTCGACGGTGACGGTCGCCTCCGAGAAGTGGCCCCGCGGTGGGATGGTGGCGATCATCGCCAGTGCCGTGCCCTGCCCTGTCCGCCACCCCGGTCCGTCGGGGGCGGGGGAGCCGCCGCCGCCGGCCAGTGCCGCCTCGGTGAGGTCGAGGCACTGGTCGAGCCCGTAGGAGGCGAAGCCGATGTCGTCGCCCTCGACGTGCGTGACCACCAGCGGCTCGCCCGGGCGCACCGCGTTGATCCGCCGCAGCTCGAACGGGTCGATCCCGAGCTCGCGGGCGAGATCGTCCATCGCCGACTCGATGCCGAAGATCACCTGCCCGAGGCCGTAGCCGCGGAACGCCCCCGAGGGGAGGTTGTTCGTGTAGACGGCCTGCGCGTCGACGCGCTTGCTGGGCGCGCTGTAGACGGCGACCGACTCCGAGGTGCCGTGGAACATCACGCCGGGTCCGTGGTTGCCGTAGGCGCCGGTGTCCGAGAGCACGTCCACGGCGAGGGCGGTCAGCCGTCCGTCGCGCCGGGCGCCGAGCGTGACGCCGACCCGCATCGGGTGTCGGCAGGGGGCCATCGTGAACTCGTCGCTCCGGGTGAACTCGAACTGCACGGGCCGGCCGGTGGCGAGCACGGCGAGGGCGACGACGTCCTCCGTCAGGATCTCCTGCTTGCCGCCGAAGCCGCCGCCCACCCGTGCCGTGAAGACGCGGACGGTCGACGGATCGCGGTCGAACAGGCGCGCGATCTCGTCGCGCACGAGGAAGGGCACCTGCGTCGAGGTCCGCAGCACCAGCTCTCCGCCCTCGAGCCAGCCGATGGTGCCGTGGGTCTCGAGCGCCGTGTGCGCGACCCGGGAGGTCGAGTACCGGCCCTCGACGACCACGTCGGCCTCCGCGAGTCCGGCGGCCACGTCCCCGTACTCTCCGTGGAGCTCCGCGACGACGTTCGCCTCCGGCCGGGCGATGCGCGAGGCGATCGGATCCTTGTCGGCGTGCAGGAGCGGCGCGCCGGCCGAGCGCGCCTCCTCCGGGTCGAAGACGGCGGGCAGCACCTCGTAGTCGACCTCGACGGCGCGGCAGGCCGCCTCCGCCTCGGCCACCGACTCCGCGACCACCACGGCCACGCGCTGCCCGCGGAACCGGACGACCGTGTCGAGCATGCGGGTGTCGTCCGGGTCGTCGAGCCGGGACTCGTGGCGGGCGGTGGAGTAGAGGACGTCCGGGACGTCCTCGGCGGTGAGGACCGCGACGACGCCCCGCATCGCGCGGGCGGCGGTCGTGTCGATCGAGCGGATGCGCGCGTGGGCGTGCGGGCTCTGGACGACCTTCACGTGCAGCAGGCCGGGCACGGCGACGTCGAGGGTGAACGGCTCGCGGCCCTGGACGATCCGCCGGCCGGCGGGCGCGCCGAGCGAGCGGCCGACCCGGGACTCCTCGGCCGACGGGCGACCGGTGCGGCGGACGGGGGTGAGACCCGACGGCGGGGCCGCGTGCCGTCCGCGGACCGGGGCCTCCGTGCGATCCGCTCCGGACGGCTCGGCCGCGTGCGCGCCGTGCCCGGACGCGCAGGCGCCCGTCACGGCCTCGCGGATGGGGCGGTAGCCCGTGCACCGGCAGAGGTTGCCCTTCATCAGCCGCGGCACGTCCTCGGCGCGGACTCCGTCGAGCGCCGTGGCCGTGACCACCATGCCGGCCGTGCAGAAGCCGCACTGGAACGCGCCGGCCTCGACGAACGCCTCCTGCACCGCGCTCGGCTCCTCGGGCGTGCCGAGGCCGGCCGCGGTCGTCACCTCGCGGCCCTCGACGCGGTGGGCGGGGTAGAGGCAGGAGTGGAACGGCGTCCCGTCGACGAGGACGGAGCAGGCGCCGCAGTCGCCGGCGTCGCACCCCTTCTTCACCTCGAAGTGCTCGTGGTCGCGGAGGAGGGTGCGCAGCACCTGGCCGGGGCGGGGGGAGGCGTCGACCGGCTCCCCGTTGACGGTGAACCTCATCGGGCGCCTCCGGCCAGCTCGGTGCGGATCTCCTCGGCGAGCACGCGGACGACGGCGTGGCGCCAGTCGGCGGCTCCGTGCGGGTCGGTGAACCAGGTCGCGACGCCGTCGACGGCCGCGGCGAGCTCGGCCGAGGAGGGAACGGCGGCGAAGCGGAGCAGCTCCGGCCGGACGGTCGCCGCGGTGATCGTGAGCACGAACGCGCCGTCGGTGTCGAGGCGGCCGATGACGACGGCGCCGGAGCGTCCGAGAGGGGAGAGCGCCGTCTTGCGGAACGCGGTGCGCGCCCGGAGGGAGGAGAGCGGGATCTCGATCGAGCGGATGACGTCGTCCTGGGCCAGGGAAGTGGTCATGTTGCCGGTCACGAGCTCGGCGACCGGCACGGCGACGTCCGAGCCGTCGGCCCGCCAGACGAGGGCGGTGGCGTCGAGCGCGGCGGCGAGGCTGATCATCGGTCCTGCGGGCAGGGCGTTGGCGATGTTGCCGCCGACAGTGGCGACGTTCCAGATCTTGAAGGAGCCCAGCAGTGCCGTGCAGCACTGGAAGAAGAGCGCATGGGCGGTGTCGCCCGCGTCGGGCATCGCGGCGAGCTCGCTGAGCGTGCAGGTCGCCGCGATCGAGAGCCCGGCGTCCGTGCGCACGATCGGCTCCCACGCGAATCCCTGCAGGTCGAGGAGCTCGTCGAGGTGGTCGTGGGGGAGGGAGAACACCCAGGAGCCGCCTCCGATGACCGCTGAGCGCGGCCCGCGGCCCGCCAGCTCGGAGCGCTCGCGCACCACCCGGACGCGCTGGATCGTGTTCAGGTCCATGCCGCGCCTCCGTCCCGCGCCCGTCGGGCGTCTCCCCCCAGTGAACCCCACCCGTGTGACGCCCGACGGGCGCGGGACGGAGGCGCGGCAT
>NZ_PSUE01000042.1:0-16269 GCF_002931645.1 Rathayibacter sp. AY2B5 | reverse complement strand
GGTGCATCCGGAGCGATCGGACCGGAAGCGACGGCGTCCGGAGCGACGGCGTCCGGGGCAACGGGAGCAGCGGACTGCTCCGCTCCGCTCCCCGAGAGCGCCGTCGACGCCGTGCGCGCCGGGTACGCGTTCACCGGCCCGGCCCTCGAGCTCGGCGCCCTCGTCAACGGCGACGCGCGGATCGACGTGCCCGTCCGCATTCCGCTCGGCATGCTCAACCGGCACGGCCTCGTCGTCGGCGCGACCGGCACCGGCAAGACGAAGACGCTGCAGGTCCTCGCCGAGCAGCTCTCGGCCCACGGCGTCCCCGTCTTCGCTGCGGACATCAAGGGCGACCTCTCCGGCCTCGCCACTCCGGGCACGGCGACCGACGCGCTGCTCGCCCGCACCCGCGGCATCGGCCAGGACTGGCGGGCGGAGGCGGCCCCCGCCGAGTACTTCGCGCTCGGCGGCATCGGCACCGGCGTCCCCGTCCGCGCCACCGTGACGGGATTCGGCGCGCTGCTGCTCGCGAAGGTGCTCGGCCTCAACCACACGCAGGAGTCGAGCCTCGGCCTCGTCTTCCACTACGCCGAGAGCGCCGGTCTCCCGCTCGTCGACCTGTCCGATCTCCGCGCCGTGCTCACCTACCTCGTCGGCGACGAGGGCAAGGCGGAGCTCGCCGAGCTCGGCGGGCTGTCGAAGGCGACCGCCGGCGTGATCCTCCGCGAGCTGATCGCGTTCGCCGACCAGGGCGCCGACGTGTTCTTCGGTGAGCCTGAGATCGACACGGCCGAGTTCCTCCGCCTCGCCGCCGACGGGCGCGGCGTCGTCAGCCTCCTCGAGGTCCCCGGAGTCGCCGACCGACCGGCTCTGTTCTCCACCTTCCTGATGTGGCTGCTCGCCGACCTCTTCAACGACCTGCCGGAGGTCGGCGACCTCGACAAGCCGAAGCTGGTGTTCTTCTTCGACGAGGCGCACCTGCTCTTCCGCGACGCGTCGAAGGACTTCCTCGCCGCGATCACCCAGACCGTGCGCCTCATCCGCTCCAAGGGCGTCGGCATCGTCTTCGTCACGCAGACCCCGAAGGACGTGCCCGGCGACGTCCTCGCCCAGCTCGGCTCCCGCGTGCAGCACCAGCTCCGCGCGCACACGCCGGACGACGCCAAGGCCCTCCGCGCCACCGTCTCGACCTACCCCGAGAGCGACTACGACCTCGGTGAGGTCCTCCAGGCGCTCCCCATCGGCGAGGCGATCGTGACGGTCATGAACGAGCGCGGCGCCCCGACCCCGGTCGCCTGGACGCGTCTCCGCGCCCCGCTCGGCTCGATGAAGCCCACCCCCGAGGCCGACCGCGAGGCGAGCGTCCAGAGGTCCCCGCTCCTCGCGCGCTACGGCACGCCCCTCGACCGCGACTCCGCCCGCGAGATCCTCACCCGCCGGCTCGACGCCGCCGCCGACGCCGAGGAGGCCCGCGCCGCCGCCGAGCAGCAGGCCGCCGACGACGCCCGCCGCGCCAAGGAGGACGCGCGTCGCGCCAAGGAGGAGACCGCGGACGCCGCCCGCCGCGCGAAGGAGCGGGCCGCCGCCGAGCGCGCCGCCGACCAGGCCGCCGAGCGCTCCCGACGGCGCACGGCACCGACCTCCCGCGGGACCCGCAGCGCCCGCCGCGACAAGACGGTCGTCGAGGAGGTGCTGGGCTCGAGCGCCGGCAGGACGCTGCTGCGCGAGGTGGTCCGCGGGATCTTCGGGACCGCCCGACGGCGCTGACGCGACCCGGGCCGCTCGGGGAGACGAGGCGCTAACGGGAGCGTGTTAGCGTCGGTAGCATGAGTGAGAGCGGGACGACGCGGGAGCGGATCCTCCGAGCGACGGTCGAGCTGCTGGCGGACGGCGGGCGGGACGCGGTGTCGACGCGGGCGATCAGCGCGGCGGCGGGGGTCCAGGCCCCCACGATCTACCGGACGTTCGGCGACCTGCGCGGGCTGCTCGACTCGGCCGCGGCAGCCGGATTCGCCACGGCCCTCGCCGACTTCGAGCGGAGCGAGGCGCCGGCCGACCCGGTCGACGCGCTCCGTGCCGCCTGGGATCACCACGTCGCCTTCGGACTCGCCGAACCGCACCTCTACGCGCTGATGTTCACCGCGCGGCCGGGGGAGGAGTCGGAGGCGGCGCGCCTGTCCCGCGGCGTCCTCCTCGACGCGGTCCGGGCCGTCGCCGAAGCCGGCCGCCTCACCGTCGACGTCGAGCGGGCCTCCCGCCTGCTCCAGTCGGCCGCGCTCGGCTGCACCCTCACGCTGACCGCCCTCGCCGACCCCGACGACGAGCTCTCGTCCCGCTCGCGCGAGTCCGTCCTCGCGGCGATCACCACGGCGGAGGCGGGCCCCACCGATCCCGCCGCCCGTGCGGTCGTCGCGCACGCCGTCGCCCTGCGGACGGCGCTGCCGCAGATCGAGCCCCTCAGCGCGGGGGAGCGGCTCCTGCTCGACGAATGGCTCGAGCGCATCGCCGACTGACGGCCGGCGTCGCCGGAGGGTCCGTATCGCCGCCCTGTCGTCCTCGTTGTCGTAATACGGATGGCGACGGGCACGATCCGGGACCGGCACCTACGGTCGGACCATGTCGCGAACCATAGCCGAACTCTTCTTCCGCCCCGTCTGCGCCGCCTGCTCGGCCCCGCTCGTCGCCCGCCGTGGCGCGTTCTGCTCCGACTCCTGCGCGCGGACGAACCACCTCTACGGCTGATCCCGCGCCCGGCACGCGCCGGACGATCGGCGGCCCCTGCTCGGCGCGATTTCGTCGTGCACCGGCGGCGCGAACCCGGCGATGCTTGAGTGGGCCGCTCCGATCGACGCCTTCACCGGTCGACCGGGCTCCGACGATCGGCCGCACCGGTTAAACAAAACGGTGCCCGTGCTGGCGAGAGCAACGGACACCGTTCGCGGAGGATGGGGGATTCGAACCCCCGAGGGCTTTCACCCAACACGCTTTCCAAGCGTGCGCCATAGGCCACTAGGCGAATCCTCCTGGCACGACCTGAGCCGCGACTCATCGATACTAGCCGGTGTCGGAGGCTCCCGCTGACCACGACCCCGACACGCCCCGCTCTCCTCGGCCGCCGTCGTCGGTTAGACTGTCACCCGGCTCCCCGCGTGGCGCCATCCAGGCCAACTCCCCCAGGGCGGAAACGCAGCAAGGGTAACCGGGCTCTGGCGGGTGCGCGGGGGGTCTTCTTCCGTTAACCGGCCCGCCTGCTCCGCCGATGGACCGCCGCACAGCCGCTACGAGGCCCTACCGACTGCGGACGCTCCTCCACAGCCGCGCGCCATGCACGCCCTCCCATCCCTGGCCTCTGCTCAGCCAGGCGGAGGGACCCCCTCGGTAGGCTGGATCCGATGGTTCAGAGCATCTACATCTCGTCCGCCGAAGGTCATTCGGGCAAGTCCACGGTCGCCCTCGGCGTCCTCGATGCGCTCAGCAGTCAGGTGCAGCGGGTCGGCGTCTTCCGCCCGATCGCCCGCTCCACCTCCGAGCCGGACTACGTGCTCGAGATGCTGCTCGGCCACTCCGACTCGGGCCTCGCCTACGAGGACTGCATCGGCGTCACCTACGAGGACGTCCACGCCGACGGCGAGGCGGCGCTCTCGCGGATCGTCGAGCGGTACAAGGGCGTCGAGGCCCGGTGCGACGCCGTCGTCATCCTCGGCTCCGACTACACGGACGTCGGCAGCCCCACCGAGCTCGGCTACAACGCCCGCATCGCCGCCAACCTCGGTGCCCCGGTCCTGCTCGTCCTCACCGGCCGGGACTCGTCCCGCAGCGAGCAGCTGGGCCAGGCTCCCGCGCGCACGCCGGAGGAGATGCGCCAGATCACGGAGCTCGCCTCGGTCGAGCTGCGCACGGCCCACGCGAGCCTCATCGGAGTGATCGCGAACCGCGCCGATCCCGACACCGCCGCCGACGCCGTCGCCGCGATCCGCGAGAGCATCCCCGCCACCGTCCCGGTCTGGGCGATCCGCGAGGATCCGTTCCTCGTCGCTCCGAGCCTGTCCCGCCTGGTCGAGGCGGTCGACGGCGTCGTCGTCGCGGGCGATCCGGAGCTGCTCGGCCGCGAGGCGCTCGGCGTGGTGATCGCCGGCATGTCGATGGTGAACGTCCTGCCGCGGCTCACCGAGGGCGGCGTCGTGATCGTCCCCGGCGACCGGCCCGAGGTCGTCCTCGCCGTGATCATGGCGTACGCCTCCGGCACGTTCCCCACGGTCACCGGCATCATCCTCAACGGCGGCTTCGAGCTGCCGGAGCCGATCGTCCGGCTGATCGAGGGCGTCGACAGCCGCGTGCCGATCGTGATGACCGAGCTCGGCACCTACGACACCGCCGTCCGCGTCACCGCGGCCCGCGGCCGCCTGGCGGCCGACTCCCCGCGCAAGCGCGACACCTCCCTCGCCCTCTTCCAGGAGGCGGTCGACGCGGTCGAGCTGCTCACCCTCCTCGACGTCGGCCGGTCCGAGGTCGTCACGCCGCTGATGTTCGAGTACGGGCTGATCGAGCGCGCGCGCATCGCCGACCGCCACATCGTCCTGCCCGAGGGCGGCGACGACCGGATCCTCCGTGCCGCCGCGACCGTGCTCAAGCGCGGCATCGCCCGGCTCACGATCCTCGGCGAGGAGGCCGAGATCCGCGCCCGTGCGGCGGGCCTCGGCCTCGACCTCGACGGCGCGCGCGTGCTGAGCACCCTCGACCCCGAGCACCGCGCGCGCTTCGCCGAGGAGTACGCCCGCATCCGCGCGCACAAGGGCATCACCTACGACCACGCCTACGACACCGTCACGGACGTCTCCTACTTCGGCACGATGATGGTGCAGCTCGGCCTGGCCGACGGGATGGTCTCGGGAGCCGCGCACACGACCGCGCACACCATCCGCCCCGGCTTCGAGATCATCAAGACGAGCCCGGGCGTCTCCGTCGTCTCGAGCGTGTTCCTGATGGCGCTCGCCGACCGCGTGCTGGTCTACGGCGACTGCGCGGTGAACCCCGACCCCACCGAGGCGCAGCTCGCCGACATCGCGATCTCGTCCGCCGAGACCGCCCAGCAGTTCGGGATCGACCCCCGCATCGCGATGCTCTCCTACTCCACCGGCGAGAGCGGAGCCGGCGCCGACGTCGAGAAGGTCCGCGCGGCGACGGCTCTGGTGCGCGAGCGCCGGCCCGACCTGCTCGTCGAGGGCCCGATCCAGTACGACGCGGCGGCCGACGCGGCGGTCGCGGCCTCGAAGATGCCCGGCTCCCAGGTCGCCGGGCGCGCGACGGTGTTCATCTTCCCCGACCTCAACACGGGCAACAACACCTACAAGGCCGTGCAGCGCTCGGCCGGCGCCGTCGCCATCGGACCGGTCCTCCAGGGTCTGCGCAAGCCGGTCAACGACCTCTCGCGCGGCGCGCTCGTGCAGGACATCGTCAACACCGTCGCGATCACGGCCATCCAGGCCGCCACCCAGGCCATCGTCCCGCCCACCGCCGCCATCCCCGTGGTGCGCTAGCGGCGACCCCGCCGCCGCCCCTCCCGACCCCGATCACCCCAGGAGTCCCCTCATGTCCGTCGTCCTCGTCGTCAACAGCGGATCGTCGTCGTTCAAGTACCAGCTCATCGAGATGACCACCGAGGAGACGCTCGCCAGCGGCCTCGTCGAGCGGATCGGCGAGGACACCGGCCGCACGAAGCACACCCGCGACGGGGAGTCGTTCGAGATCGAGGGGCCGATCCCCGACCACACCGCCGGCTTCGACGCGATGATCCGCGCGTTCGGCGAGCACGGCCCGAGCCTCGACGAGTTCCCTCCCGTCGCCGTGGGCCACCGCGTCGTGCACGGCGGCAAGCGCTTCTTCGAGCCCACCGTCGTCACCGACCTGGTCAAGATCAACATCGAGGACCTCGCCGACCTCGCCCCGCTGCACAACCCCGCCAACCTCGAGGGCATCGAGGCGGCGCAGAAGGCCTTCCCGGACGTTCCGCACGTCGCCGTCTTCGACACCGCCTTCCACCACACGATCCCGGCCGAGGCGTCGACCTACGCGCTGCCCGCCGAACTCGCCGAGAAGCACCGCGTCCGCCGCTACGGCTTCCACGGCACCTCGCACAAGTTCGTCTCGGAGGCCGCCGCCGCCTACCTCGGCCGCCGCCGCTCCGACCTGAAGACGATCGTCCTGCACCTGGGCAACGGAGCGTCCGCCTGCGCCGTCGACGGCGGCGTCTCCGTCGAGACCTCGATGGGCATGACCCCGCTCGAGGGCCTGGTGATGGGCACCCGCTCCGGCGACCTCGACCCGGCCGTCGTCTTCCACCTGGCCCGCAAGGCGGGCCTCTCGATCGACGAGCTCGACACCCTCCTCAACCGCCGAAGCGGCCTCCTCGGCCTCACGGGTCGCGGCGACATGCGCGACGTCCAGGAGGCGGCCGAGGCCGGCGACGAGCAGGCCCGCGCCGGGCTCGAGGTCTACTACCACCGCCTCCGCCACTACATCGGGGCCTTCTACGCCCAGCTGGGCCGCGTCGACGCCGTGGTGTTCACGGCGGGAGTCGGCGAGAACGTCGCCGCCGTCCGCGCCGGCGCCCTCCGCGGCCTCGAGGGCCTGGGCATCGAGCTCGACCCCGAGCGCAACACGTCCTCCGACCGCGGCGCCCGCCGCATCTCCACCGACGACTCCCGCGTCGCCGTCCTCGTCATCCCCACGAACGAGGAGCTGGAGATCGCCCGGCAGTCCTTGTCGGTCGTGTAGCGGCGGAGCCGCGACACGACTCGCGGCCGGCTTCCAGGGGTGGCGGCTCCCGTGGAGCGGGTCCTGTCGGGCTGCCCTGAATCGCTCGCACGCGGCGGTGCCCGCTCGTCGTGCGGCGGTGGCCCGTTGCGCGACCGCGGTCGGCTTCTCGTGGGCCTGCATCGCGCAGAGCCGGGTACGTCGGGCTGCCCAGAATCGCTGGCACGCGGCGGTGCTGGCTCGTCGTGCAGCGGTGGCCCGCTGCACGACCGCGGTCGGCTTCTCGTGGGCCTGCGTTGCGCAGAGCGGGTCTTGTCGGGCTGCCCTGAATCGCTCGCACGCGATTCCGGGTCGCGGCCCCCTGCCGAACACGCGGCGACCCTCGCTGGTCGAGTAGCCGCGGGACGCGGCGTGGCGAGAGCCACCGAGTACGAGGGGGATCTCGATGCGCCCGCTGTGCGGGCTGCTCCATCCGCAGGAGCCGGCTGAGGAGCCCCGGCTCAGGGCAGCAGGCGCGCGTCGCCCGCGTAGAGGTTGAAGCCGGAGCCGCGGCTGAAGCCGATCAGGGTGAGGCCGGAGTCGCGAGCCAGGTCCACCGCCAGCGACGACGGGGCACCGACCGCGGCGAGCAGGGGGATGCCGGCCATCACGGCCTTCTGCACCAGCTCGAACGAGGCGCGCCCCGATACCTGCAGCAGCGTCCCCCGCAACGGCAGCCGCCCCTCCCGGAGCCCCCAGCCGACCACCTTGTCCACGGCGTTGTGCCGCCCGACGTCCTCCCGGAGCACCAGCAGCGAGCCGTCCGCGTCGAACAGCCCGGCCGCGTGGACGCCGCCCGTCCGCTCGAACACCGCCTGCGCCTCGCGGAGCCGATCGGGGAGAGAGACCAGCAGCTCCCGCTCGACCCGCAGGTCGTCCTCCGCGACGCTCCACGCCGAGTCGGTGGCGACCGCTTCGAGCGACGCGAGCCCGCACACTCCGCACGAGCTCGTCGTGTACACCGACCGCTCGCGCTCGAGCAGCACGGCCTCCCGCCCGCCGCGGACGCTCGCGTCGACCACGTTGTACGTGTTCTCTCCCGGCTCGGAGCCGCTCGCGCAGTAGCGCATCGCCGCGAGCTGCTCCGACTCGGTGAGCACCCCCTCGGACACCAGGAATCCCGCGACCAGGTCGAAGTCGTCGCCGGGTGTGCGCATGGTCACGCTGAAGCGCCGTCCGCCGACGCGGATCTCGAGCGGCTCCTCGACGGCCAGGACGTCCTCGCGGCGTCGGGGCGGATCGCCGGCGCGGACGGCGGTCAGGCGGGTGCGGGCGACACTGCGGCTCATGGGTCTCCTCAGGCGGTGGAGGTCATCCTCCCACCGGGAACCGGGAGCGATGCCGGGGTGCGGACGTACGATGCAGGAATGGTCGATGACGCCGAGCCCCGCGAGAGTCCGATCGACGAGAGCCGCCTCTCCGTCCGGTCGCCGAAGAGACGCGCCGTCGGGATCCCCGGCGTCGCCCACGCCCTCGAGATCTCGCTCAAGCAGATGGGTCCGGTGCGCAGCGCCGAGACGCTCCTGCGGGTGAACCAGAAGGCCGGATTCGACTGCCCGGGCTGCGCCTGGCCGGAGGGCGACAAGCGCCACGTCGCCGAGTTCTGCGAGAACGGAGCGAAGGCGGTCGCCGAGGAGGCCACGCTCCGCACCGTCACATCGGCCTTCTTCGCCGCGCACCCCGTCGCGGAGCTGGAGGAGTGGGACGACTTCGCGCTCGGCCAGCAGGGCCGGCTCACGGAGCCGATGCTGCTCGAGGAGGGCGCGACGCACTACCGGCCCGTGGGCTGGGACGAGGCGCTCGACCTCGTGGCGGAGGAGCTGCGCGCCTGCGCGAGCCCTGACGAGGCGATCTTCTACACGTCCGGCCGGACCTCGAACGAGTCGGCCTTCGTCTACCAGCTGATGGTCCGCGGCTTCGGTACGAACAACCTGCCCGACTGCTCGAACATGTGCCACGAGTCCAGCGGATCCGCCCTCACCGAGACGATCGGGATCGGCAAGGGCTCGGTGAGCCTGCGCGACGTGGAGCGGGCTCCGCTGATCATCGTCGCCGGCCAGAACCCCGGAACGAACCACCCGCGGATGCTGACCGCGCTGGAGCGCGCCAAGCGCGCCGGCGGCACCATCGTGGCCGTGAATCCGCTGCCGGAGGCGGGGCTGCTCCGCTTCCAGAACCCGCAGACCGTCCGCGGCACCCTGGGCGACGGCACGGCCCTCGCCGACCACTTCCTCCAGGTCCGGCTGGGCGGCGACCAGGCCCTGTTCCAGGGTCTGGGCAAGGCGCTGCTCGAGGCGGAGGAGGCGCGCGGCGACGTCTTCGACCACGCCTTCATCCGCGAGAGCACCGGCGGCCTCGCCGACTACCTCCACGGGCTGCGGGAGGTCCAGTGGGACGAGATCGAGCGGGCGAGCGGGATCGACGAGACGCGCATCCGCACCGTCGCCGAGCTGATCGCGGCGTCCGAGGGCACCGTCGTCTGCTGGGCGATGGGCCTCACGCAGCACGCGCACTCGGTCGCGACGCTCAAGGACGTCGTCAACGTGCTCCTGCTCACCGGCAACATCGGCAAGCCCGGCGCGGGCGTCTGCCCGGTGCGCGGCCACTCGAACGTGCAGGGCGACCGCACGATGGGCATCTTCGAGCGGATGCCGGACTCCTTCCACGACGCGCTCGACCGCGAGTTCTCCTTCTCCTCCCCGCGCGTGCACGGGACGGACACGGTCGCCGCGATCCGGGCGATGCGCGACGGGAAGGCCCGCGTGTTCATGGGGCTCGGCGGCAACTTCGCCCGCGCGACGCCCGACAGCGGAGTGACGGAGGCGGCGATGCGCTCGCTCGCCCTCACCGTGCACGTCTCGACCAAGCTCAACCGCTCGCACGTGGTCACCGGCCGGCGCGCGCTGATCCTGCCCACCCTCGGCCGCACCGACTCCGACGTGCAGCGCTCGGGCGAGCAGCGGGTCACGGTCGAGGACTCGATGAGCGCCGTGCACGCCTCCCGGGGCCGCCTGCGCCCGCCGAGCCCGGGCCTGCGCTCGGAGGTGGCGATCCTCACGGGGATCGCGGAGCGGCTGCTCGAGGGCCGCGAGAACGTCCCGCGGGTCGACTGGGCGGGACTGCGCGACGACTACCGCCGCATCCGCTCGCACATCGCCAACGTCGTCCCCGGCTTCGACGGCTTCGAGGCCCGGATCGACGTGCCCGGCGGCTTCGTCCTCCCGCACCCGCCGCGCGACTCGCGCCGCTTCGACACCCCCTCCGGTCTGGCCCGCTTCACCGCGAATCCGCTCGAGTACCCGCGGGTTCCGGAGGGCAGGCTGCTGCTGCAGACGCTGCGCTCGCACGACCAGTTCAACACCACGATCTACGGCAAGGACGACCGCTACCGCGGGATCCACGACGGCCGCCGGGTGGTGTTCGTCCACGCCGACGACGTCGCCGAGCTGGGCTTCGCGGACGGCGCGATGGTCGACCTGGTCTCGGAGTGGCCCGACGGCGTCGAGCGGCGGGCGGAGGCGTTCCGCGTCGTGGCGTACGACACGCCCCGCGGCTGCGCGGCCGCCTACTACCCCGAGACGAACGTCCTCGTACCGCTGGACTCGACCGCGAAGATCAGCAACACGCCGACCTCGAAGTCGGTCGTGATCCGCCTCGAACCGTCCGCGTAGGCCTCACCAGGGCAGCGGCAGCAGGCGCACCGAGTCGCCCGCTGCCGCTCCCGGTGCGGGCACGACGGCCACGGCCTCCGAGGCGGCGAGACCGGTGAGCATGTGCGAGCGGATGCCGGCGGATGCCCGCCAGCCGTCCTCGCCGGAGGAGACGGGCACGAGCACCGTGGTCCCCGCGCGCCCGAGCGGCTCGGCGAGAACGCCCCGGCCGAGGGGCCGGGCAGCGGCGCCGGACGCCGCGTCGAGGGCCGGCGGCAGGAAGGATACCGCCGCGAGCAGGGCGGCGAGCGGGTTGCCCGGCAGCGCGATCACCAGCGTCCCTCCCGGCAGCAGCGCAGCCATGGTCGGGTGGCCGGGGCGCATTCCGACGCCGTCGACGAGGACGCGCGCGCCCACCGCATCGAGGGCGCGACGGACCGCGTCCACCCGGGAGCGCCCGGTCCCGCCCGTCGTGAGGAGGATCGGCGCCGTGCCCGCCAGCAGCGTCCGTGCGATCGCCTCCTCGTCGTCGCCGCGGCGCACGACCTCTCCCACGGCTCCGCCCGAGAGCTCGACCAGCGCGGGCAGCAGCGGCGTGAACGCGTCGCGCACCCGTCCGGCGGGCGGCATCCCCTCGGTGTCGACCTCGTCCCCCGTGAGGAGCAGGTCGACCGCGGCGGTCGGGCGGACGTCGAGCGCGTCGATCCCGGCGACCGCGAGCAGGGCGAGGTGCGCGGGAGTGAGGCGGGTCCGGGCATCGACCAGCACGGCTCCGCGGGCGGCCTCGTCGCCCGCGCGCCGGACGTGGCGGCCGGGCGGGAGGGGCGCCCGCGCCGTGAGCAGGTCGTCGCGGACCGCGCCCTGCTCGGACGGCAGCACGGCGTCGCTCCAGTCGGGCACGGCGGCTCCGGTGACGATCGGCGCGGCGGTGCCGTCCTCGAGCGGCCAGGGCCCGGGTCCGCGCACGGCCCAGCCGTCCATGGCCGAGGAGTCGTAGTGGGGGAGCGGCCGGGCGGCGGTGACGGCGCGGTCGAGGACGGCTCCGCGGGCGTCGAGGAGGGGGACTGTCGAGACGCCGGAGCGCGCCACCGCTTCGCCGACGATCCGCCTGGCCTCGTCCCAGTCGGTCGCCTCGTGCCCGTGTGCGCTCATCCCGTCCATTCTCCCGGGGCTCGGGGCGGGCCCTGGGCAGGACCCGCCCCGTCGGTCATCCCAGGTAGCCGTTCGGGTTCAGCACGAACTTCTTCGCGGCGCCCTTGTCGAAGTCGGCGTAGCCGCGGGGAGCGTCGTCCAGGCTGATCGCGGTGGCCTGGACCGCGTCGGCGATGTGGACCCGGTCGTGCAGGATCGCCATCATCAGCTGCCGGTTGTACTTCATGACAGGGCACTGGCCCGTGGTGAAGGACAGCGACTTCGCCCAGCCGAGCCCGAGGCGGATCGACAGCGAGCCCTCTTGGGCCGCCTCGTCGACTCCGCCCGGGTCGCCTGTGACGTAGAGGCCCGGGATGCCGAGGGCGCCGCCCGCCGCGGTGATCGACATCAGCGAGTTCAGCACCGTCGCCGGCGCCTCCTTCCCCGAGTCGGCGCCGTTGCCGTGCGCCTCGAAGCCGACGGCGTCCACTCCGCAGTCGACCTCGGGCACGCCGAGGATCTGCTCGATCTGGCCGGCCGGATCGCCCTTCGAGACGTCGACCGTCTCGCAGCCGAAGGAGCGCGCCTGCGCCAGACGCTCCTCGTTGAGGTCCGCGACGATCACGACGGCCGCTCCGATCAGCTGCGCTCCGACCGCCGCGGCGAGTCCGACCGGTCCCGCTCCTGCGACGTAGACCGTGGAGCCGACGCCGACCCCGGCGGTCACCGCGCCGTGGAAGCCCGTCGGGAAGATGTCCGAGAGCATCGTCAGATCGAGGATCTTCTCGAGCGCCTGATCGCGGTCCGGGAACACCAGGAGGTTCCAGTCGGCGTAGGGGACCATCACGTACTCGGCCTGCCCGCCGACCCAGCCGCCCATGTCGACGTAGCCGTACGCGCTGCCCGGGCGGTCCGGATTCACGTTGAGGCAGATGCCGGTCTTGCGCTCCTTGCAGTTGCGGCAGCGGCCGCAGGCGATGTTGAACGGCACGGACACGATGTCGCCGACCTTGACGAACTCGACGTCGGGGCCGACCTCCACGACCTCGCCGGTGATCTCGTGGCCGAGCACGAGGTCCGACGGAGCGGTGGTGCGGCCGCGGACCATGTGCTGGTCCGAGCCGCAGATGTTGGTGGAGACGGTGCGGAGGATGGCGCCGTGCGGCAGCTTCCGCCCGATGTTCGCCGGATTGACGCCGGGTCCGTCCTTCAGCTCGAAGGTGGGGTAGTCGATGTCGATGACCTCGACGACTCCGGGGGACTTGTAGGCGACGGCTCTGTTGCCTGACATGCGGGGCTCCTTCAGATGGACGACCGCGGCGCAGTCGGCCGCGGGAGTCCTGCGCCGCTCTCGGTCCGAGCCGCGGCGCCGGGACTCGGGGGAACCGTACGGCGTCGGCCTGGTGCCGGATCGAGGCCGGTGGAGTAGCGTCTCAGGAGGCGTGCGTACGCTCGTCCACCGCCCGGTGCGAGGCCGTGAGCGCCGCGTCGAGCGCGTCCCGGCCGCCCCCGGCCAGGCCCGCCGCGTAGCCCGCGAGGAACGTGGTCAGCGGAGCCGCCGGCCGGACCACTCCGTGCGCCGCGCGACCGGCGAGGGCGAGCAGGGCGTCCGGGTCCACCGGGACCTCGCCGAGGCCGAGCGCGGAGCACAGCTCGGCCCACCAGCCGGCGAGCACCTCCTCCGTGGGGCGGGCGCCGTCGGAGGCGGAGGGGCGGGGGCCGGTCGTGTCGTCCATCCGCTCAGTCTGCGCTGCGCGGGCCCGGCAGGTCGATCCCGTGCCGGTGCGCGTCGGCGGGCGCGTCGACGTCGTCGGTCGTCCCTCCGGGCACCGTCACGAGCCGCGGGGGAAGGTCCCGGAGGAGGGCGCGCACCGAGGCGCCGTCGGGATCGCCGAGCGCGGTGAGCGCTTCGACGAGGGCCGCTCGCCGGTGCACGCCGAGGAGCTGCTGGGCTCGGCCGCTCGCGTCGACGGCCAGGAGGGAGGCCTCGACGGCGTTCGACGCGACCTCGAGCAGGGTGTGCACGGCGGGAGCGGGGGCGACGAGATCGGCGGCGAGCACGACGACCCAGTCCGGAGCGCCCGGGCGGTCGAGCAGGGGCAGCGCGGCGGCCAGGCCCGCGACCGGGCCGCCGAACGGCGGATCCTCCTGGACGAGCTCGGCGCCGTCGACAGCCGGTGCGAGCGACGACGGTCCGGCCACGATCCTCCGCTCGGCTCCGCGCACGGCTGCGAGGGCGGTGCCGAGGAGCGTCGACTCGCGGTGCCGGAGGAGCGGCTTGACCGCGCCGCCGAGGCGGGAAGCGCGTCCGCCGGCGAGCACGACCGCGTCGAAGCGGGGGAGCGGAGGCGGCGGGAGCACGGGACCGAGGCTACGCGCGCTCGGAGGTCCGCCGTCCCGGCTCCGGTGTCGGAGGTCGCGGCTACTCTTGTCGGGTGGTAGCAGCCCTGTATCGCCGGTACCGGCCCGAGACGTTCGCCGAGATGATCGGCCAGTCCCAGGTGACGGATCCGCTCATGACGGCGCTCCGCACCAACCGCGTCAACCACGCCTACCTCTTCAGCGGCCCCCGCGGCTGCGGCAAGACCACCTCGGCGCGCATCCTCGCCCGCTGCCTCAACTGCGCGACGGGCCCGACCGACACCCCCTGCGGCGTCTGCGACAGCTGCGTCGAGCTCAGCCGCGAGGGCCAGGGTTCGCTCGACGTGGTCGAGATCGACGCGGCGAGCCACAACGGAGTCGACGACGCGCGCGATCTGCGCGAGCGCGCCATCTTCGCCCCGGCGCGCGACCGCTTCAAGATCTTCATCCTCGACGAGGCGCACATGGTCACGCCGCAGGGCTTCAACGCGCTGCTCAAGATCGTGGAGGAGCCGCCGGAGCACGTGAAGTTCATCTTCGCGACCACGGAGCCGGACAAGGTCATCGGCACGATCCGCTCGCGCACGCACCACTACCCGTTCCGGCTCGTCCCGCCGGCGCAGATGCTCGACTACACGCAGGAGCTCTGCGAGCGCGAGGGCGTGCACGTGGCGGCCGGCGTGCTGCCGCTCGTGGTCCGCGCGGGCGGCGGGTCCGTCCGCGACACGCTCTCCCTGCTCGACCAGCTGATGGCCGGCTCCGAGGCCGAGACCGTCGAGTACGAGCGGGCCGTCGCCCTCCTCGGCTACACCCACGGCGCCCTGCTCGACGAGGTGGTCGACGCGCTCGCCGAGCACGACTCCGCCGAGGCGTTCGGAGCGGTCGACCGCGTCATCCAGACGGGGCAGGACCCGCGCCGCTTCGTCGAGGACCTGCTCGAGAAGCTCCGCGACCTGATCGTCGTCGCGGCGACCGGGGGAGCGGCCTCGGCCGTGCTCCGCGGCGTCTCGCAGGACGAGCTCGACCGCATGGCCGGCCAGTCGCGCGCGCTCGGCCTGGCCGAGCTCTCGCGCATCGCCGACGTGGTCAACGAGGCCCTCACCGAGATGACCGGTGCGACCTCGCCGCGCCTGCACCTCGAGCTGATGATCGCCCGCACCCTGGTGCACGGCACCGGCGCCGGCATCGCGCCCGCTGCGGCCCAGGAGGAGCGCCCGCGGCACGTGGCCGCGCCGCGCGAGTCCGCGGCGCCCGCCCCGCGGTCGTCCGAGGCGTCGCGCGCGTCCGAGCCGTCCCGTGCGCCCGAGCCCCACCACGCCTCGCACGCCGCCGCTCCCGGCTCGGTGCCCGAGTCCATCGCGGCCGCTCCGCGCACCGAGGCGCCGGTGACGGCGTCCGCACCGGTCGCTGCGCCGCCGGTGACGGCGCCCGACGAGACGGCGGCCGCCCCGGAGGCGGATGAGTCCGCGCCGGCCCAGTCCGGACGCCCCCGCGCGACGACCGCCGCGGCGGCTCGTCCGGAGCCGGTCGAGCAGGAGCCGTCGGATCAGGCCGCTGCGTCCACTGAGGCGGCCGCCGCCTCCGCACCCGCTGCGGCCGCGGGCGACGCACCCGCCGACGGCGCGGTCACCCTCCAGCGGATGAAGGACACCTGGCCCGAGATCCTCGAGGTCGTGCAGAAGGCGAAGATGACCGCCTGGCTGGTGGCCTACACCGCCCAGGTGCGCGCCCTCAAGGACGACGTGCTGACCCTCTCGTTCCCGAGCCAGAACGACGTCGAGTCGTTCAAGATGCCGGGAACCGCCGGGCAGCCCGGAGTCAGCGAGTACCTGCGTCAGGCGATCCAGCAGGTACTCGGCCTGCGGGTGAAGTACATCGCCCGTGTCGAGCCTCGCGCCGCCGCCCCGGAGGCCGAGCGCGCCGCCGTCGAGGCGACCGCCGCGCCCGCCCCGGCTGCGCCGATCCCGGCCGCGACCGGCTCCGACGGCTGGGCCACGGTGGCGATCCCCGCCGATCCGACCCCTGCGGCCGAGGCGGCTGCTCCCTCCGCTCCGGTGGAGGCCCCCGCCGCGGCCGCCGAGCCGGTGCGCGCCGCCCCCGTCGCCGCCGCTGAAGCCGCTCCCGCCGGCGACGAGCCCCCGTTCGACGAGGAGCCGCCGGAGGAGGACATGCCGCCGGTCGAGCCGCCGATGCCCGACTCCTGGGCGACCGTCGCACCTCCCGGCGAGCCCGCCGCCGCGCCCGACCCCGCCGCCCCGTCGCGGCCCGCCCCCGTCGCCGAGCGTCCGGCTCCCGCCGCGCGCCCGGTCACCCGCACGACCCGCTCGGCGACCGCCTCGCCGTAGCGCCGACC
>NZ_PSUE01000041.1:0-16672 GCF_002931645.1 Rathayibacter sp. AY2B5 | reverse complement strand
CGGTCATGGGCTCGAGGGTAGCTACCCCAGTCGGATAAAGAGGTCTAGTGGAGGCGGCCGCCCTCCATGGGACCGTCAACCATGCGTCCGGTAGGGGATGCTCCACCGCGACAGATCCACTGTCTTGACGCAGGCACGAACGTGCTCACTCATCGCCTCATCACCATTGACGGTCCCGTGAGGGATCCCTGGCCGGCTGATGAGGTCGTGCTGTGGCCGGATTTAGCTGGTGAGTTGGCGGACTTGTTCGATGGAGAGCTGGCGGTCGGCGTAGAGGACGATTCGAGCGGTCGGGTCTGGGCTGTGCGCATCCGGACCTTCCCACCTCCGCTGGAGGCCGAGTCGCTCAATCGTGCGGCGGGAGCGTGCGTTGCGTTCTGCGACGACCGCGGTGATGGGCAGCTCCGGTCGGAGTAAGTGGGCGAGTTCGATGCCGGTGAGGGCGACTTCCTGCGCGTAGCCCTTGCTCCAGTGGTCGGGGTGGAGGGTGAACGCCACGTTCCAGGCCGCGTCGGAGAGGAGGGTGCATCCGCCCATTCCGATCAGATCATGGTTGTCGGTGGGGGAGTCGCGCCGGCGGATCACCCAGCTGCTGAGTCCGTCTTGTGTCCACTGGGTCCTCCGGTACGCGATGACGGCCCGGGTCTGATCGGCGGAGAGATGGAGGAGGAGCGGATCTTCTTCCGCGATCCGCGGATCGGTGTAGAGGCGGGACAGCTCGTGGAGGTCGGTTTCGGCGGGCCGGCACAGTCGGAGTCGGTCGGTGAGCACGTCGAGGTCCCCTGGGGCGCAGGCCTGTCCGTCGCTCACGATCATGGGACGAGGATTCCACGTTCCGACCACTCGACCAGCGTTATGTGCGCGTGCGATCCGTCGCGGGAGGCCGCCCGTACGGGGACGGGCTAGCGGTCAGTCCTGCGCAGTGAACTCGATCTCGGGTGCTGCCCCGTCCGACAGGAGGAAGTAGCCGATGAACACGACGTCTTCGCTCGTGGTGTCGAACTTGGAGACGATGACCCCGGCAGGCTCGTAGAAGACGTCGCCGGCGCGAAGGGTGGTTTGTGCCTCCTCACCGATCTGGAATGTGACCGACCCCCTTTCGATGGCTCCGAAGACAGGGCCGTTGTGAACGTGAGCACCGCCCTTCGTGCCAGCTGCGATTGAGATTCGGCGCACCTCGACGTGGGACACGTCCATGCCGCCTGCAAGCGACTGGTGGAGAAGAGTTGATCGAGTGATGGGCGATTCAGTCATGGTCACAGCCTGGTCGGACGGATCGCTCAGACGTGGGTCGTCGGACTCAGGAAATACGGCTCGCAATGTGCGGTTCTCGCCAACGGCCGCGTGGTCCGACACCCCCGCCGCTGCCGGAACTTGTCTCGATAGCCGATGGGCTAGCGCGTCAGACCCAGCGTTTCTCTGCAGACCTAAGTGCTCGTTCCGAGGGCTGCGGGGACAGCAGGTCACCGAGCTCGCGCTTCGCCTTCTGGTACCGACTGCGCGCCGTTGACGGCGGGACGGAGACGATCTGAGCTGCCTCGCTGAGAGAGAAGCCGTCCCAGTGCACCAGTCGCACGAGCTCTGCGAGCTCTGGAGCGAGCTTGTCCAGAGCTGCCCGTACGTCGAGGGCGATGTCGGAGGGTTCTGCGATCACGACGGTGGGGTCGATGGTGCCGCGGAGCTTCTCGGCGAGGAGGTCTTGGCGCCGGCGGGTCCTGCTGGTGTTCAGGACGACGTTCCGCGCGACCCCGAACAGCCAGAGGCGGGCGTCCTCGTCTGGCAGGGGCATGGATGACGATCGGCGCCACGCGATCGTCATTGTCTCGGAGAGCGCGTCGGGAGCGTCGTCGGCGCCGACTCGGCGTTCGAGGTAGTTCAGAAGGTCACGGGCTGTGGCGTCGAGGATCGTGACCACGCGATCGGCTCGGGTGTCGCGGCGGCTCACTGGGTGCGGTCTGCCTGGGTGAGGTCTGCGCAGTCGTCCTGGCTTCCGAAGGAGAGATCCGATCCGGTGACGGGATCGACCACTCCTCGATCTTCGAGCTCGTCCCAGACGACGTTGATGATCGCGCCCTCCACGGCTTGGCGGTACAGCTCATCTTCGGAGTACAACTCGGTCGCGGGCACCACGGTGTCGCCGTCGTCGCCGCGGACGGTCACGTCCCGGGCGACGATCCGAGCAAGCTCGCCGTCGACGTCCGCGAGGGCGAGCACGTCGGTGGTGCGAAGCACGTCCTGCATCTCCTTGATGTCCTCCGGGTCGCCTTCCTTGGCGACGCTTCGGAGCTCGCATTCTCTTCCGCTGGGCAGGGTGAAGTGGACAACGGAATCCGGATCCGCCACCCACGGCTCCCACCCCGAGAGCGTCGCTGCCGCTGCTGCACCCGTGCCGCCCAGCGTGAGAGCGACGACGGTCCCGATCACGAGCGCACGAGGCGTCGCCTGTCGCCTGCCGCGTCGCGCGTTCCACTCCGCTCCGCGAATCATCTCTCGAAGAGAGGAGTCGGAGACGGCTTCCGCCAGTGGGGTCGGCGGCGCCGATTCGTCCAGGAGCGCGTTCATCGCCCGATCGCTGCCCGCGTCGTGAGGTTCGGTGGTCATGATCTGCTCCTGTGCGCTCGAGTGGCCTTCACTCTGTACATGTCCGGCAGGACCCCGAATTGACGACGCGACGATGGAATCAGTCGAGAGTCTGTCCCGTAAGGGGATGGCCATCTGACGGAGCTAGACCTCGGCTTGGAGTTCCGACTTCAGCTGTTGTCGAAGTCGCGCGTATCGGGTCCGGATCGTGGAGGGGTTTTTCTCGAGGATGCGTGCGGCTTCTTCGAGGGTGAAGCCTTCCCAGTGGACCAAGCCGATGATGTCGCGATCAACGGCGGGCAACCTCTCGATGAGGTGGTGGAGGTGCGCGCTGATGTCGTCCAGCTGGTCGTGGGCCGGGTTGTGAACGACAATCTGGTCTCGGAGGCGGTCAACGAGGCTGGTTCGGCGGCGATTCGAGCGGTGGTGAGTAGCGAGGACTCGGCGTGCGACCCCGTAGATCCAGAGCGTCCCTTCGTTGCCGGCGGGTACGTCTTTCGCGCGGCGCCAGACGGTGAGCATGGTCTCGCTGAGGAGGTCGGGGGCGTCATCCAGGGGAGCTCGGCGGGAGAAGTAGCGCAGTAGCGGTTCCGCCTGGGCGAGAAGCAGGAGCTCCACCCGTCTGGCGCGCTCGTCGTCGCCTCGCCGCGTCGAGGAGGCTTTCGATGACAGCTGGTCGTCCAGGGTCACCGCAGTTCTCCTTCGCAGTCGGATTCGGCTCCGCTCAGCATGTCCTCGGGCACCAGTTCGTCGGGGACTTCGGCCCAGATCACCGTGGTCAGAGCCGCCCCGAACGAGAACTTGTCGAGGTTGGCCTGCGTGAGGCCGGCGGCCTCTTCGCTGTTCCGTGGGATGTAGGGATGTGCGAGGGCTTCTTCGTAGACGCGCTGGCCGATCCCTGACCAGTCGTGCTCAGCGATGAAGTCCTTTACCGCTGCCGGGTCGCTCGTGCCGCCGATGCCGGCCTCGACCGCGTAGTGACAGCTGACCTGTCGACCCGAGTCGGTCGTGTAGTTGATCGGGACGATCGCGTCCGCATCGAATCCCACGGTGAAGACGACGGCCCCGGCTGTCGTCGCGGCGAGGACACCGATCACGGGGAGGATTAGAAGCGGGCGACGCCACCACGGACGCCGTGGTGTCGCGCTCTCCGCGGTGGCGGACACCAGGTCCTCAATAACAGTGCGAGACGCGAGCCCACCTATCGGACTACGTCCCGAGCGGGCCAGGAACTCATCGAATCCGTCGTCGTCCATCGTTTCCTCCTCGAGCAGACCTTGCTCTTCACTATGGACACGGCCGGTCGGGCGCGGAACGTCTCAGGAACGCCGTCCAAGTTCTAAATGGTTGGCTTCCGCCGCGCGGCCGACGTCCCGTATGGGGATCGCTAGCCGGACGTCTTGCTCTTCACCCTGCGTCAGGGACGACGGCGGCGGATATCCGCCGCGTCCGTTCGATGATCAGGATGTCGGTGACCCGGATGCCGAGCGCGGTGAAGAAGCCGGCGACCGCGTTCCAGTAGAGAGTCCAGAGGATGAGGCCGCCGACTTCGTTCTGGTCGTACCCGGGCGGAGCCCAGTCGGCGTTCGCGGCGTGGACCTGCCAGATCACAGCGAGGGCGATGCACAGCAGGCACGCTCCGAGGCCGAAGGCGAAAAGGATCTTGCTCCCGGAGTTCGTGCAGCCGAATCTCCACAGCACGTTCCTGAGAACGATGAGCGACACGGGGATCGCTCCGAGCGAGAACGTCCATTGCTCCCACGTCACGAGAATGCCCCCGTCTCGCAGCGAGCCGGATCGTCGGCAGGTGCCGTCGTCACTCTGCAGAGAGCGGGGGAGTGGTCGCGATCATTTCAGGAGAAGGCGTCTCGTAACCGCCGATGATGAGCGTGCTGGTGTCCGTCCAGCTCGGCTCGGAGTACGCGATCGGCTCGGGGCTTCCGGCGCCAGGTTTTGCGCTGGTGATCCCGATGGCCACCGCACCCACGGCGAGGAAGCCGGAGACCAGCGCTGCAACCGTCACGGTCAACACGGTGTTGCGAAGCGTCTGCATCGTGCTGCCCCTCGAGTAGGTCGAATGGTGGGGAGCGTACCAGCGCAGGTGCTGGCGACGCCGTGCTACTGATCCCGTATGGGGATCCCCACGCGGGACGGTCGGATCACCGGGGTTGATCCGCCCCTCCCGTACAGGGCTGGATCAGCCCGTCAAAGGGCGCCCGTGGATTGTCTGGTCGCGAACGCGAGGTTGAGGAAGGGTAGATCGTCGCGTGCGATGACGGCCGTTATGTGGCGACCCTCGAGTTCGGCTCCGATACCGAGGACGTGAGCGTCGGTATCAAGTAGAACCCCGTTTTCCGGTCGGCTGTCGACGCTGACTGCCACGCCACGCTCGACCGCAGCCGCGGTCGCTCCGCCTAGCAGTTCCCCTGGCAGCGTCCCTTGGACGCGCGTATCGCGGAATCGGTTCCTCAGCACGTGATTCACATGATCCGTCAGCGTTGATTCGATCGTTCGTGGACCGGGGTCCTTCGGGTCGATGAGCGTCGTCAGCACTGCTTCCCAGAGCATCGGGAACTGGAGTCGAGCTCTTATCTCCACGAGTCGTGCGGGAAGGGGGCGCACTGGTGGTTCGTCGAGCTGAGTGCGCAGCTCGCTGCTGATGTCGGCCAGGTTGGCGGGATCGTCTCGGTTCTCCGGTCGGCGCCAGAGGGTGTAGGTGATCGCCGCGGAGAGGTAGCGGCTCTGCTCGTTTGTGGTGTGCACGATCGTCCCTACAGCGATCTCTTCGACGGAGGGTTGCTGCTGCAACGTGAACAGCGCACCAGGGAATCGAGTGGTCACTTCATCAAGCGACGGCGGGTACGGGTCCTCAAGGCTGGAGTGCACGGCCTCAGCCTGTTCGAGCCACGGCAGCTTCGCAACGGGTCACTGGATGACGGAGTGGGTAGCCGCGTCGATGTGCTCTGAGCCCGATCCGCTCCGGCCTCGTTCAAGCACGTCAGGACCATGGAAGACGCCTGTCCCGTAAGGGGATCGCTGGCCGTGCGTCTGAGAGGATCAGCGCATGTTGCTGGACGCCGAGCTTGCCGCAGCGCTCGAGGCCGTCGGGGTGCGGCGGCGTCATCCGGTTTCGGAGTACGACTACCGGATCGATGACGTGCGGCTGGTCGCTGGTTTGCTCGACTTTCGGCTCTGCATGTGCTCATCCAACCCGGAGCCCGCTGCCCCGCCAAGGCTTCGCGTGGTTCGGGTCGACGTCGCCCCGGGCGGGCACTGCTGGGCGGCTAGCTGTTTTCTCGTGTCGCCCGGCCGGGGTGGAGGTGCTGCTAGTTCTCCGAGCTTGCAGAGAGGGTGGAAGTCGTTCCTGGTGGGCGGTAATTGCCGGCGAGGTGGATGAGGTTTCGGGCTGGCATCCAGCCGTGCTCGCGGGTCTCGGTGTGGTTGAGGGTCTCCACGAACAGCTCGAAGTCTCGGTCGCCCTTCGTGTCGTGAATCCAGGCCAGGACCTCCTCGACCGAGTCGGCGTCCGTGATCCGCTGCGGGTCATGGGTCACCGCCAGCTCGTCATCGGCGCCAATCCAGAAGCAGACCCAATAGGTCAGCGGTTCCTCGCGCTGCGCGTCAAAGAACGCTTCGTTCCATTCGGCTCGCATCAGCCCTCCCGTGTCCATCTTGAAGATAGCTCTACCAGCGCCGCGGCGTCCGTTGAGGGGTCGTCAACCGGTCGCCCGCGAGTTGCGTACGCCGCTGTCGGTCCTCGCAGTCGCCTGCACACCTCTTCGCGTCACCGCGGCACTCGTGCAGACGACCGTGAGCATTTAGATGTTCAAGGTCCCCTGCACATGCGACGCGGGCGCCACTGAACCGTTCCGTAAGAGGATCCCTGCACGGTCACTAGTCGGCGCAGCTATCGCCCCCCTCAGCCGCCGGTGGGTAGCTGCGGCGTCTCGAAGAAGAGGTACGGCAGGAAGTGGAGTGTCACGGAGGCGGCGATGCCGATGACCGGCACGATCCAGTAGCGCTGGCGAGGGTGAGTGAGTCGGCGGACGGTGATGAAGGCGACGACGGGTGTCACGAGGACCGGCACCCATGCGCCAAGCGTTGCCCACTGCACGGCTGGTCCGAAATCGCGCAGGTCCTGTGCTTCATCGAAGGCCGGGTGCATCAGGTTGCCGTAGTGCAGCAGCGTGAACGGGACCAGGGCGACGGCGAGTGCGAAGTGAACGACCGCGAAGACACCGATTCGGAAGCGAGCGCGGTCGAGGTCTATTGCGAAGGCCGGAGAGGTCACGAGCGAAGACTAGCCAGTGAGGACGGTCTGCTTGCTAGGCAACCGCGAGAGGTCCGCCCGCCGATCGAGGCGTCCGTATGGGGATCGCCCTCCGGGCGGCGGCCCTAGCGAGGATCGAGGCCCTGGAACGTGTTGGGGAAGTTGTCGAGCCAGCGCCATCGGTCGATCGGCCACGTGATCGCGACGGCTCGGCCTGTCACGTTGTCGATCGGGACGAAGCCCTTGGAGGGCGTGCCCTGTTGGAGGCGGGAGTCGGCGGAGTTCCCCCGGTTGTCGCCCATCACCCAGAGCCCATCAGGGGGCACGGTGACATCGAACGGGATGCTCGACGCGGCCGGGGCATTCTCGCCGTCCTTGATGTACGAGGCCTCATCGAGGGGCTGCCCGTTCACGGTCATCTGCCCCAACGGCGTGCAGCAGACGACGTGATCGCCAGGAAGCCCGATCAGCCGCTTGATGAGGTGATCGTTGGTCTCCTCGGGCGCCAGTCCCACCGCCTGCAGCGTGTTCTCGAACAGCCCGGCGATGGACGTGTCCTCGGTCTGCAGGACGGGCTGAAGCCATCCGCCCGGGTCCTTGAACACGATGACGTCTCCGCGGGAGAGGGGCACGACATCGGGGACGAGCTCGTTGACGATGATGCGGTCGTCCTGCACCAGCGTGTTGTTCATCGATGACGACGGGATGTAGAACGACCGCACGAGGAACGTCTTGACCAGGCTGGAAACCAGAACTGCTACCAGGACGATGACCACCACGTCTCGAAGGAACAGCAGCGCCCCGTGCCGCCGCCGCTGCGGCGGGCGTCGGCTGGTCAGGGGCACGGACTCAGCCGGCGTCGTCATGCTGAGAAGGCTACGTCCGCCGGTCCTGCTTGAAAGACCACCGAGGTGTGACCGGTACCGATCTGCCGGTGTCGATAAGAGCGAACTGACGCTGAGCCCATGCGCCCGCGGACGCGACGGTGGCACAAAATTTTCGAGCGTCCGCGTTTTCGAGGCCGCCGCGACATGTGCTGTGTAGAGGCGAAATTGGAGGGCCTGCGTTGAATCACTTCACCACTGTCGAACTGGACAGCACCAACCCGTACCCGAGCCTGCCGCCCCAGTGGGGCGAGGAGGCAGTCAAGATCATGCTCGACGCCGAACCCACTCGCGCGGTCCGTCGCAGACGGCGGCTGTGGACGGCATCTGCGCTGGCCGGGCTGGTACTGACGGGCGGGGCCGGCGTCGCAGTCGCCGCTCCACTACTGAATCGTCCGGTGCTTATGGGCGAGGTGATGCCGTACGTCGTGACCGTCGACGGCGAGTCGTGCTCTGCGACGATCCAGGTGCAGCCCCTGGACCCCGCGAACCGGGCGCTGAACACCCCTGAAGGGATGGCCGCGGCCGAACAGGCGCTACGCGGGCTTGATCTGGCCAATCTCGATATCGGATCGGCGCCGGAGTTCATGTTCCCGCCGAACACTCCCAAGCCTGCTGTTCAGCAACGCTGGAGCGGGATCTCATCCGTGGCGTTGCAGCTTGTGAGTCAGCAGCTCAAGGACCAGGGCTTCACCGAAGAGGTGTCGATGGCTTCATCGATCGACTGTGGAAGCGAATGATGCGGACCGCTGACGAGCGAGCACGCATCCTTCGCACCGCGATCGAGGACAACGCCGCGGACCTGCTCGCGTACCTGCTCCGGCGTACCTCGAATCACGAGGACGCCGCCGACCTGCTCGCAGAAACCGCGGAGACGGCATGGAAGCGCATCGCGATCATGCCCACCGACCCTGTCCGCGGCCGCATGTGGCTCTTCGTCACTGCCCGCCACAAGCTCGCAAACCATCAGCGGAAAAAAGTCGGGCAGGACCGCCTGACGACGGCCCTCGCGGACGACCTCCGCCAGAACGGTCAACAGCTCCCGATGCCATCCGATGACCAGATTGACGTGCAGAGGGCCGTGCGCTCGTTGCCAGCGAAACTCAGAGAAGTCATCGAACTCGTTCACTGGGATGGATTCACTGTGACCGAAGCGGCGCGAGTTCTCCGCCTGCCGACGTCCACCGCCCGCACCCGCTACGCCGCCGCGATCGTGCTGTTGCGCCAGACGCTCTGTGACCACGACACCGAACAGCTACCGGATCTCGCCGCATCGAGATAGCTGAACCTGCCACCTGCTGGCCGCCCCACTCGGCGCAAGGAGTGCGCAGTGTCGTTCCGTGAAGGGATGGTCGGCCGGTCACTCTGATGCTTCGACGCTGCACCAGTACTGCAGTTCCGCTCCGTCGCGGTAGAAGTAGTTGAGGCCAGTGAAGCCGTGCCCGCCTCCGAGGTCGTTGCGCAGAGCGTCCGCGTTCGCGTACTGGTACAGCGTTCGCAGCAGCCGGTTCCCACGCAGGTCGGAGACGTTGACGCTGACGAAGTGACCTTCCGGAGCCTCCCCGGAGTACTCGAGTTTCAGTTGCAGGTTGGGATAACTCAGCGAAGGGCCTTCGAGTAAGTACATGCCGTCGCACCGCTCGATCACGATCCGATCAGCGAAGGCGTCGTCGTTGCTGCCGGCGCGAGGACGGTAGTACGTGGAGCAGGTGATCGATGCGGGCAGGTCAAGCGTTGAGGCGGGACTGATGATGCCTGCCTGTCGATGGTGTCGAAACGGAGAGTCCACGACTGGAGCCTAAGCACCATCGGCAAGTTGAAGCATCCCGTATGCGGATGGGTGGCCGGTCACCCACTGAGCAGCCTGGTGGCTGTGGCGTGTTCGGCGCAGTACCGTCAGCGAATGTTCTTCCACTCGAGTAAGCGCGATTCGCCGCAGTTGCGTCCTGAGCTCGAGCGGTTTCGCGAGGCTGTCGCTGAGGCGTCATTCGAGGGTGGTCTAGCGGGCTACTTCTCGGTGCAGGTCGGTGCTCACCTCGCGGCCAGCGGCCCGTGGTGGAGGCGGGAGCTGAGTGATCCGCGATGGGGGATCGCGTGGACGTTTTTCTATGAGCCTGCTTTCGATGAATCCCATCCGCGCGTGGGCCCGCCGTACGAGGACGGTTTCGAGCTGGGTGATGAGTCGGTCTTCGATGAACTACTCGGAGGTTCGGTCGACGTCCGGGGTCGGGTGTACTCGCTGCGTTGGATCGACCGCGCGAGCGAGCCGGAGCTGTGGGCGGACAACTACGGGTACATGCCAGCGAAGCCCGGAGTTGGAATCCCTGTACGCGTGTCGAGAGTGCGTCGTCGAGACCGTTGAGCCGGATCTCTCGTCGGCAGGCGGCGTCCCTTATGGGGATGGTTGGCCGGGCGCCTAGACGTCTGCGGGCGGCGGTATCGTCCCGCGAAGCCTGTGGCGGTGAAGCTCGCACCGTCGATCATTACTCCGACGTTCGGGCCGGAGGACATCAGCGCGGGATGTTCCTACTGCGCTCGGAACTGGCGCTGGTCGCTGCAGTAGCAGTGATGGCCGCGAGCGGCTGTCCTGCGGAACGCTGCCGCCCGCGCCCGCGCGCGGCGCATCCCGCGCGCCGGGCTGGTGCGGGGAACGGCCCTCCCGCAGACGCCAACTTGCAGCTCGCTGCCACGAACACTGTCCCACTGATGATCTTCGAAGGGCATGCGTGTCCCGCTGCCAAGCCCGGGTGTCGGCAACACCCAGGGTTGTATTGCCGAGCTATGCGGAGTAGACCTAGACGTGCACGACGACCGCTCACAAGGGGTGAGCGCGGGGACTTGGATGAAGGTCGTAATAGTCATGCACACCTCACGAAATCGGTCCGCTGGCAAAATCGCCACGGTGTTCGTTGCGCTCGTCCTGGGTACGGTTGTCGCACCTGCCGCTGCGTTGCGGAAATTCCCGGTTCGGACTGAATCACATCATCGCTCGCGGCCACTTTGACGCGGACACCAACTTCGATATTCAGCAGACACTCAGCTACGGCCTCTACGCACCCGGGAGCTCAGGCTCTAAGACGCTCTACGACGCGAACTGCACACCCGTCTACTTCGTTCTCTTCGGATATAACGCCTACAACGGCTCCGATGCCCTCGCTAACCCCATCGGCATCGTCAACGCCTACAAAATCGACAGCACCATAAACACCCGATCTACCAGCAGCACCACCGCCGCACCCATCATCCAACCGCCCTACGGGACCGGATGCCCCGTCTACACCCCGATCGAGAACGATTGACCGACACCCGCGACCTCGCCGACGTCGTGGGGTGGATGCGCCGCCACTACTCCACCCCGTACGACGTCATCGCGGCTACCGCAACCCACAGCTCAAACGGATGGAGCGTTGACACAACCATTCGAGCTACACCCACCTCCACTGACGAGGTAGTGAATCTCGACCAGTGGGACCCTGCCGCAATCGATTCCCTGACCACCGGAGGCGACCTTGCAGTCGAAGCCTTCGCGCTAATCTTGCACGCCAACCTCATCGAATGGTGGGATACGGAACGACCGAAAACGTCGACGCGATACTGAACCACTAAACAATGTGACGAATCAAGCATAAGATCCGAGCAGACACCCCCTGCGAGGCGACGGACGGAAAGCAGCTGATTGCTCCGTTGAGCGGCTCTTCACCGGCACGCCGACAGCATCACGGGCCGCCGACCGACTCGACCCTTCCCTCGGCAGCTCCCAGAACCGCGCCACCCCGGGCACGCTGCTTCAACTTCGATCCCATCGCCAACACTCCGACTCACGGTGGTATTGCAACGACCGGCTGAACCCAAGTCCCCCTAACGGACACCTCCGGAGTAGATGAGGACAGCCGCTCCGGCGTCGAGGAGCCTCTCCGGCCCCTGTTCGATGCGCGAGGATTTGGACATGCGTACCGATAGGGAATCGCTCTCCGCGTCGAGCGGGAGCCTCGCGCCCGCAGCGCGAGGCTCCTCTGACCCGGCCCGGCTCGAACGGGCTGCCACCCTCACCGTGCTGCGGGCAGGACACCCCTTACTGGATTAGGGGTGCCTTGGGCGGGCGCATTCGACGGTAGTGCGGCGCGAGCCTCGGAGGGCTAGTGCGTCGATGCGTCCGGCGTCCGATGAGGGGTCGTCATCCGTCCGCCCAGGATGGCCGCGCATGAGACCGGAATCTCGCGGCGCTGTTTGTCGCAATAGACCCGCCCGATGAAATGCCCGATGATGGGGCGTCAACTGACACACTGAGCGCATGGCAGCTCTCGTGGGATACGCCCGCGTCTCAACCGACAAGCAAGATGCGACCGCGCAGCGCGACGCACTCCGGGCGGCCGGCGTCCCATCCGATCGGATCTACGTCGATTCCGGTCTGACGGGCCGGAACCGCGAGCGTCCCGCGCTGCGGGAAGCGCTGGCGGCATGCGACGCCGGATCGACTCTGCTCGTGACGAAGCTCGACCGGCTCGCGCGGTCCATCACAGACGCTCGCGACATCGTTGATGAGCTGACCCGCCGCGGCGTGAAGCTCAGCATCGGGGGGTCGGTCCATGATCCGGAGGATCCGATCGGCCGGCTGCTGTTCAACGTGCTCGCGATGGTCGCGGAGTTCGAGGGGGACCTGATTCGCGCCCGCACGCGTGAGGGGATGAAGGTCGCGAAGGCCAAGGGGCGTCTGCGTGGCCGTCAGCCGAAGCTGTCGCCGAAGATCGAGGCGCATCTGGTCGCAGAGCATCGTGCCGGGAACTACACCGTTGCCGCGCTCGCGGCGGAGTTCAAGGTCGCGCGTTCGACGGTCTATCGGGCGGTGCAGCGGGCTGATGCGCGCGCCGCTGGGGCCGTCGCCCTGGCGCTGTCGACGGAGGGCGCGTGATGTCGGGGGCGGAGAGGGAACCTGCGTTGGTGCCGGGGAGGGTGGAAGTGCTGCCCGGGTGGTCTGCGCGTACACGTATTCTCAACACCGGGTGGGGAACGCTCGCCCAGGCGATCGCCTGGATCTGGCTCGTCATCGGGTTCGCGGTCCTTCCTCCGGGATCGCGTCTGCCCCTTTTCGTGCCGCTGGCGCTGTTCTTCGCCGCTCTCGCTTGGTCAATGATCTGTCTCGCGATCGGCACATCCAGGGTCACCGCTGAGAAGGAAGCCGGTTACACGACCCTGGGGTTCGGGCGCATCACGGTTCCTACGGTGGATTCGAGAACCGGTGTCATCCTGCGGGAGGCAGGCGAGCCGCATCTGGACTGGAAGACTGCGGCGCTACTTCGGCGACAAGCGAGGAACAAATGACCAATGCCGTGACCGTTTCTGCGATTCCTGCTCTCCGGGTTCGTTGGTTTCCGCTCGTGCTCGCGGTCGGTGCCGTCGTCGCGCAGCACTTCTTCGTTCTGAGCCGGAGCGGGTCATATTCGGTGGTCGCTGTCATCGATGGGGCTCTAGTGGTTTTGGCGGTGGGGCTCTTCCTCTGGGCGAGGGCGTCAGCCGGGCGCTCCGCGCGGAGGGTGGCGGAACTTGATCCCGGGACCTCGGGGGAGGCTTTCGCGTGCGTCTACCATCAGCACCTGCGGTCGCTGGTGAGGGGCTTGGACCCGGACGTCAGCATGGGGTCGTACCCGGTCGTTCACCTGGACGAGACCGGGCTGAGCATCCTGTCGCAGGCGAATGCGCGGCGGGTCACCTTCCCGTGGTCGCGAATCGCGTCCGTCCGGCCGACTCCGCTGCTCGACCGGTTCTTCACCCGGCGATCGATCGAGGTCGTCCTCGAGGAGGGCGGATCGGTCGTGCTCGCCCCCTACGGTGACCGTTCGTTCTTCGGTATGAAGGCCGCCGATGACGCGAGGTTCAGCGCGATCTTGACCGCGATCAGCTCGAGGTCCGTAGAGGGGCGGTCGGTCTGAGGCCCGGTTTGTGGTCGTAGGCGGACGTCATGAGCTTGTCGGAGGCGCCCGCGTCTCGACGGATAAGCAGGACGCGCAGGCGCAGCGCGACGCGCTGCTTGCGACCGGTGTGCCGGCGGAGCGGATCTACGTTGACCCGGCCTCACCGGCAGCAACCGCGAGGGGCCCGCGCTGCGCGAGGACCTGGCGGCGTGCGACGCCGGCTCGACTCTGTTCGTGACGAAGCTCGACCGGCTCACCCGCTCGACCACCGACGCACGCGACGTCGTGGACGAGCTCGCGCGCAGGGGAGTGCGACTGAATATCGGCGGGTCGCTGCACGACCCGAACGACCCGATGGGCCGGCTGCTGTTCAACGTGCTGGCGATGATCGAGGAGTTCGAGGGCGACCTGATCCGGTCGCGCACGCGCGAGGGGATGCGGATCGCGAAGGCGAAGGGGCGCCTGCGCGGCCGCCAGCCGAAGCGCTTCCCGAAGATCGAGGCGCACCTGGTGGCGGAGTGCCGCTAGGGCAACTACATCGTGGCCGAGCTCTCGGAGCAGTTTGGGGCGACGCGCTCGGCGGTCTACCGGGCGGTCGAGCGCTCGAACATGACGGAGTTGCGCGCCGTCGACGTCACCCTTCCGCTCCCTGAGGGAGAGCAGTGAAGCCGAGTGCCCAACGGTCACTTGATGCGGCGCGTCTTCGAGGGCGGTCGTTGCGACCGACCGGCTCGCGGTGAGGCTCCTGGAGCCCCGAGCCGACCCGGATGAGGCGGGGGGCTCCCACGGCCCCGCTGCGCCTTTACAAAGGGCCTCCAGGCCGTCCGTCGACTAGTGAGGTCCGGAGGTTTCCTCCACCGTCTCCGGCGAAGAGGACTGCTGTGCAGTATCTCGAGTTCTCGTCGAATGGGCCGAGGTGTGCGGCCGGATTCCTAGCGCTCACGCCCAGACATGCGCGCGGAGACCCTGACCTGCGCAGCACGGTATCAGGCGACCCGCGGAGGTTTCCATCCGATGCGCCAGCGCTTACAGGTGGCGGCCTGGTGCGCCCGTCGAGGCGCCGGCCGGTCTGCCGGCCGTTGACTCGTCGGCCGGGTCCGGCACTCCACCGCCGAGGCGTCCGCCGCTCAGTCGAACCGCGCGCCCTCCGGCCGCGGCGGCAGCACGAACAGGATCAGCAGGAACACGTAGCCGGCGATCGGCACGAGGATCGCGAGGATCCACAGCCCGCTGCGGTTCACGTCGTGCAGTCGCCGCCAGATCAGCGAGAGCGACGGGAGGAACGTCGCCAGGGCGATCGCGCCCGCGGCGAGCGACACCCAGAAGGTCTGGAACGGCGCGCCGCTCGGGTACGGGGTCAGCGTGAAGTCGAGGCGCCACGGACCGCCGTCGGCCAGCTGCAGCAGCCCTGTGAGGACGCTGCCGAGGAGGATGATCCACCAGTACTCGGCCCGGCTCGCCCTCCCGCGGAAGCGGAGGTAGTTGCCGAAGAAGCGGCGGAGCGCCGCCATCGGCGGAGCCCCGTAGTAGGGGAGGGCCAGCGGCGGCTCGAGGGTGCTCGGGCTCATCGGGTTCCGTCTCTCATCCCTCGACCGTATCCCCTGCTCCCCGCGGCGCAGCGTCGGCCGTGCGGACGACATCCCGGTGTTCGCGCCGGAGGAACGCCGCCGTGTCCACGAAGCCGGAGGCCGCCGTCTTCACAACGGAGGAAGAACGTTCCAGCTCGAGCGTGAACACGCGGATCGGCGCGCGCCGGAGCACGTTCTACCTCCGTCATGAACAGGATCAGCGAGTAGGAACCGCCTCCGCCCGCACCGCCGCCGTCGCCCGGGCGTCGACGATCAGGCTGACGACGAGCCCCACCGCGACGATGACGATCGCGACCCACGGCAGCACGTCGAGCCCGCTCGCGTCGATCGCCAGCCCGCCGACGACCGCGCCGCCGCCGATGCCGATGTTGAACGCCGTCGTCTGGAGCGCCGCGGCGAGGCTCCGCAGCTGGAAGGAGGAGGTGCGCAGCATCCGGGTCTGCAGCATCGCCGGGATGCCGCCGAACGCGATGTTCCAGACCACGGCGGCGACGACCACGGCCGTGGCGGCGCCGGTGCCCGCGGCGACGGCCAGGCCCGCGAGCGCCAGCACAACCGCGATCGCGGCGACCACGAAGCCCGAGCGGGGGAACCGGTCGGTCGCGAAGCCGGCCAGGACGAGTCCGACCGCCCCTGCGCCGCCGAACGCGAAGAGCACGAGCGGCACCGTGTCGGGGGCGAAGGAGGCGTTCTCGAGCCAGGGCGTGATGTAGGTCGAGAGGGTGTTCTGGCCGATCAGCACCAGCAGGATGACGACGCAGACGCCGATGATGCGGGGGAGCGTCCGGTCCTTCCGCGCCGGCAGGCGGATCTCGCCGGTCCGCAGCGGGATGTGGTGGTCGACCGCGGGCAGGAACTTCACCACGATCAGCGCGAGCACGAGCACGACGCCGCCGAGGATCGCGAAGGTGGGCCGCCAGCCGAACGCGTGCCCGAGCGCCGTGCCCAGGGGGACGCCGAGGACGAAGGCCGCGGATCCGCCGCCCGCCGTGATCGCGGTCGCGCGGCCGAGCTGCTCCGGAGCGACGAGGTGCGCGGAGTAGGCGGCGACGATCGCCCAGAAGAGGCCGTGGGCGAGCCCGCCGAGGATGCGCGCGCCGATGAGCAGCCCGAAGGTGGGGGCGAGCGCGGCGAGGACGTTGGCGACCGCGATGGTGCACAGCGCCACGAGGAGGAGGCTCTTGCGCGAGAAGCGCTGGGTCACCAGGGTCAGCGGAGTCGTCGCGACGACGACGGTCGCGGCGAAGATCGTGACGAGCTGGCCGGTGAGCGAGATGCTCACCCCGAGGTCGCGCGACATGTCGGGGATGAGCCCGGTCGGGAGGAACTCGCTCGTCACGGAGACGAAGACGGCGCCGGCGAGCGTGAGCAGGCCGATCCAGGGGAAGGCGGGGGCTTTCGCGGTGTCCTGAGGGTTCACGGTGTCCTGAGGTCGGGGGC